>NZ_CP133111.1:4602500-4927500 GCF_033001325.1 Rhodopseudomonas sp. BAL398
AGGCTGGCTAGGAACGCGGCCGGCTCGCTGGCGCTGGCAGCGTCGTGACGGAGGAAGGCGTAGTCGGCTCGCTCCTCCAGCGCTTTGAAGCGCGTCACCATCTGCGAGCAGTAATCTCGAATTTGCCGGTTGCCGTGAGCTTCCTGGTAGAGAAGGGCGAGGTCGATCGCATCCCCGAGCGCAGGAAAATCGAATGGCGTTCCATCGTAATCCGGGAATTTCAGGTCAGGATCGATGAACCCGCTCACGCCGTCTGCACCGGCCAGATAGGTATAGGCCCCCTGAAGATTTGGCATGTTGCCGTAGCTTACTGTGATCCACTGGCTCAGCTTCGCGGCGTTGATTTCCTGCGTGCGGAAACGCTGGAGAATTCCGCGGATGCGCGTCTCCTTGGCACCCGGTTGGTTCTCGTCGCCTAAGATCTGCGTGATGCAGGTGGCGAGGATATGATTGCGGAACGTGTTCAATTGCGCGCCGCTATTCTGGCCGAACAACGTCGCCAGACCGAGAGCCATGCGCAAGATGGGAAGCTGTGTGCGCTCGCTCGCCTGGAGGAGCAGTTCCCACTCGGACAGGTCGAGAAACCAGTGAGGGACACGGAACTTGCCCGATCCTGCTGAGCCGTCGAGGATCACTCGTTCGACGCCGATATCCGCCGGAAGCTTGGAGAAGGCGGTGTGATATTCGCCGTTGACGTCCAGCACGACGAACGTTGCGCCGCGGGCGTGGTGTTCGTCGGGCTTTTCAAAAAGAGCCTGAAGGACTGATGCTACTGTGCAGGATTTTCCGCTGCCGGTGTTTCCCAGCACGGCCACGTGCCCACCAAAGAAATCGTCGATGCGGACCTTGACCTGATAGTCTTCAAAAATGACCGACTGGCCGATGCCCAGGTTCCGAAAGCGGGTCGCCTCTGCTGGGACGCACTCGGCCCCGGCATGGCCAATGGAGGGAACGAAGGCGGCGTCCGTATCGAAGATGCGATCCAGCTCGGTGTCGAGCGCATAGAGCGCGTCCGCGAATAGCGAGGGGAATATCGATACGCCGAAGCGGAACTTGCCGACGCCCTGGAGGGGCAGCATGCCCACGGGAACCACGTCAAGAAATTTGGCGGAACTTGCCTTATCCAATTGGCCGTTTCCGCCGCTACCGCCCGGACCGTCCCGTTCACGTAGGCCAACGACTTCGGCCACGACGTATTCGGATTGTGCGGGGATCATCAGGAATGAGCCGAGCCGGGCGACGTAGTGAATGTCGTCGAAGCCGACGACGGTAAAGTTGTCGGTCCCGCTGTGCATCTCGATGACGAAACGGTCGGCGGCGACGGACGTCACCTTGCCGATCGCCCGTTTGCGGTCGTCAGAGCTCACTGTCGTCGCCCTTCGTTGGCCCCATCTTCTCCAACACCAACTTCACCGCATCATCGATGCGTTCGAGGGGGCGTTGAGGCAAAAAGTGCTCGACGATCGTGCTGAAGTAGTGGGCGCGGGTGCCTTCCTCTGGACCGTCGCCCCCGATGATCCAGATTCGCGGGTCGTTCAGCTTCCGTAGTTTTTCGATCTCGCCTCCCGACGCCGGGTCGGCGAAAATTATGAGGCGGAAGGTGGGGATGGTGAGCGCCTGATAGATGATGTGGTTCAGGTGCTCGTCGCCAAAAGCGAAGCCCGCGGTAATCAGGACGCTCTGTTCTCGCACGATCCGTGATTGGAATTCGCGGAAGAGGTCGGCGTAGGGCGAGCCAAGGCTCGAATTCTGCTTCGCCGGCGTCGGGTAGATCATCACCTTCGTCGGTTCGTCCTGCGGCCACAGCTCGCGAACTGGGAAGAGGCCGTGGTCATCCTCGGTCCAACTGATCGAGCCGTGCAGCTTGCAGAGATAGACGAATCCATCGACCGCCGACCACTTCCGGTTTGTTAGGTCGAGTTGTTCAGCCAACGCATAGCGGAAGGTGGCGGGATTGAAGCGCCGCTCGACCACGCCAGAAAAGCCGTTTGCATAGGGTAATCCCAAACGATCCATCGCCCGTTCGTTGAACAGATCATAGTTGGTTGTGAAGACCCAGGGCCTCGGCAAGGATCGGTCGCGTAAAACAAGCTTACGATAGAAAGCTTGGTAGAGATCAAGAACGGTTTGATCGCCGTTAGCGAACGCGCCATTGGTACAGCGGTCCCACAGGAAATCCTGCACTTTCTTGATGATCTTCTCGACCTTTGCACCGTTTTCCGCGTGCTTGGGTTTGTTGCTCCGCTCGTAGATGAAACGCAGGCTGTGCAGCAACTCCATCAGGCGTTCTAGGTTGCGCGAATACTCCGTGTCCGACAGGCTCGCGCCGACGGCTTCCAGGAATTCGATATCGGCCTGATCCAGCGCCCAGTCTGGCGTGGGGATAAGGTTCAGATCGTCTTCCAGATCCGGGACGCAGGGATGCTTGCAGAATTCCTTGGCGAGCGGCGCCATCGTCGAGATGCCGCGCTCTTGTTTATCGAGCACGAACGAGGAGCAGCCCGCGCCCAGAAGAAACGCTACATTCCTCGCGTTCAGGGCCTCGCCAAGTGCTTTGCGAACCTGCTCAGGCCCACGTTCCCAGCTGACGGAGGAGGTGACGGAATCACCATGGCGAACAAATTCGAATTGTGCCGGTGGAGTTTCTTCTGCGAGATCAGCCACGAGCGCGCCGCGCGACAGTTGGCTTGCTCGCTGACCCGGTAACATCGCCGAGATGGTGGATCGTAAATATTGGGCGAGCTGGCAACTTCACTGTTATCTCAAGCTTTCCGCCGATTGCTTCGACATAACTGCGCAGCGTCGAGAGATACATATCCGCTTGGCTCTCGATCTTTGAGACGGACGGCTGCTTGATGTTGAGCGCCGTTGCGATGTCAGCTTGCGCTTTGCCGGCGATCTGGCGCAGCTCGCGCAGGCCTTCGACTTCCTGCTTCAGTACCTGATAGCGGGACTCGATTGCCGACTGCTCATCCGCGGGTAGCTCGGCAATGATATCGTCGATCGTCCTGCCCATCTCACTTTCCCTTCTTTGCGTATTTCAGGCTTTCCAGATGGTCGCAAAACCGCAAATCCGCTTTGGCGATCAGGCCCTTGTAGAAGCGCTTCTGGCTTCTGCCAGACTTGTCGCCGGCCACGAGCAAGATTGCGTTTCTCTCCGGGTCGAAGGCGAAGGCTGCTCGCCATTCGCCATCGGCCGCCTCGAACCGCAACTCCTTCATATTGGCGTGTCTGGACCCCTTGAGCGTGTCGGCGTGGGGCCGGCCAAGCTGTGGGCCGAAATCGGCAAGCAGCTTGGCGGCGGCAAATAGTGCGACACGGACGTCACGCTCTATGGTCAGAACCTCATCCTCGAAGGCGGAATGCAATCTGACTTCCCAAGTCATATAGCCTCCAAGCTATGCGAGGTCAATGGAGAGCTGGGCCGCATCAGTTGCCGCCTTCAGCTACGCCCGCCTGGCGCAGCAGGTCGCCAAGACTGGCCCCGCCGATGCGGCAGCGTGCAACAACGCGATCGAAGGAGCGGACCCGGCCGCCGCGACCGCGTTCGGATATGCATACGATCTCACGTTGGAGAGCCAGGCGTTCGAGTACCGCTTTGGCCGCGGGACCATGAGGCGCGTTCAACTCCGGGGCATTGAAATCAGCGAGGCGAACCTCGATCCACGCATTTGGATCGGCGGTCTGGCCAACACACAGGCCGTCGCCGTCGCCGACATAGCGCACGGTCCCGGCGAAGGTGGCACCTGGTCGGGACGGAAGCCTGCCTTCACATGGGTCTGCGTGGGTCGGCACCGCCGTGCCGATGGCCATCGCAGCGCCAGCAATCAACATAGCCCGCACGCTCAGGCCGCCTTTTTCAGCGCGCCGCTGCTTTTCTTTTTAGTCAGCAATACCCGGGCGAATTTGTCCCATTTTGCCATGGCTGCGCGCTTCTCCGGCATGTAGTTCCACCGATCGTAGCTCTTGGAGCTAACATCTTGCAGCGTGTGGTTTTGCAGGCGGTCCCGGATCTCCTTAGACAGGCCAGCTTTGCCAGCCAGCGTCTTCCATGTCCGCCGCAGATCGCGATTGGTCACGAAAGGGATGACCTCGCGGTCCCGCTGGCGCCACATGAACGAATAGAGCGTGCCGTGGCTGACTGGCTTAGACGGGTCGGTTGCCGAGGGGAAGAACCAGCCATGAGCGTTGGGTGTGATTGACTCGATGAGCTCCGCGGCGATTGTCGGCACTGGGATCGCGTGGGGCTTCCCGTTTTTAGTCTTCGACCAGTCGATGACGCGTTCTTTCGCGTCCCACTGATCGACGTGCAGTCGGGCGATCTCTTCCACGCGCTGCCCCGTCAACATCAGAATCCTGACCGCGCGGGTATATGGCGGATGCACCGGAGTGTCCGGGCATTCGAGCCAGCGATAGAGACGGAGGAATTCATCTTCGTCCAACCAGCGCGTTCCGACTTTCTTAGGTTCCGTCGGTATGCCTGCAGCAGGATTATAAACCAGGCGGAAGCGGCGCGCTGAGTTTGAGCGGTAATCGTGCTCTGATTTTAGGCCCCAGCTAAAAGCGGATCGAATATAGCTTCGGACATGGTCCGCCATCGAGCGCTTGCCGCGCTCATAGATGGGGCGGATGATGGCGGTGATCTCATCCGGTTCGATGTCACGGGCAGGGCGGTTACGCCCCAGCGTATCCGCGATCTTGTTGAGGCCCTTTTCCGCCTCTTTCCAGGACGATTTTTCCGCATCCCTGAGGTAAGCGACGTAGGCCTCGAAGAGATCGGCGACGGTTCCAGGCCGCGTATCGCCGGCGATCTTGATGCTGCGGCCCTTCTGGATCATGTCTGCGAAATCGCGGTTGAACATCTCCCGCGCCTTGCTGAGTGGCATCGAAGGATATGATCCGAGCTTCTTCTTGATGCGCTTCTGATCCCGCCACTGCTGAGCCATCCAGTCCGCGGTCACCCGGGTCGGCATGGGCTTCATCACGAGCACGAGGCGTCCCGTTCCGTGGCCTTCGCCGTCGACGAGGCTGACCTGTTTTCCGGTCTGTTCCACTTCCTTCAGGGCGCGGCGTATTTCTCCATCGGTAAGGCTTGGCACTGGGGTTCTCCATCGGCTTCCAAGTGGGGTCGCTCGACGGATTTGTGGGGTCGGCGACTGGGGTCAAAAAGGGCTTCGATCCCCCTAAAACCGACCCCAATATGCCATGATATCCGACTCTACGACAACCCCAAAAAACCTTGTGAATCAGCGGTATCGTGCGTGATCAAGCGTGATCAAAAGTGGTGAGTGGGATGGTTGTGCACCAGGATGATCGCGGTGGCGGAGAGTTCGAGCCCGCGCTTGACGATTTCGCGGGGATAGACCGGCGTATGGTCCACCGTGCCGACCTGCTGCAATTCGTCGGCGATCAGCTGGTTGCGCTTGTCGAGAAACAGCATGCGAAACTGCTCCCTGTCGGCGAAGGCCATGGTGGTGCGGCAGTAGTCGATCACCGCGGCCCATGACGACAACAGGGTGCGGCTCTTGAGCTGTCCCTTCGCCACCCGCCCGGCGGCCGCCGCGATCAGCTTCAGCTCGGTAATCGCCGCCTCGCCAAGCCCCGCAACTTCGCGCAGCCGGGTCTCGGAGGCGTGCACCACCTCGGCGAAGGAGCCGAACTTGCCGATCAGGGTCTTGGCCAGCGGCTTGACGTCGCGCCGCGGCAGCGCGCGGAACAGCACCATCTCCAGCAGCTCGTAGTCGCTGAGCGCGTCGGCGCCGGCCTCGCGAAATCGCTCCCGCAGCCGTTCACGATGGCCATGATAATGCGGGGCGTCGGCGAAACCGGCCAGGCCGGCGGGCTCATCAGTCTTTGCGGGCATCGCGGCGACACCGTTGAGAGAGACCCCAACCATGCCGCGCCCACCGTCATTTGCAACCGGGATTTATCGAAGTTTTGATGATGGCCGCTCAACGCCGGGCACTGCGATGCCCCACCATTAGCTCGTCATTCCGGGGCGCGAGGGCGCAAGCCCGAGTGAACCCGGAATCTTGCAAACCATGCCGCCGTCCGTTTCATGCCGCTCTGACGTTTTACAATGGCGCGAGATTCCGGGTTCACTCGCAGCTGACGCTGCGCGCGCCCCGGAATGACGCGACGCTGGATTTGTCGAGGCGCGATTGATCCGAGGGCTTCGCCGGCGTCGCAGGCCTCGGTGAACGCACTCAATCCGCGGTCGGCAGCCGGCGCATGGTGAATTCGATTTCGTCGCCGGGCAATTCCCGCCAGTTCTCGACGCCGCTCATATAGGCGGCCTTGGGGTAGCTGTGCAGGAAATCCCGGGCCTTGGCGCGGGCCGCGGCGCGCGGCAGCCGAAAGGTCTCGCGCAGAAAGCCGTCGGCCGGCTGGCGTGGCGTCTTGCGGTCCGCCATCCGGTCCGCCAGATCGCGTGGGCGATTAACCATTGTGGATACTCCGATACGCTGACAACGGTAATATACAATTGTCCGGGAACGAATCCCCCGGCTTCGGCTTGAGTTCCAGTTCCCTGCTTCGCGTTCTGTTGAGTCCAGTCCTGGAGTAATTTCATGGCCCCCCGCGCCAATTGGAAGGGCTTTTTGCGCCTTTCGCTCGTCACTTGCCCGGTGGCGCTGTATCCGGCCACCTCGGATTCGGAAAAAATCAGTTTCAACCAGATCAACCGCAACACCGGCCACAGGATCAAATACCTCAAGGTCGATGCCGAGACCGGTGAGGAGGTCGAGGCCGATGATATCATCAAGGGCTACAAGGTCGATACCGATACTTATATCGAAGTATCGGCTGACGAACTGGATAGCATCGCACTGGAATCCACCCATACGATCGATATCGACCAGTTCGTACCGCGGTCGGAAATCGACGACCTCTATCTGATCAGGCCCTATTACATCGTGCCGGACGGCAAGGTCGGCCACGACGCCTATGCGGTGATCAGGGAGACCATCCGCCAGATGGACAAGGTGGCGCTGGCGCGGGTGGTGCTGACCAATCGCGAGCATGTGATCGCGCTGGAAGCCCGCGACAACGGGCTGATGGGCAATCTGCTGCGCTATCCCTATGAGGTGCGCGATGCCGCCGAATATTTCGACGACATTCAGGACGTCAAGATCACCAAGGACATGCTCGACCTGGCCAAACATATCGTCGAGCAGAAATCCGGCCATTTCACGCCGGACAAATTCGAGGATCATTACGAAGCCGCGCTGACCGAGCTGATCAATCACAAGCGCAATGGCGAGACGATCGCGGCGGCGCCGCGGCCGCGCGGCGACAATGTCGTCGACCTGATGGATGCGCTCAAGCGCAGCCTGTCCGGCGGCAAGCCGGACGGCTCGAAACCCGGGGCTGGCAAATCGTCATCGACCAAACCGGGCGCGAGCAAATCCGCCGCGACCAAGTCGGCGGCGAAATCGACAGCCAAAACCCCGAAGGGCAGAAAGCGAAAGACCGCGGCCGGGCAAAAGGAAATGCTGCTGCCGATCAGCGGCAGCAAGGCATCGAAGGCCGAAACCGCCAAGAAGCCGGCGCGACATGCCGCCAAGGCCCGCAAGGCCGGATGAAATCCCGCGCGGCCATCTGGCGGCGCGAGCATCCGGTTGACAAACTTGTTCCTGCGATTATATTCCTAGCCGTCCTGTCCGTGAGGGGCGCTTCTCGAGGGCGCTTGTGAAGCGGGACAGAGCAGCGGCGCGGAGCGATCCGGGCCAATGCTGGCCACGGCGGGATTCGTCCCGTCGGGTCGATGCGGCGTCCCGCGCGCGTGGCTCGCAACCACGTCCCGGGAGGCCCTGGGTCGCCGTCCGGCTCCACTAAGAGAGCCTGCCACTTGCTAGTTGGCTGGACGCGGCACAGGCGAAGGGCGGGAAACCGCCTGGATCAAGCGGTGCAACGGCATCGCGCCTGCGCCCGGAAGCACGGTCCTGGGGCCCAAAATCGCCGCGAAATGCCAGGCTGGTTCGCCGGCCTGCGGGGCGCGCCGCAAGGCGATACGCGATTGGCCCATAAGCCGATCGCGAAGCTCCAAACTCGCGCCGCGCGGCGCGCCCCCGCCCCTCATCGGGGCGGCGTTGTTGGCAAGGCTCGGGCGCGGATGCGTCGCGAGACTGCGAACCCATGATCCGCCGTGGCTGTTTGACATTCGAATCCGTCGCCGTCAGCACACGCCGCCGCGCGCCGTCATCCCGAGGCGCCTCAGAGTCTGACCCAAAAGAAACCACTCAAATCAAGCCTGGTGCGTCATTGCGAGCCGAGGCCGGCGCGGTGCGCCGTCCGACAGCGAAGCAATCCAGCGGCGCCAAGCAAGGACTGGATTGCTTCGTCGCAAGAGCTCCTCGCAATGACGACCGGGACGGAGAGGCGGCCGACACAGACACGGCGAACATTGATGGCCGTCAGCAGGAGGACCGCCGGTCAGGATGGGGCGCCAACGCGCAGCCGGCCGGCGAACAGAGGCTCAGCCGGAGACCGGCGGCTTGTCGAGATTGTTGGGCGACAGCGTGAAGATCTCGACGCCGGTTTCGGTGACGCCGACCGAATGCTCGAACTGCGCCGACAGCGAGCGGTCCCGCGTCACCGCGGTCCAGCCGTCGGACAGGATCTTCACATAGGGTTTGCCGAGATTGATCATCGGCTCGATGGTGAACAGCATTCCGGGCTTCAGCACCACGCCCTGGCCGGGGCTGCCGACATGGATGATGTTGGGCTCGTCATGAAAGATGCGGCCGAGCCCGTGGCCGCAGAAATCGCGCACCACGCTCATCTGCTGCGGTTCGACGAAGCTCTGGATGGCGTGGCCGATGTCGCCGGTGGTGGCGCCGGGCTTGACCGCGGCGATGCCGCGCATCAGCGATTCATAGGTGACGTCGATCAGCCGCTCCGATTTGCGCGCGATCGGGCCGACCGCATACATCCGGCTGGAATCGCCGTACCAGCCGTCGACGATGAAGGTGACGTCGACATTGACGATGTCGCCTTCCTTCAGCGGCCGGTCGCCCGGCATGCCGTGGCAGACCACATGGTTGATCGAGGTGCAGGTCGAATAGCGATAGCCGCGATACATCAGCGTGGCGGGGTAGGCGTCGTGGCTGAAGGCGAAGTCGCGCACGAAGTCGTCGATCTTCGAGGTCGGCACGCCCACCTTGACGATGTCGACCAGCGCGTCGAGGCAGCGCGCCACCAATTGCCCGGCCTTGCGCATGCCGGCAAAGGCCGCGGGGCCGTGCAGCTTGATCTGGCCTGTTTTACGCAGGGAGGTCTGTTCGGAGGCTTCGACGTAGCTCATTGGACGGTCTGCTTCGGCGCAAAGGGGTGATTTGAGCCCCCAATTTAGTGATCGCGGCGGCCCGTGCAAGCTAAAGCGCCGGTTAGCCGCCCTGCGCGGCGCCGAAACTGGTCAATTTTGCTCAAGGACGAAGATTTCGACCGGCCATGCGCGATGAATCCGCGTCAGCTCGTCTGCCGCTCGCGATTGCCTCGGTCGCGCTCGCCCGCGACGTCTCGGCGGAATCCTGGCTTGTGCCGGATTGGCGTGGTGTGGCGAATGAGGTTGGCGATGTGCGGGCGCACCGATAAGAATTCCCCAACAATGATTTGAAGGATTGCGAAACATCAATGGGGTCACTGGATCTAGTCAGCATAGCGATCCTGCTCGGCGCGGTTCTGGTGATGGCGGGAATCCTGTCGAGCCTGCTGGCGCTGCGCTTCGGCGCGCCGCTGCTGCTGGTGTTCCTCGCGGTCGGCATGATCGCCGGCGATTCCGGCCCCGGCGGCCTGCAGTTCAACGATGTCCACACCACCTATCTGGTCGGCTCGGTGGCGCTGGCGCTGATCCTGTTCGATGGCGGGCTGAAGACCCGGTTCCAGACGATCCGCGCGGTGCTGGCGCCCTCGGTGGCGCTGGCGACCATCGGCGTGCTGCTGACCGCGCTGATCACCGCGCCGGTGGCCAAATATGCGCTCGACCTGAATTGGACCGAAGCGCTGCTGGCGGGCGCCGTGGTGGCCTCGACCGACGCCGCCGCGGTGTTTCTGCTGGTTCACTCCCAGGGCCTGCGGCTGCGGCCGCGCGTCGGCGCCACGCTGGAAGTCGAATCCGGCACCAATGATCCGTTCGCCGTGTTCCTGACGCTGATGCTGGTCGAGTTGATCTCGATCGGCGAGAGTTCGATCCTGCATGTCGGCTTGGAATTCTTCCGCCAGGCGATTCTTGGCGCCGTCATCGGCTTCGTCGGCGGTCGGTTGGTGGTGCTGGCGCTCAATCGGGTCGCGTTGCCGCAGGGGCTGCACGCGCCATTCGTCGCCACCGCGGCGCTGGTGATCTTCGGCGCCGCGCAGATGTCGCACGGGTCGGGATTCCTCGCGGTCTATCTCGCCGGCATCATCATCGGCAACAGGCCGACCCGCGCGCATAATTCGGTGGTGGCGTTTCTCGACGCCGCCACCTGGCTGGCGCAGATCGTGATGTTCGTGCTGCTGGGATTGCTGGTCTCGCCGCAGCGGCTGTTCTCCAGCATCGGGCCGGCGGTGCTGGTGGCGCTGATGCTGATGCTGGTGGCGAGGCCGGTGGCGGTGTTCATCTGCCTGGCGCCATTCCGTTTCAACTGGCGCGAACGGCTGTTCATCGCCTGGGTCGGCCTGCGCGGCGCGGTCGCGATCTTCCTGGCGTCGATCCCGATGCTGGTGGGGCTGACCAAGGCCTATCTGTATTTCGACGTCGCCTTCGTGGTGGTCTTCACCTCGCTGCTGCTGCAGGGCTGGACGCTGGCATCCGCGGCGCGTCGCCTGCATGTGGCGTTGCCGCGCTCCGATCGCGGCCCGCGCCGGGTCGAGCTCGACCTGCCGGGGCAGCTCGAACAGCAATTGGTCGGCTATGAGGTGCGGCCGAAATCGCTGTTTCTACGCCGCAGCCTGCTGCCGTCCTGGTCAAAGCCGACATTGGTGATCCGCGATCAACGGATCCTGTCGCATGCCGAGGCCGAGCCGGTTATGGCCGGCGACTATGTCTATCTGCTGGCGCCGCCCGAAAAGGCCGAGGCGCTGGACCGGTTCTTTGTCGACATGCCGCCGACCTCGGCGCCCGACCCGCATCTGCTCGGCGATTTCGTGGTGTCGGGCGAGATCACGCTCGGCGATCTCGCGGCGATCTATGGCGTGTCGATCGAGCCGGGGGAGGCGGCGCTGACCCTGGCCGATTATTTCGACCTTCACCTCGATCGCGCGCCGAAAGCGGGCGCCACCCTGCCGCTGGATTCGATCGTCCTGGTGGCGCGCAGCATCGGCGGCGCCCGCGTTAACGTGGTCGGGCTGCGGCTGCCGGAAGACGAGGAAGACGCTCCGCCGCCGACGAGGTTCGAGCGGATCAAGCGCAAGCTCAAGAAGATCTGGTCGTCGCTGATCGGGCTGTGAGCGTGGCGGCGATCACGGCGCGTTCAGCACCGCGCGGCACGCCGCCGGCAATTGCGCCAGCGTGATTTGCGGCCGCGGCTTCGGCGGAGTTTTGGGCGGCTTGGGATGCAGCACCCGGTCGCTGAACCAATAGGCCAGATCGCGGGCGCTGCAGCCCTCGCTGTCCGAGGGCGGTGGCTGCGAAATGCAGCCGGGGCTGCCGGCCGGGCATTTGATCCGGATGTGGAAGTGATAATCATGGCCATACATCGGCCGCACCTTGGCGAGCCAGCTGCGGTCGCCCTTAGCCTCGCGGCACAGCGCCTTCTTGATCGCCGCATTGACGAAGATCCGCTCCACCGCCGGCTCCTGCGCGGCGGCGCGGATCACCTGCAGATGGCTCGGGGTCCAGCTGTGGGGATCGATGTCGAGGCGGTCGCGCCGGACCATCATCACCGCCGACATCTCCTCGCGCTCGTTGCGCGACAATGGCCGGTTCGGCATCGGCGTCAGCCAGACGTCGGCATCGAGCCCGACCTGATGGCTAGCGTGGCCGGAAATCATCGGGCCGCCGCGCGGCTGCGCCATGTCGCCGACCAGAATGCCCGGCCATCCGGCGCGGTCATGGGCCTTGCGCGACAGCCGCTCCAACAGCGCCACCATCTCCGGATGCGCCCAATTGCGATTGCGCGACAGCCGCATCACCTGCCAGGTGGCGCCGTTGATCGGAAGCGCTTCGCCGCCGGCCAGGCAGCCCTTGGCATAAAAGCCGACCGCCTGCGCCGGAGCCGATGACGGCATGGTCACGCGGCCAAACAGCTCCTTGGCCGCAAGGCTGGGATCCTCGGGATTGGCCAGAGGCGGCAGCATCCTGGGATGCATTGTTCCCTTGTCCTGCGCCAATGCGGCCGTCGGCCCGACAACAGCGGCGGGCAACAGCAGCAAAGCAAGAATCACGCGCAGGATCATCGTCAATCTATAGCGCAGGATGCCGGCAAAATCAGCCGGTGCGACGACGCTCACCGTCTCGACATTGCGCGCCGGCGCGCGGGGATGATTCGCACCGATCGATTGAGGCGACCAGACCCATGGCGTTCACACCTCTCAGCGTGAAACCAAGGTAAGTATGGTAAGCAGTCACTAACCTTGTCGGGGGATGCGTGACTTTTTTGCCGCGCCGCGCTGTTTGCCCAGAAAACAAGCCGGTCTCGCGGACCGCAATGTTATTTCAAGTTCCAGCCCGCGCCCCATGCTTGCATCGCCCGGAACGCTCGCGCGATATGTGTGGATTTGCGCCTCCCAAACAGGCAGCTGTGTTCCTGGCGGCCTCGGTTGCGAACCCGGGCGCGGCGCTCTTTCATTTTTTTTTCAGACACTTACCCCACAACGAACGTGGGATGAGTGGGGCGGGTTATGCGGAAGGGGCGGTCACAGCCAAAGAAGTTGCAGAAAAGGGCGGCGCGGATTCGGCCGACCCCGCGCGGCCGGCCGATCAAGGCCGACCCGAAACTGCTCACCGCAGCGCGGCCGCCGACCCCGCAGGCCGGCGTCATCCGTCGCGAGCGCGCCGCCGCCGACGCCGCGATTGCCGAAGCGCGCAAGTCGCATGAGCGGTTGCGCGAAGCCATCGAGATCCTGCCGCAGGGTATCGTGTTCCTCGACGCCGAGGGCCATTATATCCTGTGGAACAAGCGTTACGCTGAAATCTACCATCGCAGCGCCGATCTGTTCGGCCCCCACGCCAGGATCCAGGACACCATCCGGATCGGCGTCGAACGCGGCGACTACCCCGAAGCCACGGGTCGTGAAGAAGAATGGATCGCCGAGCGGGTCGCCAGGATGTTTCATCCGGGCGAGCGCCACGAGCAGGTGCTGGCCGATGGCCGCTGCATCCAGATCGAGGAGCGGGTCACCACCGATGGCGGCGTCATCGGCCTGCGGGTCGATATCACCGAGTTGAAGCAGCGCGAGGCGTCGTTCCGCCTGATGTTCGACAGCAATCCGGTGCCGATGATCGTCTGCGGGCTCGAGGATGAACGGATCCTCGCCGTCAACGACGCGGCGGTCGAGCATTACGGCTATTCGGTCTCCGAATTCACCACGCTCACGGTCAGGCGGCTGCAGGCCTTCGAAACCGAATTGCCCTGGGCCGAGGATCAGACCAGTGAAGATCGCGCCGCGCGGACCTGGAAGCACGTCAAGGCCGATGGCTCCTTGATCGATCTGGCGGTCTATTCGCGCCAGCTGGTCTATGAAGACAAGCCCGCCGTGCTGCTGGCGCTGATGGACATCACCGAACGCAAGCGCGCCGAGATGCGACTCGCCTTCATGGCCCAGCATGACGAGCTGACCGGGCTGCCGAACCGCAACTCGCTGCGCAAGCGCCTCGACGACATGCTGATTCAAACAAGGCGCGGGTCGGACAAGATCGCGGTGCTGTTTCTCGGCATCGATAATTTCAAGGCCGTCAACGACACGCTGGGCCATGCGGTCGGCGACCATTTGCTGCGCAGCGTGGCGCGGCGATTGCGCTCCACGCTGCGCGAAGAGGATCCGCTTGCTCGCCTGAACTCCGACGAATTTGCCATCGTGCAGGGCGGCATCGGCCGGCCCGAAGACGTCATTCTGTTGGCCAAACGATTGCTGCACGCGGTCGCCGAGCCGTATCTTCTGGAAGGTCAATCGGTCGTGATCGGCGCCAGCATCGGCATCGCGGTCGCGCCCGGCGACGGCGATGATTCGGAAAAGCTGCTGATGAACGCCGACATGGCGCTGACGCGGGCGAAGATCGATTCGCGGGGCACCTTCAGTTTCTTCGAGCCGGGGATGGATGCCCGCGCGCAATCCCGCCGCAAGATCGAAACCGAATTGCGCTTTGCGATTCAAAACGAGGTGTTGCGGCCGTATTACCAGCCGCTGATCGGCCTGTCCGATGGCCGGATCACCGGATGCGAGGCGCTGGTGCGCTGGCCCGATCCGGAGCGCGGCATGATCTCACCGGCGGAATTCATCCCGGTGGCCGAGGACACCGGGCTGATCAATGCGCTCGGCGCCCAGATCCTGCGATCCGCCTGCATGGATGCCGCGAACTGGCCCGATGACGTCCGGGTCGCGGTCAATCTGTCGCCGCTGCAGTTCCGGGGCGGCAATTTGTTGTCGGTGGTGATGGATGTGCTGAAGCAATCGGACCTGCCGCCGCGCCGGCTCGAGCTCGAGATCACCGAGACGCTGCTGCTCGAAAAGAGCAGCCAGGTGCTGGCGACGCTGCATGCGCTGCGGGCGCTGGGGGTGCGGATCTCGATGGACGATTTCGGCACCGGCTATTCGTCCCTGAGCTATCTGCGCAGCTTTCCATTCGACAAGATCAAGATCGACCAGTCGTTCGTTCGCGACCTGTGCGGCAATCGCGAATCGCAGGCGATCGTCCGATCGATCATCAGCCTCGGCATGGGGCTTGGCGTCACCATCACCGCCGAGGGCGTCGAAACCGAATCCGAACTGAGTTGGCTGCGCGCCGAAGGCTGCCACGAAGCGCAGGGATTTTTGTTCAGCCAGGCTCGGCCCAACGTGGAAATCGCCGATCTGCTGGGTTTGCAGAGCAGCACGACCAGCGCGCCCGATGCGGCGCGTCCCAGCTCCACCCGCGTCGCCTGAGACGGACGATGGCGGCGCGCGCCGTTCAGGCCACCCGTTCCATCGGCAGACGGCGCGGGTCGCCGGATTGCGTCGGTTCGCCCGCGCTCACGCCGTCAGCGACAAGCCGCGCTTGCTTGTCAGGCGCTTCGGGAACGCGCGGCGCGGTTTCGATCGCAAGATGCGGATCGATCGGGCTTGCGATATCCCCGAGCGGCTTTTGCTTATCGGCCCAATGCAGCTTGGTGTAGTCGAAGCCGCCGTCGATGGTCGGCTTGACGATCTGGAAATAGGGCGAGATGTCGAAATCGCGCGGCATGTAGAGCGACGAATGGCGAATATGCAGGATTTCGCGGCGCGCCTTGCGGCTGCCCGCGCGGGTGATCTTCGGCAGGATGGGATAGCGTACGGCGTCGAACGCCTGGGCGATCAGCGCCGAGCAGATGATTTTGGTCGGGTCCCCGGAGCCGATCGCGATCATGCGGCGGCGCCAGCGCTGCGGCACCGGCAACGGAATCAGGAAGCGCATCAGGTCGAGGATGTTCTTGGTGTCGTAACCGAAGCCGATCCGGTTGATGGCATAGCGGCACACGGTGTGGCGATCCTCAAAGGACAGCCCGACCGGCCGGCAGACCCTGGTATGATAGGGGAAATATTTCGACAGCGCCGATGAGGTGACACCTTCGCCGATATTGGCCTCGATCAGCACATGCGGTTCGCCGTCCGGCTCGGCCGCGCCGTCGATCGGTCCGACATAGAGTGCGCCATGCGACCAGGTCGACTGCGTGAGATATTTGATGATGCCGGCGATCCGGCTGTTGCCTTCCACCAGCAGGACATCCCCGGGCTCCATCATCTTGCGCAGATGGTCGGGATCGCTCGGCGTGAACGGCTCGTAGCCCGGCACCTCCTTTTGAAGATAGCCGGCCAGCACCTTTCCGACCGTGTCGAGCACCAGACCCATGATGGTTGTTCCTTTGCGACCGTTCCGGCCGTCATGCTGTTGGATTATGTTGGGAAGCCGTTGCAATTTGGTTCATTGGCTGGATTCGCGGGTCACGATTGGTTCACCATGACGGTTGCGGCCAGCGGGCCATTGCGGCACATTTCGAATGTCTTTGAACGCGGGCGCCCTGCGGAGCTCGCGTTCGGCGTCGTGCCTGGTCGGCCGTACATTTGCGATCGAAGCTGATCATGTTCGGATATGGATTTCCGTGCCCGGACGCAGCCGCGACAGCGAGGCGGATTCTCAACGAGGCACCGCAGCTTTGCCTTCGTCATAATTTTCGGAAAACATGACATGACCATTTCACGCCGCGCATTCCTGACGGCGTCCGCGGGCCTCGCTTTGACGCCGATATTTGGCAGCCACGCCCGCGCCGTGCCGGTGCCCCGCGAGGCCGATGTCGTGGTGATCGGCGCCGGCGCGGCCGGCATCGCCGCGGCGCGACGGATCATGGCGGCGGGCCGCAAGGTGATCGTCATCGAGGCCGCCGGACAGGTCGGCGGCCGATGCCTGACCGACGCCGCCAGCTTCGCGGTGCCGTTCGAGCGCGGCGCGCGCTGGCTGTACAATCCCGACAGCAATCCGATGATCAAGCTGGCGCGTTCGGTCGGGCTGGATGTGGCGCCGGCACCGCCGGGGCAGCGCGTCAGGATCGGCCGCCGCTACGCCCGCGCCGGAGAAACCGAGGATCTTCTGGCGACCTTGGTCCGCGCCAACCGTGCGATTGGCGATGCGGCGCGCGGCCGGGCCGACGTCGCTTGCGCGGCGGCGCTGCCCGCGGATCTGGGAAACTGGGCCGCGACCGTCGAATTCCTGCTCGGTCCCTTCGCCGCCGGCAAGGACCTGAAAGATCTGTCGGCGATGGACCAGATCCACGCGCAGGACCGCACCGCTTTGATCGCGTGCCGCCAGGGTCTGGGAACGCTGCTTGCCAAGCTCGCCGAGCCGCTGCCGGTGGCGCTGTCGACGCCGGCTTCGCGAATCGTGTGGGGCGGCCGCGAGGTCAGCGTCGAGACCCCGGCCGGCACGATTTCGGCGCGCGCGGTGATCGTTACCGTCTCGACCAATGTGCTCAGGTCGGGGGCGATCAAATTCACTCCGGAATTGCCGAAACGTCAGATCGACGCGGCGACAAAGCTCAGCCTCGGCAGCTTCGATCGCATTGCGCTGCAATTGGCCGGCGATCCGCTCGGACTGTCCAAGGACGAGGTGATGATCGAGCAGAGCAGCGGCCCGCGGACCGCGGCGCTGTTTGCCAATATCGGCGATTCCTCGCTGTGTACGCTCGACGTCGCCGGCGGCTTCGGCCGCGATCTGTCGGCCCAGGGCGAGCCGGCGATGCGGGCCTTTGCGGTCGAATGGCTCACCAAGCTGTTCGGCAGCGACGTGGCGAAATCAATCGAAGCCAGCAGTGCGACGCGCTGGAACGCGGCGCCCTTCGTGCTCGGCGCAATGTCGGCGGCGTCGCCCGGCGGGCAGCCGTCGCGCAAGGTGTTGACAGAGCCGCTCGGCAGCCTGTTTCTGGCCGGCGAGGCCGCGCATGAAACGCAGTGGGGCACCGTCGATGGCGCCTGGGATTCCGGCGAGCGCACCGCCGAGGCCGCGCTGAAGCGGATCGGCACCGCAAAAGCCGAGGTGCCCGCCGCGGCGCGGCGTCGTCGCCGCGCGCCGCGCAGGACATCCAAGCCCAAAACCCAGACCAGAACCCGATAGGCGCGCAACGCAGGTCTGCTCTTTCGGTCATTGGCGGTATCGGCGAGGCTGCCGGCTTTTCATCCTCTCCGGCCTCGGCTAAACCGCCGCGATGAACCGGAACGGACTTTTCATCGCGCTCGGGATTGCCGCGGTGGTCGGGCTTTTGTTCGGGATATTTCCCGGTCTCGACCTGCGCTTGGCCTCATTGTTTTACGATCCGGTCGCCAAGGACTTTCCGGCCTCGGCCATCCCGCTGCTGAAATTCGCCCGTGACGCCGCGATGTGGATTGCCTGGGCATTCGCCGCGCCGTCGATCATTGCGCTCATTGCCAAGCTGATCTGGCCACGCCGTCCGCTTCTGGTTGGCGGTCGCAAGATGATCTTCATCGTGTTCACCATCACGATGACGGCGGGCATTCTCACCAACGCGATTTTCAAGAGCCATTGGGGGCGGCCGCGCCCGGTGGCGACGGCGGAATTCGGCGGCCCCTGGGCGTTCAAGCCGTATTGGGACCCCAGCGGCGCCTGCCCACGCAATTGTTCGTTCTTCTCCGGCGAGGCCGGCACCGCGTTCTGGACCTACGCCCCCGCCGCATTGGCGCCGCCGGCGTGGCGGGCGATCGCCTATGGGGCGGCAACATTGTTCGGGCTCGGCACCGGCGTGCTGCGCATGAGTTTCGGTGGCCATTATGCCAGCGACGTGCTGATCGCCGGCATCGTCGCTTTCCTGGTGGTGTGGTTCAGCTACGCCGCGTTGTTTCGCTGGCGGACATTGGGGTGGACCGACGAGGGGATCGACCGCTGGATGCGCCGGCGCGGAATCGCAGCCCGGCTGTGGTGGAAACGCTTGCACGACCGGGTGTCGGGCGATCTGGCGCGGCCCGATCACGGTGGCGTGCCGCGGTCGTTCTGGTGGCTGCTGGCGGCACTGGCGGGACTGACGGCGTTTCGCATTGTCGCGCTGAAATTTTCGGTGGTCGATCTGTTCTTCGACGAGTCGCAATATTGGGCCTGGGCGCAGGCGCCGGCGTTCGGCTATTTCTCCAAGCCGCCGCTGCTGGCCTGGCTGATCGCCGCCACCACAGACGTATGCGGCAATGGCGAAGCCTGTATCCGCTCGGCATCGCCGGTCTTCTATCTGGCAACCTCGCTGGTGACCTATGTCATCGCGCTGCGGCTCTATGGCGCGCGCACGGCGTTCTGGGCCGGGATCTGCATCGCCTTGGCTCCCGGGCTGGTGTTTTCGGCGCGGATCATTTCGACCGATGTGCCGCTGCTATTGTGCTGGGCGGTGGCGCTGCTGGCCTATGTCCGGCTGCTCGACCGGCCGGACTGGCGCTGGTCGGCGGTGCTGGGCCTGGCGCTGGGATTCGGGCTGCTGGCGAAATATGCGATGGCCTATTTCCTGCTCGGCACCCTCGCCGCGGCCTTCGTCGATCCGCGGGCACGCGCGCTGTTACGGCACCGGCTGTGGTGGATCGCCGTGGCTATCGGGCTGCTGCTGCTGTTGCCGAATCTGATCTGGGTCGCGACCCACGATTTCGTGACGCTGCAGCATGTCGAGGCCAATATCGATGGTGCGGCGGGGATCGACTTCAGGCCGATCAAGGCGGTGAATTTCCTCGCCAGCCAGTTCGCGGTGTTCGGGCCGATCGTTTTCGCGGCATTTGTGCTGACGCTGCTGCGGCGCAGAGCGATCCCGCTGCAGCCGGCCGATCGCATCATGATCGTGTTCGCGTTGCCGCCTTTGGTTCTGGTGGCGGGCAACGCGATTATCAACCACGCCAACGCCAATTGGGCGGCGCCGTCGGCGATCTCGGTCACCATCGTGGCGATCGCGATCCTGGTGCGGCGGCATGAATCGCGCTGGCTGCGGGCCACCGTGGCGATCGGGCTGGCGCTGCAGATCCTGCTGCCAATCACCGACGGCCTGGCCAACAAGATCAGCCTGCCGTTCATCGCCAAGCCCGACATCTATGCCCGCACCATGGGGTGGCGCGGACTGGCCGCCGGTGTCGTCGCTGCCGCCAAGGCCAATGGCGTTGCCGCGATCGTGGCCGACAAGCGCGACGTGCTGGCGTCGCTGATCTATTACAGCCGCGATTCGGGGATTCCGGTTCTGTCATGGTCCCGCAGCGACGTTCCGGCCGATCAGTTCGACCTCGACCGGCCGCTGATCCCGGCGACACCGGGGCCATTGCTCTATGTCAGCAGCTGTCCGCCGTTGGAAAGCCTGGCACAGCATTATCGCGTCGTCGAACGGCTGCCGGAGATCCGATCGGCGACCGGACGGCATTCGGAGCGGGGGGTGGCGGTCTTCAAGCTGTCCGAAAGCCTCGGCAACGCCGCGCCGCTGCCGCCTTGCAGCGGCTAGGTCGGATGACCGATCGGGGAATCGGTGGCCTGATCTAGTCTATTGTTAGAGCATGGCTTTTACCGAATATCGGGATTCGCTTTGCGCGATCGCGCGGGAAATCGATGGGCGCCGCGGCTTGCAAGGCCGGCGGTTCGCCCTATAGTCCGGCGCGAATTCCGCCGGGCATTCCGATCCGGCCGCGCCGTCGAACGGTCGCGATCCCCGGACCGAAGCGCCATTCAAGAGCCATTTCATGAGCTTGACCAAAGTCAAAAGCTCGTCCTTGCCTGTTCGGCGGACGCGACGCGACGATTGATCGTCGCGCCGAGGCCGCAAAACCGACCCAGCCGATTGGAAGTTTCATGAGCACGATTCTGAAAAGCCTACCCAAAGGGGAAAACGTCGGCATCGCTTTTTCGGGCGGGCTCGATACCAGCGCGGCGCTGCTGTGGATGAAGCAGAAGGGCGCCCGCGTGTTTGCCTATACGGCCAATCTCGGGCAGCCCGACGAATCCGACTACGACGAGATTCCGCGCAAGGCGATGGAGTTCGGCGCCGCGAAGGCCCGTCTGGTCGATTGTCGCGCGCAGCTGGTGCACGAAGGTATCGCGGCGATCCAATCGGGCGCGTTCCACATCTCGACCGGCGGCATTGCGTATTTCAACACCACGCCGCTCGGCCGCGCCGTCACCGGCACGATGCTGGTTTCGGCGATGAAGGAAGACGGCGTCAATGTCTGGGGCGACGGCTCGACCTACAAGGGCAATGATATCGAACGTTTCTACCGCTACGGGCTGCTGACCAATCCGGAGCTGCGGATCTACAAGCCCTGGCTCGATCAGCAGTTCATCGACGAATTGGGCGGCCGCGCGGAAATGTCGGCGTTCATGACCGCCAACGGCTTCGCCTATAAGATGAGCTCGGAAAAGGCCTATTCGACCGACAGCAATCTGCTCGGCGCCACCCATGAGGCCAAGGATCTCGAACAGCTCGACTGCGGCATCACCATCGTCAACCCGATCATGGGCGTGCCGTTTTGGCGCGACGATTGTGCGGTCAAGGCCGAGAAGGTCAGCGTGCGCTTCGTCGACGGTCAGCCCGTCGCGCTCAACGGTCAGAGCTTTTCCGATCCGGTGGCGCTGCTGCTCGAGGCCAACGCCATCGGCGGCCGCCATGGCCTCGGCATGAGCGATCAGATCGAGAACCGGATCATCGAGGCCAAGAGCCGCGGCATCTATGAAGCGCCCGGCATGGCGCTTTTGCACATCGCCTATGAGCGCCTCGTCACCGGCATCCACAACGAGGATACCATCGAGCAATACCGGATCAGCGGCATGCGGCTCGGCCGCCTGCTGTATCAGGGGCGTTGGTTCGATTCCCAGGCCTTGATGCTGCGCGAGACCGCGCAGCGCTGGGTGGCGCGCGCCATCACCGGCGAGGTGGCGCTGGAACTGCGCCGCGGCAACGACTACTCGATCCTCAACACCCAAAGCCCCAATTTGACCTATGCGCCGGAGCGGCTCAGCATGGAGAAGGTCAAGGATGCGCCGTTCACGCCGGAAGACCGGATCGGCCAGCTGACCATGCGCAACCTCGACATCACCGACACCCGCGCCAAGCTGGATCTCTACGCCCAGATCGGCCTGCTGTCGGCCGGTGAGGGCTCCCACATTCCGAAGCTGGAAAACGACAAGGGCTGAGGCGAATTCCCGCAGTCACGGGAGGCGAAAGGTATATTCGAGAAAATATATCTTGAAAAATAGATATTGACCTGTTTCGCTCCGTTAGGTATCTTTTTTTCAGGATATCTAGCGCGGAGGATGGGTCGTGGCGCCGGAAAAGCTCAAGCGTCATTATGGCAGTCCGGTTTCCGGCGCATCCTACTGGCCGCGCCCGGAACTCACCGACCCGATCGTCGGCTCGTTGCGTGCGGGCGAGAGCGTCAAGCTGTTCGGGTTGCGGCGGACGGGCAAATCCAGCGTCATGCTCGCGGTCGAGGAGGCGCTCAAAGCGCACGGGCTGAAGCCGGTCTATATCGATGTTCAAGGGCACGATCGGATCGACAAATTGCTCACAGCGCTGTTAAGCGCGCTGCCTCAATCTGACGCTGTCCAGAAAATCTCGCGCGCGCTGTCGCCGGCTCGATTCAGTCAGGTCGTCGAGCTGGTCAATGTGATTCGCGGCAAGAGCGCCGAGGGACCGGCTTCACCCACAGCCGTGCTGCAGCAGGTCGAACTCGTCAGGGGAGATCTCACCAAAGTTCTGGCGCAGCAGAACGGGTCGGTCGTTCTGATGATCGACGAACTGCCGTTCCTGATCGACAACATGCTGAAACGCGGCGTCAAGGATGCCGACGTCAATGCCTTCCTGGCGACCTTGCGGTCCTGGCGGCAAGACGGTCGGGTGCCGATGCTGCTGTCCGGCTCGATGGGATTGTCCTGGCTGATCCGCGAACGCGGAATCGCCCGCGAGCACTTCAATGATCTGGTCAAAAGCAACACGCCCCCGCCGTTGCGGGACGACGACGCACGCGCCATGTTGAAGGCCCTGGCGACGGAGGAAAACTGCGATTGGCTGACGCCCGCGATCGTCGATGTGGTGTTTGAGGAACTCGCCGTCGCCTATCCGAGCTTCATTCAGTTCGCATTCGGCCGCCTCAAGGACCACAAGGCAGTGTCCGTCGACGACGTCCGGAGGATCTTCGCCGACCACATCCGGCCGAGCCTCGACGAGGACTTCTATGCGCAGTTCGACACCCGAATGAACCGTTTCGAGACCGCCGACAAGGCGATGGCGCGCGATGTGCTGCGCTGCATAGCCAAGGCCGGCGATGCACCCGCAAGTCTCGCCGATATCGCTCAGGTGCTCGGCAGCCATGCGGCGACCGACCGCGACGATATCATCCCCATGCTGGCCGAAGACGGCTTCGTCAGCGTCGACACCCGCGATCAGAGCGTGCGCTTCGGCTCACCGCTGGTCCGCACCTGGTGGCAATCCAAACCCTATCGGCGGTGACGGCGTGGCATTCCTGAAGGCTTTCAATCCGCACGAACTTTCCGCGGGCACGGTCCGCGGCGTCGTCACCGGCCGCGAAGACCCGCTCGGCCGAATTGTCTCCATCGTCCGTGCCAATCTGGACGCACCGACGCCTCAGCATGTCATCGTCAGCGCGCCGCGCGGCTATGGCAAGAGCTTCTTTCTGCGCTACGTGGAGGTCGAGCTCGATCAGTTGGCCCGCGCTGAAGGCCTCCCGGTCGCGATGGCGTTGCTGCCGGAAGAACTCCCGCATGTGAAGGAGCCGGAGACCCTGCTGGCCGAAATCCGCCGCACCTTTCTTGGCCTGCCCGCCGATACGATCGGTGTCAGTTGGGTGGAGGACGATGGACAGTCATGGGACCACGAAGTGGCCTGGCTCGATGCCGCCATTGCCGAGCGATTCGGCGGGAAGCCTGGATTGCTGGTGGCAGCGGTGGAGAATTTCGACCTTCTGCTGAAGAAGGCGTTCGCCAAGCCGGTGCAGGCGGCGCGGCTGCGCGAATGGCTGACCCGACGCGGCAATCGCCTGATGCTGATCGCCGCCAGCGCCCGCGGCGCATTCGACCGCGACTACGATCGCCCGTTGTTCAAAGCATTCGAAGAGATGTCGTTCGAGCCGTGGACGATCGACCAATCGCTGGCGTTCTTTCGGTCGCAGCGGGCGGCTGCCGGCAAGGCCCCGCTGACCGAGACCCAGGCCGCGCGAGCAAAGGCTGTTGCGACTTTCATCGGCGGCACGCCGCGGCTGGCGACGCTGATCGGCGAAGCCCTGTTGGAAGACGACCCGTTGGGCGCGGCGGATCTGCTGGAGAAACTGGTCGACGAACTGACGCCCTACTACAAGGAGCGCATCGAGGTGCTGCCCTCGCGCTCGCAAGCGCTGCTCGATGCGTTACTGCGCGGTGGCGAGAACTGTTCGGCGACCGAGCTGGCACGACGGGTCGGCGCGCCGAGCCAGCCGGCGATCGCCGCGGCGCTCGACGAATTGAAGAAAGACCTGCTGGTGACCGGCGCCAAAGCCCCCGATAGCGCCGAAGTTCTGCTGCGCGTCACCGACCGCGTCTTCGCGCACTATTACCGCAAGCGCATCCTCAGCCACGGGCTGGAGACCTGCCCGCTCGAAGCGCTGGTGGATCTGCTGGCGGTGATCTATTCGCCCGAGGAAAAAAAGCGCGAGGCTGCCAAGCTGGCTGCGCGGGGCTTGGCGCGCGAGGCGCAGGTGTTCGAGCGATTGTGGGCGGCGGATCAATCGCGAGTGGAGAGACGTGCTCGCGACGAAACGACGATCGACAAAGCCGACGAGTTTGCAGAACTGATCACGGCTTTTAGAAGCGCGGCCGACGCGGCGCGCTATTCGGAGGGATTGGCGATTTTGGACCAAGCCCTTGCCTTGGCGACAGCAACGCCTGACACGGCGAAACAAGCCAGGGCACTACAGCGTCGCGCCTGGACCCTCGGGGAACTCGGGCGCCACGACGAGGCGCTCGCCACCGCGCGTGAGGCGGCGGTCAAGGCCGAGAGCGCCGGTGATATTCGCGAGCAGGCTGCGGCACTCCGGCATGCGGCATGGAACCTTGGGCAACTCGGGCGCCACGACGAGGCGCTTACTGCTGCGCGCGAAGCTGTGGTCAAGGCCGAGAGCGCCGGTGACAATCGCGAGCAGGCTGAGACACTCCGGCATGCGGCATGGAACCTTGGGCGCCTCGGGCGCCACGACGAAGCGATTGCGACCGCGCGCCAAGCTGCCGCGAAGGCCGATAGCGCCGGTGATATTGGCGAGCAGGCTAGGGCACTCCGGTTCGCGGCATGGAGCCTTGAGGGACTCGGTCGTCACGACGAGGCGCTCGCCACCGCGCGCGAGGCAGCGGCGAAGGCCGAGAGTGCCGGTGATAGTCGCGAGCAGGCAGGGGCACTCCTAGAAGCGGCATGGAATTTGATGCAACTCGGGCGCCGCGACGAGGCGATTGCCATCGCCCGCGAAGCAGCGGCACTCGCGGAGAAGGTCTCGGATCGCGAGCTCTCGCTTGCCGTCGCACGAACCCTTCTCCAGATGAGGCCGGGTGATGCTGACATTGATCTCGCCTACCGATCCTACGAGTACGTGATTGAGGGTGGCGACGCCGACGATCCAGGCTTGTACTTTGATGATATCGCGGATGTTGCTACCCGGACGTCGAGCTGGCCGAGGCTCATCGCCATGTTGGCAAGCCGTCCCGTTGTGGCTGAGACGATTAATCAATCATCGGTTTTCATTGGCCATTCGGGGGGCGTCGTCGCACGGGCGCTGCTAAACGGCGAACGAGAAGACGCCCTGACGATGGCGCGCCACGTCGTTTCCGCGCTGGCCCAGGCGATCGAGGCCGCATCCGATCCGCGCCCGGCCGGGCTTTGGTCAGCGATACTCGCAGCCTCGGCTGAAGCGATCACGACAGCGGTCGCGGAGGCCGCGTTTCTGAGTGAGATCGCCGATATTCTCGCCGCGCATGCGTCGGTTCCGGTCCGTGCCACCTCGCTGCTGGCGGCTGCGGCGGCCTATCATGCGGGTGGTCGAGACTCCGCGGCGCTAGCGCGGCTCGATCCCGACCTCGCGACGACATTAATGGTGGTGTTTCCGCCGGACAGCGCAAAGCAGTCGGAGCCGCGTCGGCGAAAACCCCGGGCGAAACGACCGAGCAGGAGGTAGGCAAGAGGGCGGCACGGCTAGAAGACGGCGGTCATTGCCCGCCTCTATAATCCAGTTGTCATGTGCCGCGACCAGACTAGCGGCACCAGCCGTCGCGATGGCCGCCGTGATAGGCGCGGGCGAAGCCGCCGGCCAGCAGGGCGTCGGAGACATTCGGCGTCTGCTTGGTGGCGGCGTCGGCGACGACGCGGCCCTGATATTTGTCGGGGCCGATATTGAAGATCGTCACCTCGCCCTGATCGAGCAGGCCGCGCAGCGCCGCGCTGGCCGCCTCCGCTCCCTGCAATTCGCGCGCGCAATGCGCCTTCAATTCCGGCGCATCGATGCCGCGCAGCCGCACCCGCGTCGTCATGTCGAGACCGGGCCACAAATGCACCCGGGCCTCGAAGGTGTCGCCGTCGATGGTGCGCAGTACCTCGACCGGATGGCGGATGCCCGGATTTCCCGCGCGCCGCCAGATCGCGTCGCTGTCATCGGCGGATCGGGAGGGGTGCGCCGTGCCGGTCAGCGCGCCGCGCCAATCCGGCCAGTGCCGTGCCGGCAGCATGGTCCCGGCCGCCACGCCCACAACGAACACCCAGGGCAGCGCCGCCGCCCATCGCCCTCGCCAGGGACGATAGGGGGCGCGTGCCGCGTTTGTTCTGGAATATGGGTACATATTCCTAATATAACCTGAGTCGCGACGCGGCGCAAGCCCTAATTGCAATCACAGGTTGTAGTGCGCGTGCCTGTTTCGCCGAAGCTCAAAAGTCCGACGCAATGCCCTTGGTCTCCCAATCGCCATAGCGGGTCGGCTCCGGCCCCTTTGGTCCCTGGAATTCCATGGCGCGCGACGCCTCATGCTTGGCGGCCTCGGCGCGGCGCGCCTCGGCCTCGGCGAGCGCGCGCTTGGCGGCTTCGGGCAGCGGCTTGCGCGAGGGTTCGGGGCGAGGAAGCGGCGACGGATCATTTGTCATGGTCGAAATTCCAGTCACGAATTGACGTATCATGAATTGGCTTGGCACCGATCGCAGCCGGTGATGCACGCTCGCTGCGAGTACGATGGAACGTGGTCAGCGATTCTTACATTTGGCATATTCGCATGTCACCAATAGGGATGCCGCGACGATTGGCGGCGCACCAATCAACATCCTTTCAGTTGTGATACTCTCACCTCATGCCAGCTCAAAGATTCGCCTTGCCCCCCGAGGTGCCCGGCCTCGCCGCGCGCCGAATCGCCGCCGATATTCTTGACGGTGTTTTGCACAAGCGCCGGACCTTGGACGACCAGCTCGAAGGCTCGGGCGCGCATCCCGGGCTGAAGACTCTGTCGGATCGCGACCGCGCCTTGATGCGCCGGCTGGTCGCCACCATCCTGCGGCGGCTGGGAACGCTGGGCCATGTGCTGTCGCGGCTGCTCGATCGTGGCGTGCCGACCGACGCGCCGCGGGCGCAAAGTGCTTTGTTGATCGGCGCCGCGCAGATCCTGTGGATGGATGTGCCCGATCATGCGGCGGTCGACCTGTCGGTGCGGCTGGTGCAATCGGACCGCCGCGCCGCCAAATATGCCGGCCTGGTCAATGCCGTGCTGCGCCGCTGCGCGCGCGAAGGCCAGCCACTGATCGACGAAGTGCAGGCGCAGACGCTCGACGTGCCGCCATGGCTGATGGCGCGCTGGACCACGCATTATGGCGAGACCACCGCGCGGGCGATCGCGCTGGCGCTCAGCGTCGAGCCCTCGCTGGATCTGACGGTGAAGTCGGAAGCCCACGCATGGGCGGCGCGGCTGCATGGCGAAGTGCTGCCGACCGGAACCGTGCGCACTCTGCTGCAAGGCCCGATCACCATGCTGCCGGGCTTCGAGGATGGTCAATGGTGGGTGCAGGACGCCGCCGCCGCCTTGCCGGCCCAATTGTTCGGCAACCTCAAAGGCAAGACCATCGTCGATCTCTGCGCCGCGCCGGGCGGCAAGACCGCGCAGCTCGCACAGGCCGGCGCCGACGTCACCGCGATCGACCGCTCGCCGAATCGGGTGGCGCGGTTGCGCGAAAACCTGGCGCGGCTGTCGCTCGAGGTGCGCACCGCGGTCGCCGATGCCACCGAGTGGCAAAGCGAGCAGGGCGATGCCGGGTTTGACTGCGTGTTGATCGATGCGCCCTGCGCCTCCACCGGTACCATCAGGCGGCATCCGGATGTGGCGTGGCTCAAGCGTGAGGACGATATCGGGGCGTTGTCGGCGTTACAGCGGCGGCTGCTGCAAAAGGCGGCGTCGCTGCTGAAGCCGGGCGGAACCCTGGTCTATTGCACCTGTTCGCTGGAACCCGAGGAGGGCGAGCAGGCCATCGCGGCGCTGTTGGCGGCGGACGCCAGCATGCGGCGCGTCCCGATCGACGCCGCCGAAGTCGCCGGCCTTACCGACATCATCACCCCGGACGGCGATCTGCGCACGCTGCCCTGCCACCTGCCGCATGCCGACCCGCGGCTCGGCGGCTTCGATGGATTTTTTGCCTCCAGACTCACCAAGTCCTTGTAAAACAAAGATAGATTCGATCGGCGAAGGCCCAGCGGCGGGGGCGCCGGCTCGGTTTGCGTCGTGGTTTGTGGCTGCCGAGCGGAACCGGCTACCGATATTACGCTGGATTGCGATCGACGGGGTGTGCCGGCCGGAATTCCGGACTAAAAGGAATCGCAACGAATTTTCGGTAAATTGACGGTTGCTTTGATTCAGAGCGTCACCTCTTCGCAGAGGCTACGCCACACGAAAGTTTGGGTCGAAACGGCTGGGTCGAGAAGGTGTCGAATCCTTTTGAATTCGAAGTTCGCAACAGAGGATATCGCAGACGTGACGCGAACTTTGGATCCGGGGCATTAGCGCGCGTGTCGGTCGCTCATCGCAGACGCATCTCGTCGCTCCTCATAAGCCGCTTCGCGCGGAGCGTGATGGCGCGTGCGACCGGCGGCTCGGTGTCGCTGTCGCGGCTGTGGCCGGGGCGCACCGATCGGTTGATCATCGCGCCGCATGATCTGCGCACCGCCGACGCCACCCGCGCCGCCGAAATCTATGCCGGTCGCTTCGTGTTCGCCGGTAAGATCGTCACCTGCCATGGCCGGTCGATTTTCGACCTGGAGCCGCCGTCGGAGGAATGGGAGGTCGCGCTGCTCGGCTTCGGCTGGCTGCGCCATCTGCGCGCCGCCGATACCGCGATCACCCGCGCCAATGCCCGTTCGCTGGTCGATGACTGGCTGTCCAATATGGCGCGGAACCGGCTGGTCGGCCGGCGTCCGGACGTGCTGGCGCGCAGGGTGATCTCGCTGTTGTCGCAAGCCCCCCTGGTGCTCAGCGACACCGATGGAAAATTCTACCGACGCTATCTGCGCGGGCTGACCCGCGAGGTCCGCTATCTGCGCAACCCGATGCTGGATATTGCCGACGGCGTGCCGCGACTGCAGGTTCTGATCGCGTCGTGCTACGCCTCGCTGTGCCTCGCCAACCAGGCCCGCAATATCCGCACCGCGACCCGCAAACTGTCCGACGAATTGCAGCGCCAGATCCTGCCTGATGGCGGCCATATCTCGCGCAACCCCGGCGCGCTGATCGAATTGCTGATCGACCTGTTGCCGCTGCGGCAGACCTTTGCGGCGCGCAATATCGCGCCGCCGCCGGCGCTACTCAACGCGATCGACCGGATGATGCCGATGCTGCGGTTCTTCCGCCATGGCGACGGCAGTTTCGCGCTGTTCAACGGCATGAGCAGCGCGCCGTCCGACCTGCTGGCGACGCTGCTGGCCTATGACGACACCCATGGCAGCCCGATGTCGAGCATGCCGCATACCGGCTACCAGCGCATCGATGCCGGCACCATGACGGTGATCGTCGATACCGGCGCGCCGCCCCCGCCCAATCTCAGCAACGAGGCCCATGCCGGATGCCTGGCGTTCGAATTGTCCTCCGGCCTGGCGCGGATCGTGATCAATTGCGGCATGCCGTCGACCGGCCGCGAGAATTGGCGCGTCTTCGCGCGCAGCACCGCGGCGCATTCCACCGTGACCTATCACGAGACCTCGTCGTGCCAGTTCGTCGAGCGCGCCGGCGTGAAGCGATTCCTGAAAGGCTCCCCGGTGGTCAGCGGGCCGCGCAATGTCGAGAATTTTCGCGAGGTCGTCGCCAATGGGGTGATGCTGACGACCGCGCATGACGGCTATCTTGATCGCTTCGGCGTCATGCATCGCCGGCTGCTGATGGTGGCGCATGACGGCACACGGCTCGACGGCGAGGACTCGCTGTCGCCGGCGCCGGGCGCCAAGATCAGGGGGACGAATACCGATTATGCGGTGCGGTTTCATCTGCACCCCTCGGTCAAGGCGAGCCGGCTCAGCGACGCCCGCGGCGTGATGCTGGTGCTGCCGAACCGCGACGTCTGGACCTTCGAGGCGCTCGACGACAAGGTCGATCTCGAGGACAGCGTGTTCCTGGCCGGCAATGAAGGCCCGCGCCGCACCGCCCAGATCGTGATCCGGCAGAATTCGACCCAGGCCTCCAGCGTGCGCTGGAGTTTCGTCCGCTCCAGCAGCTCGGCCACCGCCACCTCCGCCCGCCGCGATGCCCGCAGCCAGCCGGAATTGCCGCTGTAGCGGCGGAAGCCTCGCGCCACGGCGATCACTCGGCGGCGCCGATCGGTCCCGCGCTCGATACTTTGAGCGTTTTTAAGCGAAGCGGGTGCCGGTTCGCGTGACCAGACGCGCCAACACAGGAAGCTGGAGCCCCGGTTCTGATTCCATCAGAACCGGGATAGATCTAGAGATCCAGGGTGAGGCCGACCCGCGCGCGCGAGACGCAGAGCATGAGTCGGTCCTGGCGTTTCGACGTCGGCAGAACCTTGTCACGATGCAGCACGATGCCATCGCGATAGCCGCACTCGCAGGATCCGCATATGCCCAACTCGCAGGACGACGGCATGATAAACCCGTTCTCGCGCAAGACGGTGAGCAATGACTTGTCGGCCGGAACCAGCAGCCTTTGGCCGGTCGATCGAATGGTCGCCTCGAACGGTTCTGGCTTGAAATTCTCGTCCACCGTCATCTGGAAGACTTCGCCGTGGACGTGATCTTCCGGCCAATCGCTCAACCGCGCCTGAGCGGCATCCAACAGGCGCTGCGGGCCGCAGATGTAGATCTGCCGGCCGGGCTGATATGGGCCGACGATCGCGGGGTCGAAGCGTGTGCCGCCGCGCGAGAACCAGCATTGCAGGCTCGGTCCGCAAAGGTCCTCGAGTTCGTCGAGCAGCGGCGCCTCCGCGGCGGAGCGCGCGCAGTCGTGCAGGGTGAATGTCTTGCCCCGGCGCTGCAGCATGCGTGCCATCGAAATCAGCGGTGTGATGCCGATCCCTCCGGCGATCAGGACGTAGTCGTCGCCGTCGGGGTCGAGCGGGAAATTGTTGCGCGGAGCAGAGACGTGCAACTCGCTGCCCGCGCCGAGAGTGTCGTGCGCCCAGTTCGACCCGCCGCGGCCGGCGGCCTCCCGCTTGATGGCGATGACGTATTTGGACGTATCATCCGGATCGCCGCACAGCGAATACTGCCGCACCCGCCCATCCGGCAGCCGCAGATCCACATGGGCCCCGGCGGACCAGCCCGGAAGCGACGGCCGGAGCGGGTGAACCAGCTCCAGTCGCAGAACCTCCGGCGTGGTGAACCGCGCCGTGGCGACGCGGAGCTTCATGATCAAGCGTGCGGTCATTGATCGAGCATCTCGATGACGTCGCCGGGCCGGATGACGCCGCCGCGTTCGATGCCGCAGTTCAGTCCGGAGCGGTTGTACAAGGGAAGAAACAGCGGCATGCCCAGCAGTTCCTCCAGATACTTGCAGGGGAAATTCAGCCGGCCGCCGCGCAGGATCACCTCTCCCACCCGAAACCGACGCCCGACCAGATGATTGAGCGGCACGCCGGTGACGGTGAGATTTCTCCGGTGATCGCGCGGCTGCAGCGTGATCGGCCCGTCCTGCAGCGGCGGATCGTTGCGCGCCAGGGCATCCAGCGCTTCCTGTTCGATCAGCGTCACTTCCCGCACGTCGGGCTTCGGCGAGTAGGTGCCGGCGCCGTTGTAATAGCGGTCACCGACGATGCCACGGCCGGCGATGCATTCGGCCTCGGACAGTTCCTCCATCTCGTAGCTGGCGCTGGGCGCAATATGGATGTGAAGCAGCCGGCCTTGCCATCGGGTTGCGCCGCCGGGCTTGCTCGCGGCCAGTGATCCGGCGGGGTGGTCGAACGCCTCGATCATCCGGGGCGGCGGTTGTTGGGGGGAGGGGGCGTCCACTGCATTATCCTTTCGTGCGCAACGCGATGGCCTCGACTTCGACCAGCGCGTCCTTCGGCAGGCGTGCCACCTCGACGGTCGACCGGGCAGGCGGGCCGTCCTTGAAGAATTCGGCATAGATCGCGTTCATCGCAGCAAAGTCGTTCATGTCCTTGAGAAACACGGTGGTCTTGAGAACGCTTTCGAACGACGCGCCACCGGCCTGCAGCACGGCTGAGAGATTCGCCAGCGACTGTCGCGTCTGCTGCTTGATGCCGTCGGGAATGTTGCCTGAGGCCGGATCGATCGGCAATTGCCCGGAGGCGAAAACGAGCTGATCGGTGCGGGTGGCCTGGGAATAGGGACCGACTGCTGGCGCGGCCTTGTCGGTGCTGACGATGGATTTGGTCGACATAATATCTCCGGTTGGGTGGTGAAACTATCGGGCGCGAAAGGCCATGCTGTCCGCATTGGCCTTCCGGGCACGTTGATATTCCAGAATGCGGGCGGTCTCGTCCGCAACATTCTTTCCGAGCATCTTTTCCAGCAGGTGCAGCGTGGTGTCGATGCAGAGCGAAACGCCGCCCCCGGTCACGATGCTGCCCGTATCGACGACCGGCTGTTCGACGACGTCGATGTTCGAATGCATGGCGCGCATCCGGTCAAGCGGCGAGATCTCGGGAGGAACCACAGCCCGCTTGGTCGTCGCTGCGGCGTTGTCGAGCACGCCGCTGGCCGCGAGAATCATCGCTCCGGTGCAGACGGACGCGACCCTGGCGGTGGCGTGAAGCTGCCGAATGTAATCGAGGGTCGGTGGGCATCGCGTTTGTTCCTCCCAGCCCGGCCCGCCCGTGACGATCACGATGTCGCAGGCCGGCGCATCGTCGATTCCGAACTGCGCAACGACGTCGAGCCCGTTGGACAATCGCACCAGGCCGGGCTTCGGCGCGATGGTACAGATGCGGATCTGCGGGGCGATCCGGCGTGCCATGGACAGCACGCCGAATGTCGCGAGGTCGATCGGTTCAACACCGTCATAGATGAATATTCCAAACAGCATGTCGAACCGGTCTTTCGTCAGCCGATCAGGGCTTCGTTGTTGGTTTCCCGGGCTGCAAGCGCAGCCCACAGCGTGATCAGCGCGATTCCGATCATCATCACCGAGACGCCCGTTGTGCCGCCGAAATAGCCGACGAGCGCCGTGGCGATGATCGGCGAAAAGCCGCCGCCGACCGCCGCCGACACTTGGAATCCGAACGACGCGCCGCTGTAGCGGACACGCGGCCCGAACAGTTCAGGAAAATAGGTCGATTCCAGGCTGAACATCATGCCGTGGCCGAAGTTCATCGCGATGATGATCGCCGTCATGACCATGGCAACGCTTTTGGTTTCCAGCATCCAGAACAACGGGAACGCGAAGACAATGGTGAAGATCGCCCCCAGGATGAAGAACGGACGCCGCCCCACCTTGTCGGACAGATAGCCGAACAGCGGCAGCGTGATTAACTCGAACAGCGCCGCATACAGCACGGCATCGAGCAGCAACTGCTTCGGCAGCGCCAGCTTGGTGGTGGCGTACACCACCACGAAGACGGTCAGCATGTAGACCCAGGACACCTCCGACAGTTTCAGGCCCACGGCGATCAGGAACGTCCTGAAATTCTTGCCGACGGCCTCGCCGATCGGATTGTTCGAGAAGGAACGGGTCTCCTTCATCCGTTCGAAAACCGGCGTTTCCGGGATCTTGGATCGGATGAAGGTGCCGAGCGCCAGGAGAACAATGCTCACCAGGAACGGCACACGCCATCCCCAGGCCTGGAAATCGGCCTCGGGAAGCTTCGTCACCAGCGCGAATACCAGCGCCGCCAGAACCAGGCCGATCGGAAATCCGATCTGCACGAAGGCGCCGTAGAACCCGCGCTTGTCCGCCGGCGCATGCTCGATCACCATGATCGAAGCGCCGCCCCACTCGCCGCCAAGGCCGATGCCTTGAATGATTCGCAGCAGAATAAGCAGGATCGGCGCCAGCACGCCGATCGTTTCGTAATTGGGAAGCAGCCCGATGCAGAATGTGCTGAGCCCCATGATGAACATGGTGGCCACCAGCATCGACTTGCGGCCGAGGCGGTCGCCGAAGTGACCGAACAGCGCGCCACCGAGAGGCCGGGCGAGAAAGCCGACCGCGTAGCTGCCGAGCGCCGCGAGCGTGCCGGTCAGCGGATCGATCGTCGGAAAGAAGGTCTTGTTGAACACCAGCGCCGCGGCGGTCGCATAGATCAGGAAGTCGTACCACTCGATGATGGTGCCGATGCTGCTCGCCAATACGATCGATCGCATCTTCGAGCCTGCGCTTCGCGTGTCAGGCATGGTCGCGGCTATGCTCATTTCCAACTCCTGGCCCAAAAGCTAGGGGAGAAATTCCCCTTTAGAGGAAGCTTTTCCACCGAGTGGATGCAAGCGCTGTGCCAGGATACCGGCGGCGAAAATCAGCGCCGCACCGCGGGAATTGCGACGGAGTGATTGGTTTTGCATCGAACGCGGCTAAAAAAGGCGCATGTAGCCTTCGACTCGCGGCCGGAAGCCGGGTCGACTCGACCGGCCCCACCGCAGTCAACAGGCTGCTTTCGTCAGCTTCCCGTGAGGAAGCCTCTATCGGGGAAAATTTTCCACTCGAAGGGATTAGAATCGCATCTTCGAAGTGTCGATCACGAGAAAATAGTCGCACGGGGTTCTGCCGAGATTCAAAAACGAATGGTCGGCATCCGCCTGAAAGTAGAGCGAATCTCCCTGATTGAGGATCACCCGCTGATCGCCCACGGTGACCCGCATGCGGCCGCGCAGGACATAGATGTATTCTTCGACGCCCCGCCGATGCGCCACAAAGGTTCCGGTTTCGGCTTCCGGTGGCAGTGTGTTGAGCACCCAATCGATTCCCCGACCGGGCAGTACCGGCGAGATGCAGCGACGCAGAAAGCCGGTTTCGTCGTCCCGCAACACCGGTTGCCGGGCCGCGGGGATATGAACGATCTCACGCTCGACGGCGGGTGCCATCAGCTGGGAGAACGTCACCCCCAGCGCCTCGGCAAGCTTCGACAGGATGACGGTCGACGGAACTGTCTCGCAGCGCTCGATCTTGGAGATCATGGACCGGCTCACGCCTGATGCGTCGGCCAGCATCTCCAGGGAGAAATGGTTCTTCTTGCGAAATTGACGAATTTCGTCGGCCAGCACCGATAGCTGAAACTTGTCCGAGGTGCTCTCAGTGGTCACGGAAATCCCTATGTTTTTCAACGGAATCCCTTAGCGAATTGCCGACGCTCGTGCAATTGCGCAGCGCCGACGCTATCGCGCGTGAGGTCGCGGCGCGAGCCTCGGGCAGCCCATTGGTCACCGGCCTGTTGCGGGCTTCGTCGCATCGACCAGCTTCGGGGACCGTGGCGTCGGCGATCTCGACAGGTCCATCTCGACAGTTCCCTGGACTGGCAATCCATGCTAGCCCGCGGCCCTGCACGAAGGATCCAGATTCATGACCGACCATCCGCGCCGCGTGACCCGCGCTCTGTTGTCCGTTTCCGATAAATCCGGGCTGATCGATTTTGCCCGCGCGCTGGCCGGCCGTGGCGTCGAACTGGTCTCCACCGGCGGCACCGCCAAGGCGATCGCTGCGGCCGGGCTCGCGGTCAAGGACGTGTCCGACCTCACCGGCTTTCCGGAAATGATGGATGGGCGGGTCAAGACCCTGCACCCCAAGGTCCATGGCGGGTTGCTGGCGATCCGCGCCAATGCCGAGCACAAAAAGGCGATGGCCGATCACGGCATCGCGCCGATCGACCTCTTGGTGGTCAACCTCTACCCGTTCGAGGAAACCGTCGACAAGGGCGCCGGTTACGAGGACTGCATCGAGAATATCGACATCGGCGGCCCGGCGATGATCCGCGCCGCGGCCAAGAACCATGACGACGTCGCCGTGGTGGTCGAATCGTCGGATTATCAGGCGGTGCTGGATGAGCTCGCGTCCAATAACGGCGCCACCACGCTGACCTTGCGCAAAAAGCTCGCCGCCAAGGCCTATGCCCGCACCGCGGCCTATGACGCGGCGATCTCGAACTGGTTCGCGCTGCAGCTGCAAACCGAGGCGCCGGATTTCCGCGCCATCGGCGGCCGGCTGATCCAGAGCCTGCGCTATGGCGAGAATCCGCATCAGAGCGCCGCGTTCTACCGCACCCCGGACCGGCGCCCCGGCGTCGCCACCGCGCGGCAGCTGCAGGGCAAGGAACTGTCCTACAACAATATCAACGACACCGACGCGGCCTATGAATGCATCGGCGAATTCGACGCCGCGCGCACCAATGCCTGCGTCATCGTCAAGCACGCCAATCCCTGCGGCGTCGCCGAGGGATCGAGCCTGCTCGATGCCTATCACAAGGCACTGGCCTGCGATTCGACCTCGGCGTTCGGCGGCATCGTTGCGCTCAACAAGACGCTCGACGCCGAAGCCGCCCGCGCCATCACGGCGATCTTCACCGAGGTGATCATCGCGCCCGACGCCGCCGATGAAGCCATCGCCATCGTCGCGGCGAAGAAGAATCTGCGGCTGCTGTTGGTCGGCAGCCTGCCGGACCCGCGCGCCGCGGGCCTGACCTACAAGACCGTCGCCGGCGGCTTGCTGGTGCAAAGCCGCGACAACGCCGTGGTCGACGATATGGCGCTAAAGGCGGTCACCAAGCGGCAGCCGACCGAGGCCGAGCTGCGCGACCTGAAATTCGCCTTCCGCGTCGCCAAGCATGTCAAATCCAACACCATCGTCTACGCCAAGGATCTTGCCACCGTCGGGATCGGCGCGGGCCAGATGAGCAGAGTCGATTCGGCGCGCATCGCCGCGCGCAAGGCGCAGGATGCAGCAAGCGAGTTGAAGCTCGCCGCGCCGATGACCAAGGGTTCGGTGGTGGCGTCGGATGCGTTCTTCCCCTTCGCCGACGGCATGCTGGCCTGCATCGAGGCCGGCGCCACCGCGGTGATCCAGCCCGGCGGTTCGGTGCGCGACGACGAGGTCATCAAGGCCGCCGACGAGGCCGGCATCGCCATGGTGTTCACCGGCATCCGGCATTTCCGGCACTGAGCCATGCCGTCTTCCCCTCTCCCCTTGTGGGAGAGGGTGGCTTCGCGAAGCGAAGCCGGGTGAGGGGTGAAGCCTCGCGTCTCGGCGCTCCCCCTCATCCGACGCGGACTTCGTCCGCGTCACCTTCTCCCACAAGGGGAGAAGGAAGAGAAGCGGCCGCCGTGCCAGGCGGGCGGCTTTGCAGCTACGACTTCTTCACCCTTGCCAGCAGTGCCAGACCGGCGAGGAAGAACAGCACCAGCACCGCCATGCCGGCCTTCTGGCTGGCGGTGATCGCCGTGATGGCGCCGATCAGCAGCGGGCCAATGAACGAGGTCACCTTGCCGGTCAGCGCGAACAGGCCGAAATATTGCGTGATGCGGTCCTTCGGCGCCATGTGGATCAGCAGCGTGCGCGACGCCGCCTGCAGCGGGCCGCCGGCGATGCCGATCAGGCAGCCCAGCACCAGATAGGCCCGCTCGGCGGGCGCTGCGAACAGCGCGCCGCCTTGCTGCGGCGGCGTCACCGCGATGAAGGCGATATGGCCGGGATCGACCAGCAGGATGCCGGTGATCGAAATCAGCAGCAGCACCATGCTGCCGGCGATCACCCGTCTGGGGCCGAGCGCATCGTCGAGCTTGCCGCCCAGATAGGCGCCGCAGGTGGCGGCGATCGCCAGCAGGATGCCGAAACTGCCGATCTGAGTGGTCTGCCAGCCGAAAGTGCCGGCCGCATAGATGCCGCCGAACGCGAACAGCGACACCAGCCCGTCGGTGTAGATCATGTTGGCGAGCAGGAATGTCGCCATCGCGCGATGTTGCGGCAGCTGCCGCAGCGTCTCGCGCAGCTCGCGCAAGCCTTCGCGCACCGCCGCGCCGGGCGCCATCCTGGCCGGAAAATCCGGCGTGAACACGAACATCGGCAATACGAAGATCGCAAACCAGATCGCGGTCAGCGGCCCGGTGATGCGGTCGCCCTGATGCGTCGCCGGGTCGAGCCCGAATAGCGGCGTGAAACCGAGCAGCGTGCGGCCGGTCTCGGGGCTCGCGGCGAGAAAGCCGAGCACCAGAATCAAACTCAGAATGCCGCCGACATAGCCGGTGGCCCAGCCGTTGCCGGACAATCGCCCGATCTGATGCGGCGGCACCAGATTCGGCATCATCGCATTGTTGAACACGGTGGCGAATTCCACCCCGATGGTGGCGATGCCGAAGGCGATCAGCAGCGGCATCACCGCGCTGGAATCGCCGGGCCGGCCGAACCACATCAGGCTGGCGCCGATCACCAGCAGCAGGCCGAACGCCGCGATCCACGGCTTGCGCCGGCCGCTGGCGTCGGCGATGGCGCCCAGCACCGGCGAGGCCAGCGCGATCACAAATCCGCTAGCGGCGGTGGCGAAGCCCCAGATCGATTGGCCTGTGGCCGGATCGGCTGCGACATGGGTGACGAAATAGGGCGCGAAGATGAAAGTGGTGATCAGCGTGAAATAAGGCTGCGCCGCCCAGTCGAACAGAATCCAGCCGACCACGGCGCGGCGCGGCGGATAGCTGATCGGTACGGCGGCGGGAAGGTCGGCCGCGATCGATAACGCCATCTGTGTTTCCTCGCCCGCGGGCATTTTGCCTATTGCTGCGAAAGCCATATAGCATCGCGGCGAACGAGGCAGCCTGATGCTGCACTAAATGCCGGGATATTCGATGGTCGTTATGACGCTTTTACGTCGCCAGCTTGTGACGGCGCTCATCGCCGCAGCGGCGCTGCTCCCCGCAATGGGCAGCGCCGGCGCGCAGGACATCAGGGGCGGCGGCGACGTCCGCACGGCCGCGGTGCCGGCCGTTGCGGCCAAGCACGGCATGGTGGTGGCCCAAGAGAAGCTCGCCGCCGAGATCGGCCGGGATATTCTGGCCAAGGGCGGCAACGCGGTCGACGCCGCGGTCGCCACCGGCTTTGCGATGGCGGTGACCTATCCGCGCGCCGGCAATCTCGGCGGCGGCGGCTTCATGATGATCCATTCGGCGACGCGCCACCAAGACGTCGCGATCGATTATCGCGAGACCGCGCCGCAGGCGGCGACGCGCGATATGTTCCTGGGCGCCGACGGCAAGCCCGACGACGCTAAATCGCGCAGTTCCGCGCTCGGCATCGGCGTGCCCGGCACCGTCGCCGGTCTGGCGCTGGCGCTGGACAAATACGGTTCCGGCAAATTCACGCTGGCGCAGATCCTGCAGCCGGCGATTGCGCTGGCGCGCGACGGCTTCGTCATCGCCGACGACAATGCCGACACACTGCCGCAATGGCACAAGCGGCTGGCACGCTGGCCGTCATCGCTGAAAGTGTTTTCCCGTCCCGACGGCAGCGCGCTGCAGGGCGGCGACACCCTGGTGCAGCCCGATCTCGCCGCCACGCTGGAGGCGATCGCCGCAAAGGGGCCGGACGGCTTCTATCAGGGCGAGGTGGCGCGAAAACTGGTCGACGGCATTCGCGGCGCCGGCGGCATCTTCACCCTCGACGATCTAAAAACCTATCAGCCGGTGCTGCGCGAACCAGTGCGTGGCACCTATCGCGGCTACGACATCGTGGCGATGCCGCTGCCGTCATCCGGCGGCACCGTGCTGATCGAGACGCTGAACATTCTCGAAGGCTTTGCGCTGCGCGACATCCCGCAGGGCTCGGCCGCCTCGCTGCATCTGCTGATCGAGGCGATGAAGCGCGGCTATGCCGACCGCGCCCGCTATCTTGGCGATCCGGCCTTTGTGGATGCGCCGCTGAAAGCACTGCTGTCGAAGGACTATGCGGCCAAGCAGCGCGCCGGCATCGATCCGAAGCGCGTCACGCCCTGGACCGAGGTGCTGCCGGCGCTGCCGCCGCGCGAGGGCCAGAACACCACGCATTTCTCGGTGGTCGACGGCGACGGCAACGCGGTCAGCAACACCTATACGCTGAATTTTTCCTACGGCGTCGGGTTGGTCGCCGAGGGCACCGGGGTCCTGCTCAACAATGAGCTCGACGATTTCACCGCGGCGCCGGGCGCCTCCAACGCGTTCGGCCTGGTCGGCTTCGAGGCCAATCTGCCGGGGCCGGGCAAGCGGCCGCTGTCGTCGATGTCGCCGACCATCGTGCTGAAAGACGGCCGCGTCGTGCTGGTGACCGGCTCGCCGGGCGGCAGCCGGATCATTTCGACGGTCTTGCAGGTCGTGGTCGATTTGCTCGACTACCATATGGACATCGCCGCCGCGGTGGCCGCGCCGCGGCTGCATCATCAATGGCTGCCCGACGAGGTGCGGATCGAGCACGGCTTCGACGCCGCGACCATCGCGGCCCTGGAGGCGATGGGCCACAAGGTGGTGGAGCCGATGGGCCAGACCTCGGCGAATTCGATTCTGGTCACGTCCGACAGCCTGCTCGGCGCGCCCGACCCACGCACCCGCGGCGCCACCGCGGCGGGCAATTGAGTGATCGGTTGAATTGACTCGCGCTGGGTGTGCGTCACATCCTTTCAGCAACGCAGCGCGCGCCCTCTCCCGCTTGCGGGGGAGGGTTGGGGAGGGGGCGAGGATGGGCTCAGGACTCGCGGCATTCCCCCACCCCGGCCCTCCCCCGCAAGCGGGGGAGGGGGTAGGCCAAGCCTCGGGTTAAGCCCATCCGAAAGCGAGTCCGCGATACGAGATCAACTGCGCCAACAGCGCCGAGCGAGAGGGGACGACACATGGCATCATTGAAGGGCAAGACGCTGTTCATTTCCGGCGGCAGCCGCGGCATTGGGCTGGCGATCGCGTTGCGGGCGGCGCGCGACGGCGCCAATGTGGCGATCGCGGCGAAGACCGCCGAGCCGCATCCAAAGCTGGAGGGCACGATCTATACCGCCGCCGATGAGGTGCGCGCCGCCGGCGGCAAGGCGCTGCCGCTGTTGTGCGACATCCGCGACGAGGCCCAGGTGATCGCCGCGATCGACGCCACCGTGGCGGAGTTCGGCGGCATCGACATCTGCGTCAACAATGCCAGCGCCATCAGCCTCACCGATTCGCAGCATACCGACATGAAGCGCTACGATCTGATGATGGGAATCAACAGCCGCGGCACTTTCATGGTGTCGAAATATTGTATCCCGCATCTGAAGAAGGCCGACAATCCGCACATTCTGATGCTGTCGCCGCCGCTCGACATGAAAACCAAATGGTTCGAGCACTCCACCGCCTACACCATGGCGAAGTTCGGCATGAGCATGGTGGTGCTGGGCCTGTCCGGCGAATTGAAGCGCGCCGGCATCGCCGTCAACGCGCTGTGGCCGCGCACCACCATTGCCACCGCGGCGGTCGGCAATCTGCTCGGCGGCGACGCGATGATGCGCGCCAGCCGCACGCCCGCGATCATGGGCGACGCCGCCTATGAGATCTTCATCAAGCCGTCGCGGGACTTCACCGGGCAATTCTGCATCGACGACAAGGTATTGGCCGCCGCAGGCGTCACCGATTTCGAGCCCTACCGGGTCGACAGATCGGTCGAACTGATGTCGGATTTCTTCGTGCCCGATGACGACGTGCCGCCGCCCGGCGTCAGCGTCAGGTCGCTGCCCTCGGTCGATACGGCCGCGGCCAAAGGTTAGGGCGCGAAGCTAGAGCGGCTTGCCCTGCAGCGCGGCGCGCCAATGGTCGCCGCGCTCTTTCAGCAGCGCCTCGCGGACATAGCGCGAGTCCTCTTCGGCGAGTTGCTCGATCGGCTCGAAGGCGAAGGCCGCGGCGCCATGCTGGCTCCATGCCGCCTGCAATGGATGATTGGGATGGCTGCCCTGGCGCAGCGTGAACCAGATCCGGTTCTGGATCGTATCCAGATTCGGCGTCTGGCCGACCCAGATCTGTCCGGATGCCGCGCAGCGCAGCACGAAAATGCCGGCGCAAAGCTTGCGCTCCTTATAGGCCGCGATCGCGGCCTTGCGGGTGTCCTTGGTCATCGGATGTCCTGTCGAGAGGTCGGCGCCATCCTCCTAACAGGAGCCAATCGGCCCGTCAATTATATCCGGGTAATATAAAAGGCGATCGGACGCTGGATGCCCGGCGCAGAGCGGTTTTATCGGCGATTGACCGACTTGCGAAATCAATTTTGCCCGGGTAAAAGCTCCGCTCCCACTTCGGAGGACGCGATGACGACCCTCACCAGCAGCATTTGCATCGGCTTTGCCGGCGACCGCTGTGTCGGATCCGGCAGCCTGTCCGACATGGCCATTCTGGCCAAGCAGACGCTGGATCGGGGCGCCGGCACCAACCTGCAGTTCTTCGACAGCATCACCAGCCACCGGGTCGAGTTCGACCTGCGCGGCTCGCTGGCCGATGTGCTGGCGCGGCTGCCGGTCGTGGAGGATTCGGCCGCGCCGCCCGCCCCAGAATCCGAGCCGGGGCCGCGCGGCCCGGGCCGGCCGAAGCTCGGCGTGGTGGCCCGCGAAGTCACCCTGCTGCCGCGGCACTGGGACTGGCTGGCGCAGCAGCGCGGCGGCGCCTCGGTGACGCTGCGCCGGCTGGTCGACGAGGCGCGCCACGCCAATAAGGACGCTGATCGAATCCGGCAGGCCCAGGACGCGGCCTATCGCTTCATCGCCGCGATGGCCGACAACAAGCCGAATTTCGAGGACGCCACGCGCGCGCTGTTCGCTGGCGACGCGGCACGGTTCGCGCAATCGACCGGCGACTGGCCCGTCGATGTGCGCGACCATGCCCGCGCGCTGGCGGCGGCGGCGTTCGCGCCCGCCGCGTGATCCGCCGATTGCCAACTGGTCTCGCCCATGAGATGATGGCGGTCATATAAGGCGGGCCATGCGATCCGCCGTCGTCCGGGAGACATCATGAGCAAAACCGCCCCGCAATTCCTGTTCGATTTCGGCAGCCCCAACGCCTTTCTCAGCCACCAGGCGATCCCGGCGATCGAGGCGCGGATCGGCGTCAAATTCGACTATGTGCCGGTGCTGCTCGGCGGCATCTTCAAGGCCACCAACAACAGATCGCCGGCCGAAACCCTGGCCGGCGTCAAGAACAAGCGCGAATTCCACGCGCTCGAAACCGCGCGCTTCCTCAAGCGCTTCGGCGTCGAACCCTATGTGTGGAATCCGCATTTTCCCATCAACACGCTGAACCTGATGCGCGCCGCGATCGCCGCGCAACGCGACGGCGTGTTCGAAAAATATGTCGCGGCTGCGTTCCACCACATGTGGGTCGAGCCGAAGAAGATGGACGATCCCGAGGTTGCGGCGCAGGCGCTGAATGAGTCCGGCCTCGACGCCGCAAGATTGTTCGCCGGCGCCCAGGAGCCGGAGATCAAGGCCAGGCTGATCGCCAACACCGAGGACGCGGTCAAGCGCGGCGCGTTCGGCTCGCCGACCTTCTTCGTCGGCGACGAGATGTTCTTCGGCAAGGAGCAGTTGCGCGAGGTCGAGGAGATGTATGGCTAGCCGCGCACCGCGACACCCTGTCCCTCATGGTGAGGAGGCGCGCAGCGCCGTCTCGAACCATGAGGCCGATGCTTACCCCATAATCGGCCCTCATCCTTCGAGACGCCCGGCTTCGCCGGGCTCCTCAGGATGAGGTTGGTTTCGCCGTCGCGGCTCAGTCGTCCTGATCATCCAAATCCGGGAGAACCATTTTGCAACAACGCAACGCCACCGTCGCGGTGATCGGTGCCGGGGATTTCATCGGCGCCGAGATCGCCAAGAAATTCGCGGCCGAAGGTTTCACGGTGTTCGCAGGGCGGCGCGACGGCGCCAAGCTCGAGCCATTGGTCAGGGAGATCGAGGCCGCCGGCGGCTCGATCGTGGCGCGCGCGCTCGATGCCCGCAAGGAGGACGAGGTCGCGGCGTTTCTCAACGACGCCGACGCCCATGCGCCGCTGGAGGTGACGATCTTCAATGTCGGCGCCAACGTCAATTTCCCGATTCTGGAGACCACCGATCGAGTGTTCCGCAAGGTCTGGGAAATGGCGTGCTGGGCTGGCTTCCTCGCCGGCCGCGAATCGGCGCGGCTGATGCTGCCGCGCGGACGCGGCAACATCTTCTTCACCGGTGCCACCGCGTCGTTGCGCGGCGGCTCGGGTTTTGCGGCGTTTGCCAGCGCCAAATTCGGCCTGCGCGCAGTAGCGCAATCGATGGCGCGCGAATTGATGCCGCAGAACATCCATGTCGCGCATCTGATCATCGATTCCGGCGTCGACACCGCCTGGGTGCGCGAGCGCCGCGAACAGCTTTGGGGCAAGGACGCGCTGAACAATCCAGATCTGCTGATGCCGCCCGCGTCGGTTGCGGCGTCGTATTGGCAGTTGTATCAACAGCCAAAGAGCGCCTGGACGTTCGAGCTCGAAATCCGGCCGTTCGGCGAGAAATGGTAGCGGTCGATTGAGTTCGGCAGAGTTGTCATTGCGCGGAGCGAAGCGACGAAGCAATCCAGAGACGCCTTGCCAGCGACTCTGGATTGCTTCGCTTCGCTCGCAATGACGGACGAAAACTGTTGAGCTGCCAGTACAACAGAGAGGAACAAAGCGGATGCGGATTCTCGTGGTCGGCGCCGGTGCGATCGGCGGCTATTTCGGCGGCAGGCTGTTGCAGGACGGGCGCGACGTGACGTTTCTGGTGCGGCCCGGCCGCGCCGGTGAACTGGCCGATGCGGGATTGGTGATCAAGAGCCCGAATGGCGATGTCACCTTGAAGAACCCGCCAATGGTGCTGGCCGGCAATCTGAAAGCGCCGTTCGATCTGGTGCTGCTGAGCTGCAAGGCGTTCGACCTCGACGACGCGATGGCGTCGTTCGCGCCGGCGGTTGGTCCGGCGACCGCTGTGCTGCCGCTGCTCAACGGGCTACGGCATCTCGAAACGCTGGATGCCAAGTTCGGGCGCGAGCGGGTGCTGGGCGGCCAATGCGTGGTGGCGGCGACGCTGGACCAGAACCGCCATGTGGTGCAGCTCAATCCGATGCATGCGATCACCTTCGGTGAGCGCGACGGCGGCCTCTCCGAGCGTGTCAACGCCATCGCCGAGGCGATGAACGGGGCGATGTTCGATGTCCATCCCAGCGCCAACATCATGCAGGAGATGTGGGAGAAATGGGTGTTCCTGGCCTCGCTGGCGGGATCTACCAGCGTGATGCGGGCATCGACCGGCGATATTCTGGCCTCGCCGGGCGGCGCCGAATTCATGCTCGGCGTGCTCGACGAATGCGCCGCAGTCGCTAGCGCCGCCGGCTTCGCGCCGCGCGACGCCCTGATCGAGCGATCCCGCGGCATGATGCTGGCCGAAGGCTCCTCGCTCACCGCCTCGATGTTTCGCGATATCAAGGCCGGAGCGCCGGTTGAGGCCGATCACGTGATCGGCGATCTGATCGCGCGCGGCGACGCCGCCAAGGTGCCGGTGCCGCGGCTGCGGGTAATCTACACCCATCTGAAGGCCTATGAGCGGCAGCGCGGCTGACCAGAGCGTCTTCGCGCGAAGTGGATACCGGTTCGCGTGACGACAACGCGTCAAAACAAAAGTCCAGAGCCCCGGTTCTGATTTAGCAGAACCGGACTTGCCAAAGTGGCGCCGGCTGCGGGCGCTCCCCCGCGCCGGCGGGTGAGGCCGCGGGTCCGAACGATTTGCCGGGCTTTTTCGCTGTATTTGCCAAGGCGTTTTATCGCGCCCTTCATTCCGATCGGCGCGATTGCGGGCGGCGGGCGAAAATCGTCCCGACCTGAGCGTTATTGATCAGTCGCCGGCCCGGTCCAATGAGATCGTGGTGCTTCGCAACCATCCGCTGGCCCGGCGGCGTCCCGGGCCGTCTCGAAAGCGCCAAGCAGGACGACGGAACCGGATTTGGTCCGGTGCCGAGATTCTGTCGCCCTTAGGTCGATCTGCCTTCAACCATTGGTGGAAGCATGAGCCCCCAGAGCCAGGCAGCCCAGGCCGACTTTTCAGCCCCGCAGGCGTGTGTTGCGAAATCGCAGGCGGCGCAGACGGCTGACGCCGACCTGCAAGCCGCGCTGGGGCGCGAACGGGATCTGATCGCCCGGATCGCCGAGCTCGAACGCCGGCACGAGCTGCAGATCAGCGAGCTGAACCACCGGCTGCTGAATGGCCTGCAGTCGATCGCCAGTCTGCTGTCGTCGCAAAGCCGGTTGGCGACGCCGGAGGCCGCGACCCAGCTGATGGTAGCGGTCAGCCGCATCGTCGCATTCGGTCAGGTCAATCGGCAGCTGCATCTGCTCGATCACCAGGACCGCGTCGAATTCAGCGGCTATCTGGCGCGGCTGTGCGCCGAGCTGTCGACGCTGTTGTTGTGGCAGCAACCCAGCGGCGCGATCAAGATCGAAGCCGAGCCACTGGAGATGCCGACGGCGACCGCGATTCCGCTGAGCTACATCGTCAACGAATTGGTCACCAATTCGGTGAAATACGGCGCCGGTAACATCACCATCCGGCTGCAGGCGGTGTCGCCGACGCGCTATTCGCTGTCGGTGCTCGACCAAGGGCCGGGATTGCCGGCCGGGTTTGATCTTTGCGGTAAAAAAGGTCTCGGGATGCGAATCGTCCAGTCGTTGGTCACGCAGATCGCCGGTGAATTGCAGGTCTCTTCCGGTGGCGATGGAGGCGGGGCGTGCTTCGCCGTGGGCTTTTCCCTGCCGCGTGTGGAAGCCTGCTGACGCACGTCCATGCCGCTGCAACTTTGGTCTAGTTTCGACCCCGCATATTGCTCCATTTCAGGCGCGATACGCGGCTTTGCGCTTGATATCTCCAATGAAAATGGAATTGCCTGCCGACGGCAGGAAACCAGGTGCATCAGGCGAAAATCTATGCAATTTGATCTCGATCAAACACGCATCCGTGAAATCAGATTTGCTCGCACGGTATCGCCCGCCGAAAAAAGAATGATCAAATGAATCAAGCCATGAATTCGAAGCGGATCACCCTCGGTGAGGGCGGTCTGACCGTCTTCTTTGCGTTGGCCGCGCTGGTCTTCGTTTATGCCGCGATTAACGCGCTGGATAGCGCGTTCGCTTTCCATACGAGTATCCTGGCAGCCGTGAGCTGCTGGGCGGTCTTTGCGATCATTCTGCGCCACAGGGGACGCGATGGCGTTCCGCCGCAGGAAATCGACGGTCGACCGAATTACAATTTCTCGCAGGTCAAATTTCTGACCTTCATGGCGATGTTCTGGGGGATCGCGGGGTTCTCGGTCGGTCTCTACATCGCTCTCGAGCTGGCCTATCCCGGGCTGAACCTCATTCACTGGATCAATTTCGGACGGTTGCGGCCGCTGCACACCTCGGCGGTGGTCTTCGCCTTCGGCGGTAACGTGCTGCTGGCGACGTCGTTCTATGTGGTGCAGAAGACCTCGCGCGCACGCCTCGCCGGCGATCTCTCGCCGTGGTTCGTGGCGATCGGCTACAACATCTTCATCCTGATCGCCGGCACCGGCTATCTGCTCGGCGTCACCCAATCCAAAGAATATGCCGAGCCGGAATGGTATTCCGACCTGCTGCTGACGGTGGTCTGGGTCGTCTATCTGCTGGTATTCCTGGCGACGCTGATGAAGCGCAAGGAGCCGCATATTTTCGTGGCGAACTGGTTCTATCTGGCCTTCATCATCACCATTGCGGTGCTGCATCTGGGCAACAACCCGGCGGTGCCGGTGTCGTTCCTGGGCTCGAAGTCCTACATCGTCTGGGGCGGCGTGCAGGACGCCATGTTCCAGTGGTGGTACGGCCACAACGCGGTCGGCTTCTTCCTGACCGCCGGCTTCCTCGCCATCATGTATTACTTCATTCCCAAGCGCGCCGAGCGGCCGATCTACAGCTATCGGCTGTCGATCATCCACTTCTGGGCGCTGATCTTCCTCTACATCTGGGCCGGCCCGCATCATCTGCACTACACCGCGCTGCCGGATTGGACGCAGACGCTGGGCATGACGTTCTCGATCATGCTGTGGATGCCGTCATGGGGCGGCATGATCAACGGCCTGATGACGCTGTCGGGCGCCTGGGACAAGTTGCGGACCGATCCGGTGCTGCGGATGATGGTGGTGTCGGTGGCGTTCTATGGCATGTCGACCTTCGAAGGTCCGATGATGGCGATCAAGGTCGTCAACTCGCTCAGCCACTACACCGACTGGACCATCGGCCACGTGCATTCCGGCGCGCTCGGCTGGGTCGGCTTCGTGTCGTTCGGCGCGCTGTACTGCCTGGTTCCCTGGGTCTGGAATCGCAAGCAGCTCTACAGCATCCGTCTGGTGAACTGGCACTTCTGGATCGCCACCCTCGGCATCGTGCTCTACATCTCGGCGATGTGGGTGTCCGGAATTCTGCAAGGCCTGATGTGGCGAGCCTACACCTCGCTCGGGTTCCTCGAATATTCCTTCATCGAAAGCGTCGAAGCGATGCATCCCTTCTATATCATCCGGGCGTGCGGCGGAGCCTTGTATCTGACCGGCGCTCTCATCATGGCCTACAATCTCTGGATGACGGTGCGTGTCGGCGAATCGTCGGAGGCGCAGCCGCGCCTCGCTCTTCAGCCAGCCGAGTGAGGAGCAAATAAATGTCTATCTGGACTCGGCATAAGATCTTCGAGACGAATTCCCTGGTTCTGGTGGTCGGAATTCTGCTCGTGGTCGCGATCGGCGGGCTGGTGGAAATCACGCCGCTGTTCTACCTCAAGAGCACGATCGAGAAGGTCGACGGCATGCGGCCCTACACCCCGCTCGAACTGGCGGGCCGCAACATCTTCGTCCGCGAGGGCTGCTATCTGTGTCACTCGCAGATGATCCGTCCGCTGCGCGACGAGGTCGAGCGCTACGGTCACTACTCGCTGGCCGCGGAGAGCATGTACGACCATCCGTTCCAGTGGGGCTCCAAGCGGACCGGCCCGGATCTGGCGCGGGTCGGCGGCAAGTACTCCGATGCCTGGCACGTCACGCATCTGACCAATCCGCGCTCGATCGTGCCGCAATCGGTGATGCCTCCCTACGCCTTCCTGGCCAAGACCGAGGTCGACGCCAAGAGTCTTCCGGGTAACCTGCGCACCAACCGCATCGTCGGCGTGCCCTACACCGACGAGGACATCGCCAACGCGGTCGAGGATTTGAAGACGCAGACCGACCCGGACAGCGAAAATGTCGCCGCCTTCACCAAGCGCTATCCGAAGGCGGTGGTGCGCAATTTCGACGGCCAGCCGGGCAACCCGACCGAAATGGACGCGCTGATTGCCTATCTGCAGATGCTCGGCACCTTGGTTGACTTCAAGCTTTACAATGAAAAAGCCAATCTGCGGTGAGGCACTGATATGAAAGCAATCATCAATGTCGAGACCTGGGTGTCGGAGTTCGTCGTGCTGTGGTGGACGCCGATGTTCATGGTCATATTTTTCGCCATCGTAGCGTACGCGCTGTGGCCCCGTAACAAAGCGCAATTCGACGACGCCGCCAAAATGCCGCTGCGAGAGGACTGACAGGATCATGGCTGAGCACCACGAAGGCGAGATCGACAAGGTCTCGGGCCGAACCACAACCGGTCACGAATGGGACGGCATCCAGGAACTCAACACGCCGTTGCCGCGCTGGTGGATTCTGACGTTCTACGCCTGCATCATCTGGTCGATCGGCTACTGGATCGTGTATCCGTCCTGGCCGCTGGTGCAGGGATATTTACCAGGTCTGTTGCACTCGTCGTCGCGCGCCGACGTGGCCGTCGAACTGGCCAATCTCGACGCCGTTCGCGGCGGCAAGATGAAGGCGCTGGCGACGACGCCGCTCGCCGACATTGAGAAGGATCCGGCGCTGCTGGCGATGGCGCGGGCCAAGGGCAAAGTGGTGTTCGGCGACAATTGCGCCCCCTGTCACGGCAGCGGCGCCGCCGGCGCCAAGGGCTTCCCGAACCTGAACGACGACGACTGGCTGTGGGGTGGCTCGCTCGAGCAGATCATGCAGACGATCCAGTACGGCGCTCGCTCGGGCAATGACGAGGGCCATCAGGGCCAGATGCTGGCGTTCGGTCAGTCCGGTACCCTGACCAAGGAGCAGATCGTCACGGTCGCTAACTATGTCAGGTCGCTGTCGGGTCTTTCGACCAGGCCGGGTGTTGATCTGGCCGCAGGCAAGACTATCTTCGAAGAAAATTGCGTGGCCTGCCACGGCGACAACGCGAAGGGGAACCAGGAGCTCGGTGCCCCGAACTTGACCGACAAGATCTGGCTCTATGGCTCGGACGAAGCCACGATCATCGAGACCGTCACCAATGGTCGTGCCGGCGTGATGCCGGCCTGGACCGGGCGTCTCGATCTGGCCACCATCAAGGCGATGGCGGTGTATGTGCACTCGCTCGGCGGCGGCAAATGAGCCCCCGCCGAGGGCAATGGAAACCTGCAGGGTGAGCCACACTTGAGGTTGTCAATTGCGCCCATGAGGTCGAGCCTCCGCTCGACGACAGAAGCGAAATGAATCCTCGTCATGAACAAACCACTGCTGCCGACCGACCTGCAACCTGACGACGGGATCCAGCTTTACGAAGCGCAGAAGAAGATCTACCCGCAGAGCGTGTCCGGCACATTTCGGCGGATCAAATGGTACCTCATGGCATTCTGCCTTGGGGTCTATTATCTGCTGCCCTTCGTGCGCTGGAACCGGGGCCTTGGCGCGCCTGATCAGGCGGTCCTGATCGACCTGCCGAACAGCCGGTTCTATTTTTTCTTCATCGAGCTGTGGCCGCAGGAAATCTATTATTTCACCGGGCTGCTGATCGTCGCCGCCGTCACCCTGTTCCTGATGAACTCGCTCGGCGGCCGGGTCTGGTGCGGCTATCTGTGCCCGCAGACGGTATGGACCGATCTGTTCTTCACCGTCGAGCGGATGATCGAGGGCGATCGTCGCGAGCGCATGAAAAAGGCCGCCGAGGGCTTCACGCTGCAGCGCGGCGCCGAACTGGTGTTGAAGCATTCGATCTGGCTATTGATCGCCTGGTGGACCGGCGGCGCCTGGGTACTCTATTTCAGCGACGCGCCGACCCTGATGAAGGAGCTGGTCACCTTCCAGGCGCCGATGATCGCCTATATCTGGATCGGCATCCTGACCTGCACCACCTATCTGCTGGCCGGCTTCATGCGCGAGCAGGTATGCGTCTATATGTGTCCCTGGCCGCGGATCCAGGCTGCGCTCACCGACGAATGGGCGCTCAACGTCACCTATAAATACGATCGCGGCGAAACCCGCACCTCGCTGAAGAAGGCCGCGCAGCTGCGCGCGCGGGGCGAGACCGTCGGCGACTGCGTCGATTGCAACCAATGCGTCGCGGTGTGCCCGACCGGAATCGACATTCGCGACGGCGCCCAGCTCGACTGCATCCAATGCGGGCTTTGCATCGACGCCTGCGACAGCGTGATGAAGAAGGTCGGCCGCGAGACCCGGCTGATCGGCTATGACAACGACATCAACATCCATCGCCGGATGGAAGGCAAGCCCGAGATCTTCAAGCCGGTGCGCTCGCGCACGCTGGTCTATAGCGCCCTGATCCTGGGCATCGGCGCCATCATGACGTATGCCTTGCTGACCCGCAGCCTGCTCGACGTGAACGTGCTGCATGATCGCAATCCGCTGGCGGTGCGGTTGAGCGACGGTTCGATCCGCAATGGTTATACGATGCGGTTCCTCAACAAGCGCGGTTTCGACCGGGTCGTGGCGGTCGATGTCGAAGGTCCGCCGAATGCCGTGGTTCACATCATCGGAACCGATTCGATCACCCCGGATCGCCCGATGATCATCCTGGGCCGTGACGCCACCACAGAACTGCGCGTATTGGTGACCTCCAATACCGAAGCCGATCTTCCCAAATCGATGCCGGTCACGTTCCATGTCACCGACATCGGCCTCGGCGAGGTCACCTCGACCAAGGACGTGTTCGTCACGCCTGAAACGCGATAGCGGAGCCATTCCATGAGCAGTCAAGCATCCTCGCCGCGGCCTTTGACAGGGCGGGTTGTTCTCGCGGTCCTGGTCGGGTTTTTCGGGCTGGTGATCGGCGTCAACGTGCTGATGGCGACGCTGGCGATCGAGACCTTGCCCGGCACCGAGGTCGACAGCCCCTATGCGGCGAGCCTGGCTTACGAAGGCGAAATCGCGGCCGCGCATGCGCAGGCGGAGCGCGCCTGGAATATCGCCGCCAAAGTCGAGCGGCAGGCCGATGGCTCCGCGCTGCTGCGCGTCGAGGCGCGTGACAAGAACGGCGCGCCGTTGCACGGGCTGAAATTCGTCGGCCGTCTGGAACGCCCCGCCGACAAGCGCGCCGACCGCGAAGTCGCCCTGGCTGAAGTCGATACCGGCATCTACCGCGGCAACACCTCGGGCGTGAGCGCGGGACAATGGGATCTGGTGCTCGAGGGCGACCAGGCCGGCACCCGTATGTTCCTGTCGAAGAACCGGCTGATGCTGAACTGATCGGCCGCGTTTGCCTGAAAAGCTGTTGCGTGAAGAGGGTCGGTGCATGTTGTTGACGCGGGACTTCTCGCACTACGTCAAGGAACTGGATTCCGGGGTCGCGCATCTCGATCTCGCGGTCGAAGGCGTCAGTTGCGCCGGCTGCATGGCCAAGATCGAGCGCGGCCTGTCGGCGATTCCCGACGTGACGCTGGCGCGGGTCAACCTGACCGATCGCCGGCTCGCGATCGAGTGGAAGCCAGGCGTGCTGGAGCCCGCGCAATTCATCGATCGCCTCGCCGAGCTCGGCTACAAGGCCTATCCATTCGAGCCGCTCCGCGTCGAGGCGATGGAGGTCGAACGCTCGAAATTCCTGCTGCGCTGTCTCGGCGTCGCGGCGTTCGGGTCGATGAATGTCATGATGCTGTCGGTGCCGGTCTGGGCCGGCTCCGACATGTCGCCCGTCACCCGCGATTTCTTCCACTGGCTGTCGGCGCTGGTGGCGTTGCCCTGCGCCGCCTATGCGGGCCAGCCGTTCTTCCAATCCGCCTGGCGGGCGCTGCGGGCCCGCAGCGTCAATATGGACGTGCCGATCTGCATCGGCGTGCTGCTGGCGCTGGGCATGTCGGTGGTCGAGACCATCAACCACGCCGAGCATACTTATTTCGACGCCGGCATCATGCTGCTGACATTCCTGCTTGTCGGCAGGTTCCTCGATCAGAAGATGCGCCAGCGCACCCGCGCCGTCGCCGGCAATCTCGCCGCGCTGAAGGCCGAAACTGCGACCAAATTTGTCGGCCCCGACGAGATCAGCGAAGTGCCGATCGCCGCGGTCCGGCCCGGCGACATCGTGTTGCTGCGCGCCGGCGAACGCTGCGCGGTCGACGGCACCGTGATCGAAGGCCGCTCGGAGATCGATCAGAGCCTGATCACCGGCGAAACGCTGCATGTCGATGCCGAGCGCGGCGTCCAGGTCTATGCCGGCACGCTCAACGTCTCCGGCACGCTGCGGGTGCGGGTGTCGGCCGCCGCCGAAGGCACGCTGCTGGCTGAAATCACCCGGCTGCTGGAGCACGCGCTGCAGGCCCGCTCGCGCTACGTCAAACTCGCCGATCGGGCTTCGCGGCTCTATGCGCCGCTGGTCCACGCCACGGCGCTGCTGACGATGCTGGGCTGGCTCGCCTACGGCGCCAGCTGGCACGATTCCATCGTCATCGCCATCGCGGTGTTGATCATCACCTGTCCCTGCGCGCTCGGCCTGGCGATCCCGGCGGTGCAGACCGTTGCCGCCGGCGCCATGTTCCGGGCCGGCGTGCTGCTCAATTCCGGCGACGCGATCGAGCGTGCCGCGGACATCGACACCATCGTGTTCGACAAGACCGGCACGTTGACACTGCCCGAGCTCGACGTCGTCAATGCCGGCAGCGTTTCCGAGGAGGTGTTCCAGCTCGCCGGGCGGTTGGCGCTGGCCAGCCACCATCCGGTCGCCGCCGCCGTCGCGCGCGCCGCGCAGGCCAAATCGCCGCTGCGCGACGTGGTCGAAGAGCCCGGCCGCGGCGTCCGCGCCATGCTCGACGGCGTCGAATTGCGGCTCGGCAGTCCGGCATTCTGTGGCGCCGAGCGCCAGGCCCACGAGATCCTCGAGGCCGACCCCGAGGTCTCGGTGGTTGCCTTCAGTCGCGGCGCCGAGTGCCATGTGCTGGCGGTGCGCCAGCGGCTGCGTCCGGATGCCGCCAAGGCGATCGCGGCGCTGCAAAGCCGCGGGATCGCCGTCGAATTGCTGTCCGGCGATCGCGAACCGGCGGTGCGCCACGCCGCCGCGACGCTGGGCGTCAGCAAATGGCGCGCCGCAATCACGCCGGCCGACAAGATCGCCCATATCGAGATGCTGAAGCGGCAGGGCCGCAAAGTGATGATGGTCGGCGATGGCATCAATGACGCCCCGGCGCTGGCGGCCGCGACGGTGTCGATGTCACCGATCAGCGCCACCGACCTCAGCCGGGCCACCGCCGATCTGGTGTTTCTCGGCAAGGAACTGGCGCCGGTGCTGGCCGCGGTCGATTATTCCCGCAAGGCGATGAGCCTGATGCGGCAGAATCTGTGGCTGGCGGTCGGCTACAACATCGTCGCGGTGCCGATCGCGATCGTCGGCCTGGTGACGCCGCTGATCGCCGCCTTGGCGATGTCGGGCTCCTCCTTGATGGTGATGCTGAATGCGATGCGGGCCCGCCGCGTTCGTCAGGGGATCGTCTGATGGAAGTGATGGTCATTCTGGTGCCGCTGGCGCTGGTGCTGGGACTGCTGGGGCTGCTGGGATTTCTGTGGTCGTTGAAGACCGGCCAATATGACGATCTCGAAGGCGCGGCCTGGCGCGCGATTTTCGATGACGATGACGAGATCCCGGAATCGGCGCCGCCTCAAAAGGATCGAGGCTGATATGCCCGCGTTGCAATTCGACGACGGCTGGAGCGAATCATCGCGCAATTTGCGCCACGGTCTTGCGACCCACGATGTCGCCGCGGTCGCGCGCCGCGGCAACGTCGTGGCGCTGCGATCACCGGCCGGGGAACGCGCGGCTCATCTTCCGCAGACGGTTGGTCTGGTTCGCATCATCGAGCCAGGCGGCGTTCGGCCGGTCGCAGATGCCGATGCAATGGCGGCCGAGGCGGCGGCGACCGACGAGGTTGCGGACGGGCAGCAGCCTTCGACCTCTTTGCGAAGCCTTCCTGGCCGAATCTGGCGCGCGCTGAAGCGCCTGGAGCCCATGTTCCCGCCGATGTCGTGCTGTTGACGCCGCGGAAAAACTTTCAACGCAGATTCATCGAACTGATACAGGCGCGGGCTATCAGGCGGACGACGGAGCAGCCATGTCAGACGCCTTCATCATCGAAGTGAAATCAACAGCCATCGGACTGGTGGTGCGGGACGGGCGCGGCTTCCGCTTTCATGCCGCCTGCGATGAGTTCCACGGCCTCGACGGGCGTGCCTACCGCTCCCCCGATGACGCGCAAAAGGCCGCCATCCGTCATGCTGCGCAGCTTGCGGCCACGCGGCTCGGCGGCCGCGCGGCCCGGCTGCAGCCGGCCTGACGCGGCGCCGGCCGGCGGTCACCGGTGGTGTCCAGCGCTTTGCGATCTCGGTCAGTTCTGTCTCAAGAAATCCCATTTGCGGGAAAGAACTTCCCAGATAAGATCGGCTGCTACATCTGATTTGGAAGAAAGTTCTTTCCCATGACCAGCGCCGCCGTTCCGATCGCGGAGCCGATCCGCCGCATCGACGCTATCGACCGCAAGATTCTCACCGTGCTGCAGCAGGACGCCTCGCTGTCGGTCGCCGAGGTCGGCGAGCGCGTCGGGCTGTCGTCGACGCCGTGCTGGAAGCGGATTCAGCGGCTCGAGGCCGATGGCATCATCATGCGCAAGGTGGCGCTGGTCGATCAGAACAAGATCGGCCTCGGCCTGTCGGTGTTCGTCTCGATCGAGAGCGGCGATCACTCCGAATCCTGGCTGAAGACCTTCGCCGATGCGGTCAGCGCGATGCCCGAAGTGATCGAGTTCTACCGCATGGCCGGCGACGTCGACTACATGCTGCGCGTCGTGGTCGCCGACATGAGCGCCTATGACGTGTTCTACAAGAAGCTGATCCGGGCGGTGACGCTGAAGAACGTCACCTCGCGTTTTGCGATGGAAAAGATCAAATCGGTGACGGCGCTGCCGGTGCCGGCGATGGAAGCCGCGTAGCGGCTTGCCGCCGCGTTCCAGGCGGTGGTGTCAGCCGCGGTAACGCAACGCGTCGACCAGCACGGCGAAGGCCGGCGTCGGTTGTCGGCTTGGGTAGTACAGGTGATAGCCGGGAAATGGCGGGCACCAATCGGCCAGCACCCGGATCAGCCGTCCATCGGAGATGTGCTGGCGCACCAGATCCTCCGGCACATAGGCCAGGCCGAAACCTGCGAGGGCCGCGGTCAAGCCCGGCTTGAGGGCGTTGAACACCAATTGCCCTTCGACCCGGACCTTTAACTCGCGGCCGGCCTTCTCGAATTCCCAGGCATAGACGCTGCGAAAGGGCATCAACCGAAGATTGATGCAGATGTGAGCGGTGAGGTCCTGCGGCCTCTTGGGGCGGTTGCGCTTGGCGAAATAGTTCGGCGAGCCGACCACCGCCATCCGCATGTCAGGCCCGATCCGCAGCGCGATCATGTCCTTGGCGACCTGTTCGCCGAACCGGACGCCGGCATCGAACCCCTCGGTCACGATGTTGGTCAAGGCATTGTCGATTCCGAGCTCGATCTTGATATCCGGGTGATCCGGCAGCAATCGCGCCAGCGCCGGCCACAGCACCGTCTCGGCCGCGTGCTCGCCGGTATTGATGCGAATGGTGCCGGCGGGCTTTTCGCGCAGATCGCTGAGTGCCTTGAGTTCGGCGTCGATTTCGCCGAGCCGCGGCGCCACGGTGCGCAGCAGCCGTTCGCCGGCCTCGGTCGGCGCCACGCTGCGGGTGGTGCGGGTCAGCAACCGGATGCCGAGCCGGGTTTCGAGTTCGCGGATGGTGTGGCTGAGCGCCGACTGTGAAACGCCGAGCCTGGCGGCGGCGCGGGTGAAACTGCGCTGCTCGGCGACCGCCACGAAGGCCGCGAGGTCACCGAGATTGGCTCGGTTCATTCATGAATATCCTTCATAGGTTCATGCCGATTATATCCTCTAATCGCAAAGAGAAAAGCGGCTTAGATGCTGGATACGTCGCCCGCGAAGATCACCGTGCAAGGCGATCGCTATCCGAAACAGCTTGAAGGGATGACGGCGGTTAAGCCCGCGTCGGACCTCACCAAGACCACTCAGAAAGACCACGATGATTCACGTCAAAGCCTACGCCGCGGAGTCGGCGTCCTCGCCGATCGCGCCATTCAGCTTCGAGCGGCGCGAGCCGGGCCCGCACGATGTCCAGATCGAAATTCTGTATTGCGGCGTCTGCCATTCCGATCTGCACCAGGCCCGTAACGACTGGAGCAATTCGCTCTACCCGATGGTGCCCGGCCATGAGATCGTCGGCCGGGTCGAGGCGGTCGGCGCGCATGTCAAAAAACTGAAGGTCGGCGATATCGCCGGGGTCGGCTGCATGGTGGATTCCTGCCGGCATTGCGCGCCGTGCGACGCCGGCCTCGAGCAATATTGCGTCGAGGGTCCGACCGTCACCTATAACGGCCATGAGCGCGGCTCCGCCCGGCTGACCCAGGGTGGCTACTCCGAGCAGATCGTCGTAGAGGAGCGCTTCGTCGTCAAAGTGCCGGCGCAGATGGATCTGAAGGCGGTGGCGCCGCTGCTGTGCGCCGGCATCACCACCTGGTCGCCGCTGCGGCACTGGAAGGTCGGCAAAGGCCAGAAGGTCGGCGTCATCGGGCTCGGCGGCCTCGGCCATATGGGGGTCAAATTCGCCAAGGCGCTCGGTGCCCATGTGGTGATGATCACCACCTCACCGGAAAAGGGCAAGGACGCGCTGCGGCTCGGCGCCGACGAGGTGCTGGTCTCGAAGGACGCCGACGCAATGGCGAAAGCCAAGGGATCGTTCGATTTCCTGCTCAACACCATCCCGGTCGGCCATGATACCAACCCCTATCTGGCGTTGCTCAGGCTCGACGGCGCCATGGTTCTGGTCGGCGCGTTGACGCCGCTCGATCCGGTGGTCGGCGGCAATCTGATTCTTGGCCGCCGAAGCCTAGCGGGCTCGGCGATCGGCGGCATGCCGGAGACCCAGGAGATGATCGATTTCTGCGCCGAGCACGGCATCGTCAGCGACGTCGAAATGATCCGGATCCAGGATATCAACGAGGCCTATGAGCGCCTGCTGAAGAACGATGTGCGCTACCGCTTCGTCATCGACATGGCATCGCTGAAGGATTGACCTGAAACACGTGATCGGCGGCAACGAAGCCGCCGGTCACACATCCACTTGGTTACACATCCACATTGGCTTCCAGCGAATTCTCCTGGATGAATTCGCGGCGCGGTTCGACGACGTCGCCCATCAGCTTGGTGAAGATGTCGTCGGCCTCGTCGACCTCGCGGACTTTTACCTGCATCAGCGAGCGCGCATTGGTGTCGAGCGTGGTGTGCCACAGCTGCTCCGGATTCATCTCGCCGAGGCCTTTGTAGCGTTGCAGCGCCACGCCCTTGCGCCCGGCCTCGGTGACCGCCTCAAACAGGCTGACGGGGCCGTGGATCGGCGTCTCGGTATCCTTGCGGCGCAGCGTGCCGGGGCGCGGATAGGCCTCTTGCAGCCGCGCCGCATATTCGTCGAGCTTGCGCGCGTCGACCGAGCCGAGCAGCGCGTCGTCGATCATCGCCACGTCCTTGACGCCGCGGATGGTGCGTTCGAAGGTAAACCCTTCGCCCTCGGTGAAGCGGCCGACCCAGCCGCGCTCGACCTCGTCGGCCAGCGCGTCGAGCCTCTTGGCGATGTAATCGGCAGCGGCGTTGGCGGTGGCGAGGTCGCCGGTGACGCGCGGATTCATCACGCCGGCGATCGCCGCCTGTTCGATCACCTTGCGATTGTAGCGGCTGTGCAGATTGTGCAGCGTGCCGCGGATCACGCGGGCGTCTTCCACCAGCGCCAACAGGTCGCGGCCGGTGCGGTCCTCGCCGGTGGCGAGCTTGAACACGCAGTCGTCGAGGCCGGTTTCGATGAGATAGTCTTCCAGCGCGCGCTCGTCCTTGAGATATTGCTCGGACTTGCCGCGCGTCACCTTATAGAGCGGCGGCTGCGCGATATAGAGATAGCCGCCCTCGATCAGGGTCGGCATCTGCCTGAAGAAGAACGTCAACAGCAGGGTGCGGATATGCGCGCCGTCGACGTCGGCGTCGGTCATCAGGATGATCTTGTGGTAGCGCAGCTTGGCGATGTCGAAATCGTCGCGGCCGATCCCGGTGCCGAGCGCGGTGATCAGCGTGCCGATCTGCTCGGAGCCCAGCATCTTGTCGAAGCGGGCGCGTTCGACATTGAGGATCTTGCCGCGCAGCGGCAGCACCGCCTGGAATTCGCGGTTGCGGCCCTGCTTGGCGCTGCCGCCTGCCGAGTCTCCCTCGACGATGAACAATTCGGATTTGGCCGGATCGCGCTCCTGACAGTCGGCGAGTTTGCCCGGCAGCGAGGCGATGTCGAGCGCGCCCTTGCGCCGCGTCAGCTCGCGCGCCTTGCGCGCCGCCTCGCGCGCCGAGGCGGCCTCGACCACCTTGCCGACGATCACCTTGGCCTCGGAGGGGTGTTCCTCGAACCAGGCGGCGAGTGCTTCGTTGAGCACGTTCTCGACCACCGGGCGGACTTCCGAGGACACCAATTTGTCCTTGGTCTGCGAGGAGAATTTCGGATCCGGCACCTTGACCGAGAGCACCGCGGTCAGGCCCTCGCGGCAATCGTCGCCGGTCAGCGCGATCTTTTCACGCTTGGCGATGGCGTCGGCATAGCCGTTGACCTGGCGCGTCAGCGCGCCGCGAAAGCCCGCCAGATGCGTGCCGCCGTCGCGCTGCGGGATGTTGTTGGTGAAGCACAGTACGTTCTCGTGGTAGCTGTCGTTCCACCACAGCGCCGCCTCGACGCCGATGCCGTTCAGCTCGGCATTGATGACGATCGGCGAAGGCACCATCGCCTTCTTGTTGCGGTCGAGATATTTAACGAATTCCTCGACGCCGCCCTCATACATCATCTGCTCGCGCTTCTCGACCGGGTGACGCAGGTCGGACAGCACGATGTTGACGCCGGAATTGAGGAAGGCGAGCTCGCGCAGGCGATGCTCCAGCGTGGCGAAATCATATTCGATGTGGGTGAATGTCTCGGGCGAGGCCAGGAAGGTCACCTCGGTGCCGCGCTTGCCATTGGCATCGCCGACCACCACCAGCGGCGCCACCACGTCGCCATGGGCGAATTCGACGAAGTGTTCCTTGCCGTTGCGCCAGACCCGCAGTTCGAGCTTGCTCGATAGCGCGTTGACCACCGAGACGCCGACGCCATGCAGGCCGCCGGAGACCTTGTAGGAGTTCTGGTCGAATTTTCCGCCGGCGTGCAGCTGGGTCATGATGACCTCGGCCGCGGAGATGCCTTCGCCCTTGTGGATGTCGACCGGAATGCCGCGGCCGTCGTCGCGCACCGTGACCGAGCCGTCGGCGTTGAGCACCACTTCGACCGCGGAGGCGTGACCGGCCAGCGCCTCGTCGATGGCGTTGTCGACGACCTCGTAGACCATGTGGTGCAGGCCGGAGCCGTCATCGGTGTCGCCGATATACATGCCCGGCCGTTTGCGCACGGCGTCGAGGCCTTTCAGCACCCGGATCGATTCCGCGCCATATTCGATCGGAGGAACCGAGGTTTCGATTTCGGCGGTCGGCAGCCGGGCGGGTTCTGTCATGAGTGGCCTTCGAAAATGCGCGAATCAACGGCGTAGGAAACGCGGTCGAACAGCTTGGTTTGTGCCATGAAAGACGGCTTGCGCCTAGTGCAAAGTCGCACCTAACAAGCCTTTGAATAATTGGGGTTTTTATCCTGTTTTTCAAGTCGTCCGAGGGGCCTTTTCGGGGCCCGCGAAATCGGTCGATTTGCGCTCCGAAACGACGCCCGGGAAGGGCCGCGAGAGGTGCAAATTGCGAGGCGCAAAACCGCCGGCGCCCGGCCTGCCAGCGCTGCTGCGGTCTTTCGCGCGCAGCCCGGTGCGCGTGGCGGCCTCACAGCGACAAATCGAGCATGCGACCTTCGAACACGCGGTCGCGCGAGCCTTCGAGGTGGCTGCGCATCAATGCGCGGGCGCGTTCGACATCGCGGGCGCGGATCGCTTCGAAGATGCCGCCGTGCTCGGCGAAGACGTTCTCCAGCCTGCTCTGCGCCCCGGAGACCGAATTGCCGTGGAATTTCATGCCCACATGGATGTGGTCCTTCAGCGCGGTCATCGACGAGACGTAGTAGTGATTGTTGGTCGCCTGTGCGATCGCCAGGTGAAAGGCAAAATCCGCGTCTTCACGATGCAGCCGGGCGACGGTGGCATCGCGCATGAGGTCGAGCGCGGCGGCGATCTCGTCGAGCGCCTGGGCGTTCCAGCGCAACGCCGCCCAATAAGCGTGATCGGGTTCGATCGTCAGGCGGAAATCGTAGCAGCGCTGGATGTCGGCGATGGTTTCGACGGGGGCAAAGCCGATGGCGGGCTGGCTGGTGCCAAGATCGGGACGCGCGACCACGAAGCTGCCGGCGCCGCGCCGTGAATAGATCAGCCGTTCTTCCCTGAGTTGCCGCAACGCTTCGCGCACGATCGGGCGCGAAACCAGATAGGTCTCGGCGAGCTCGTGCTCGCCCGGCAGCTTCTGCTCCGGTCGCAACTGGCCCGCGGCAATCTGCGCCCGAAGCGCCTGAAATACGTTCTGCGCTAGTGGGCTGCGCCCGGCCGGCGACCGGTTTGGCCGCACATTCTCATGGTCCGTCGTGTCGATCGTGTCGTTCAACGCCTGCTCCTAAGCTTCGGTGCAGCCTAGCGCAGACTTGTAAAGTTGTAAAATACAAATCCGGTAAATTAGCGTGCGATGCGGAAATAAGTTACATGTTTGACAAATGATTGACATGTTGTTCCTGGCCGCCTATGCACCTGCGCCATAATCCAAGGCGGCTTGAATCCGCCGGACGAGGCGGGCGGACATGAGCGTCAGGAACGAGTTCGGAGTCGAAGGCGAGCGGTTGGCGCGTCTTCGTGGCGTCGCCGCCGACCTGACCGGCGCGCCCCACCCCGCCATCCGCCTTCGGTCCAATCCATGCGCGGCATCGCTCCGGTGCCCCAGCTCGCGTCGCGCAACGACCGGCGCAAACGCCGTTCGATGCTCCGGCGCAGCCTTACGCCAAGCCCGACCCGCAGCTCGCAACCGCAGCCCGGTGATGAAAGCGATCGCCGATGCGGCGAAACCGACTGTGGCCCGTCTCCAAATCAGGAATTGATAATGACCGCACCGCTGTCGCAACCGATCGATCTCGTCCGTCCGCCGCAGATTCTGTTTGGGTCCGGCGTGGCCGCGCGGGTCGGCAGCTGGATCAGCCGGCGTAACCTGACCAAGGCGTTCGTCGTCGCCGATACGTTCAATGCGACGCGGGTCGAGGTTCTGAACCTCACCTGCGAAACGATCGTCTTCGATGCGTTCCGGCCCGAACCCGACGCGGCCGATCTCGAAAGGCTGCTGGCGGCCGTCGAGAGCGCGAAGCCCGATCTCATTATCGGCTTCGGCGGCGGCAGCGCCATGGACCTCGCCAAGCTCGCCGCGGTCCTGCCCGGCAGCGGTCAGCACTTCATGGATGTTGTCGGGCCGGACAAGGTGAGCGGCCGCGCCCGCGCGCTGATCCAGGTTCCGACCACCGCCGGCACCGGCAGCGAGGCCGGGACGCGCGCGCTCGTCACAGATCCGAAGACGCTGGCCAAGCTCGCGGTGCAGAGCGACCACATGTTGGCCGATCTCGCCGCCGTCGATCCGGATCTGACGCTCACAGTGCCGCGCGCGATCACGGTCGCGACCGGGGTCGACGCGCTGGCGCATTGCGTCGAAGCCTACACCAACAAGAAGGCGCATCCGACCATCGATCTCTACGCCCTGGAAGGCATTCGCCTGGTCGGCCGCTGGCTGCCGCGCGCGGCCGAAAATGGCGCTGATCGCGACGCCCGCGCCGGCATGGCGCTGGCGTCGCTCTATGGCGGCATCTGTCTCGGGCCGGTGAATACCGCGGGCGGCCACGCGGTCGCCTATCCGCTCGGCTCGCGTCATCATATTCCGCACGGCGCAGCCAATGCGCTGATCTTCCCGCATGTGCTGGCCTTCAACGCGCCCGCGGTTGCTGAACGCACCGCGACCATCCTGGCCGCGCTTGGCCTCGAATCGAAATCCGATCCCGCCAGCGTGTTCGCCGCTGCGCACCAATGGTGCGTCGATCTGGGCTGCGAGATGCGCCTGTCCGCAATGGGCGTTCCGGCCGACGATCTGCCGATCATGGCCGACGAGGCCCACGCCATCCGCCGCCTGCTCGACAACAACCCGCGCGATCTCACCCGCGACGACATTCTCGCCATCTACCTCGCCGCCGCCTAACGCCAGGAAAGAAGAACCATGACCAAGATCTTTGGACCATTCGTCGCCATCGTCACCCCGTTCGACGCCAACGAGGCAATCGACGAGGCCGCGCTGCGGCGCCAGGTCGATCGCCAGGCGAAAGCCGGCAACGGCGTGTTCTGCGCCGGCACCAATGGCGAGTTCTACGCTCTGTCGTTCCAGGAAAAACTGCGCGTCGCCGAAATCTGCGCCGAGGCCGCGGCTGGGCGCGTGCCGGTTCTCGCCCATATCGGCGAAATCTCGACTCACGAAACCATCGCGCTCGGCAAGCTGATCGAGAAGCTCGACATCAAGGCGATGTCGGCGATTACGCCATCCTTCATCGCCTGTTCGCAGGCCGAATTGGTCAATCACTATCGCCGCGTCGCCGACGCGATGTCGAAGCCGGTCTATCTTTACAACATCCCGGCCCGCACCGGGAACACGATCCAGCCGGAGACGGCGCGCATCCTCGCCGATCATCCCAACATCATCGGCATCAAGGACAGCGCAGGCTCGCAGGAAAGCCTCGACGCCTTTCTGGCCATCGCCAAGGAACGCCAGGATTTCGACGTTCTGGTCGGCGCCGATTCTCTGGTCTTGCACGGCCTGCAGAACGGCGCGGCCGGCTGCATCTCCGGCCTCGGCAACATCTCGCCGGTCACGCTCAACGCGATTCACGCATCGTTCGTCGCCGGCGATGCCGCCGCGGCAACCAAGCATCAGGACCACTATTCGGCACTGCGCAAAGAGCTCTACGCCCACGGCTTTCCGCCGGCGATGGTGAAGCGCGCGCTGCGCGTTGCGATGCCCGAGGTCGGCGCGAGCCGCGCGCCGGTGCTGATTTCGGACGAGGTCAACGCCAAGGTGAGCGAGATCTCGAAGCGCTTCGCCGAAGCGATCAACTGATCGCCGACAACAAGAAAGCCAGGGGATGAAAGCATGAGTGTTGCAGCAGGGTTAGTATCGGCCGCCGAAGCGAAAGCGACAAAAGTCCGCTGGATCGTCGCCGGATTGATGTGGTCGGCGATCGCGATCAACTATATCGACCGGACGGTGCTGTCGGTGGCAGCACCGCATCTGAGTAAGGAATTGTCGATTCCGGCCGATCAGATGGGCTTCATTCTCTCCGCCTTCTTCTGGTCCTACGCCCTGCTGCAAATTCCCGCCGGTCTGCTGGCGGATCGCTTCGGGCAGAAGCGCGGCCTCGGCGCTTCGGTCGGTCTGTGGTCCTTCGCCACCGCCGCGACCGGGCTCGCCACCGGCTTCTATTCGCTGTTCGCCATGCGCCTCGGCCTCGGCGTCGGCGAGGCCGGCGCCTATCCGAGCAATGCCGGCATCGCGTCGAAATGGTTTCCCGACCGCGAGCGCGCGACGATTTCCGGCCTGTTCGACAGCGCCTCGAAATTCGGCGGCGCGGTCGCGATGCCGCTTATCGTCTGGCTGATGGCGATGGTCGGCTGGCGCATGACCTTCGTGGTGATCGGGGCGGTCGGCATCGTCTGGACGCTGATCTGGTGGCTGTTCTTCACGGAGACGCCTGAAAAACACCCGATGATGAACAAGGCCGAGCTCGATTACATTCGCGGCGGCCAGGCGATGAAGCACGGCGAGGACGACAGCATTTCGATGCGGTGGTACGAGCTTCTGCGCTATCGCAATGTCTGGGCGATGTGCCTCGGCTTCTTCACGATCAACTACATCTCATATTTCTTCATCACCTGGCTGCCGACCTATCTGGTCAGGGAGAAGGGGATGGGGATGATCCAGATGGGCTTCATCGCGGCACTGCCGTTGTTGGCCGGGCTCGTCGCGGAAATCATCGCCGGCATGGCGTCGGATCGGATCGTGCGCTCCAAACGCCTGTCGCTGACGGCGACGCGCAAGCTGTTCCTGATCGGTGGCCTGACCATGGCGCTGTGCATCGGGCTCGCGGCGATCGCCGAGAGCGTGGCACTCACCGTCGCTCTGCTGTGCGTCGCCAAGGCCGGCACGACGATCGCCGCCTCGCAGGTGTGGGCGCTGCCGGGCGACGTCGCGCCGAAAAACATGACCAGCGTGCTCGCGGGCCTGCAAAACATGGTGTCGAATTTCGGCGGCGTGGTGGGACCGATCGTGACGGGCTTCATCGTCGTCAAGACCGGATCGTTCAACGCGGCGCTGCTGTTCTCGGCGGGGGTCGGACTGCTCGGCATCCTCAACTACGCCTTTCTGCTCGGCAAGGTTAAGCCGATCGTGGCGCGCGCATGACCGACAGCGAACACAAGGGACAGATCATGGCATTCACCGTCGTCAGCCTCGGCGGGCCGGTCGCGCCCGAAGGCGAGGAGATGTTGCGCGCAGCCGGCGTCACCTCGCTGCATACCGGCCCCTATCCGGCGAAGGCGGAGGCCTTGGATCTGCTGGGCCGGGTGAGCGCCGACGCGATCATCGTGCGCAATGTCGAGCGGATCGACGCTGAGCTGATGAAGGCGTCGCCGAACCTCAAGGTCGTCGCCAAGCACGGCGCCGGCACCAATGATATCGACCTTGCGGCGGCGAAGGCGCTCAACCTGCCGGTTCTGGCCGCCGTCGGCGCCAATTCCCACTCGGTCGCCGAACACGCCTTCATGCTGATGCTGGCTCTGATCAAGGACCTGCGCAACCAGGATGCCTATGTGCGCGGCGGCGGCTGGGACAAGAAGAACTATCGCGGCCGCGAATTGCGCGGCCGGGTGCTCGGCCTGGTCGGCATCGGCATGATCGGCCGCGCGTTGGCCGCCATGGTCCAGCCGATCGGCATGACGACGATCGCCTATGATCCGTTCGCGCCGGCCGAGGCCTTCGGCCCGCATGCACGCCGAGTCGAGACGCTCGACGCGCTGCTCGCCGAAGCCGACGTCGTCAGCCTGCACTGCCCGTTGACCCCGAAGACGCAGAATCTGATCGACGCGCGCGCATTCGGCCTGATGAAGCCGGGTGCGCTGCTGATCAACACGGCGCGCGGCGAGGTGGTCAACGAGCCGGCGCTGATCGAGGCGCTGAAGAGCGGCCAGATCGCGGCGGCGGGGCTCGACAGCTTCGCGGTCGAGCCGCCCGCGGCCGACAATCCGCTATGGGCCTTGCCCAATGTCATCGCGACGCCGCATTGCGGCGGAGTCACCGAAGAAGCGCGACGCGAGGTGTCGCTGATCACCGTGCGCAACGTGCTGGCGCTGCTCGGCGGCAGCGCCGTCGATCCGCATTATATCGTCAATCGATAGCACCGATCAGGCGGCGCGGTGTCAGCCGCGCCGGCTGATCTGTCCGGCATCGACGTCGAAGATCTCGCCGGTGGCGCCGATCTCGGCGAAGGCGGCCGGATCGGCGCCGGTCATCCAGACCTGGGCGCCGAGCTTGGCCAATTCGCCGAACAGCGCCCGGCGCCGCGATGGATCGAGATGCGCCACCACCTCGTCGAGCAGCAGCAGCGGGGTGATGCCAGTCATTTCCGAAACCAGATGGGCATGGGCCAGCACCAGGCCGATCAGCAGCGCCTTCTGCTCGCCGGTGGAGGCGTCGCGCGCCGGCATCGCCTTCGGCGCGTAGATCACCTGTAGGTCGGTCAGATGCGGCCCGTCCAGCGTGCGGCCGGCGGCGGCGTCGCGGCCGCGATTGTCGCGCAGGATCTGGCGATAGCGATCTTCCATCGCGGTCGCGGGCTGATCGATCAGCGCGCTCTCCATCCAGCCGTCGAGCATGAGCCGGGCTGAGGGGAACGCCGAGGCCGCGCCGCGCGCATCCAGCGCGGCCGCAAGCCGGATCGCGGTCTGGCCGCGCATCGCCGCCACCGCCACCGCCAGCTCCGCGGTTTCGCGCTCGATGGCGTCGAGCCAATGGCCGTCGGCGTGGCGCGCCTCCAGCAGCCGGTTACGCGAGCGCAGGCTGCGGTCGAGCGCCGAGACGCGCGAGGAATGCTGGCTGTCGATCGCCAGCACCAGCCGATCGAAAAACCGCCTCCGTTCCGACGCCGCGCCCATGAACAGCCCGTCCATCGCCGGCGTCAGCCAGACCATGCGGAGATGATCGCCGAACGCCGCAGCGGAGCCGACATTCTCGCGATCGATCCGGCAACGCCGCGCGGAAGCCGTGTCGGGCAGCGGCGGATCGATCCCGGTGCCGAGCGTGGCAAGGCCGAGCGCGCCCTCGATCTCGGCCGCAACCGCCCAGGAGCCATCGCCCTGATTGTCGGCCACGTCGTCCAGCGTGGCGCGCCGCAGCCCGCGCCCCGGCGACAGAAACGAAATCGCCTCGATGCAATTGGTCTTGCCGGCGCCGTTCGGCCCGACCAGCACGACGATGTCGCCACGTGTGGTCAGGCTCGCCGCACGATAATTGCGGAAATGCGTCAGGCTCAGGCGATGGATGCGGGAGGCGGTCATGAGGGCGCGCTGCAAATCAGGGAACGTCATTGCCGGGCTTGACCCGGCAATCCATCGTCCGCGTCAGCGGACAATCTCGTCATAGAGATCGCGCCAATCCGGATTGGCGGCAATGATGAGATCGATTTTCCACTCTCGCGACCAATGCTTGATGTTCTTCTCGCGCTGGAGTGCGGCGGCGATGGTGTCGTGCGCCTCGAAATACACCAGCATCTTGATCCCGTATCGTTTGGTGAAACTCTCGGCGAGCCCCTCGCGATGCTCGTAGATGCGGCGCACCAGATCGTTGGTGACACCTACGTACAGGGTGCCGCCCGGTTTGCTGGCAAGAATATAGACCCAATAGCTCATCGCGAAGAAGATGGATTGCCGGGTCAAGCCCGGCAATGACGGCCGGTGGTGGTCGCCCGGTCAAGCCGGGCGATGACACATATCGATTGCAGGGCTACACCCGCATCGGCATCAGCACGTAGAGCGCGCCCTTGGCGTCCTTGTCCTGCACCAGCGTCGGCGAACCGGGGTCGGCGAGTTTCAGCACCGCGACTTCGCCCTCGATCTGGGCGGCGATGTCGAGCAGATAGCGCGAGTTGAAGCCGATATCGAGCGCGTCGGAGGCGTATTCGACCTCGAGTTCCTCGGTGGCGCTGCCGGAATCCGGATTGGTCACCGACAGGATCAGCTTGCCGGCGGAGAGCGCCAGTTTCACGGCGCGGCCGCGTTCGCTCGAAATCGTCGAGACGCGGTCGACCGCGGCCTCGAAATCCTTCTTGTCGACGATCAGTTCCTTGTCGTTGTTCTGCGGAATCACCCGGCCGTAATCCGGGAAGGTGCCGTCGATCAGTTTCGAGGTCAGCACCACGTCGCCGATGGTGAAGCGGATCTTGCCGGCAGACAGCTCGATTCCGACCTCGGCCTCGGCGTCCTCGATCAGTCGCTGGACTTCGCCGACGGTCTTGCGCGGCACGATCACGCCGGGCATGCCGATGGCGCCCGCCGGCAGCGCCAGATCGATCTGGGCAAGGCGGTGGCCGTCGGTGGCGACCGCGCGCAGCGTCGCGGCCTTGGCACTGCCGGCGCTGTGCAGATAGATGCCGTTGAGATAATAGCGGGTCTCTTCGGTGGAGATCGCGAATTGAGTGCGGTCGATCAGCCGCTTCACATCGGCCGCGGCCAGCGCGAAGGAATGCGTCATCTCGCCGGCGGCGAGGTCCGGGAAATCGTTTTCCGGCAGGGTCTGCAGCGTGAAGCGCGAGCGCCCGGCGCGGATCGCCAGGACCGAACGGTCACCGTCGGCTTCCAGCACGATCTGCGATCCGTCCGGCAGCTTGCGGACGATGTCGTAGAACATATGAGCGGGAACCGTGGTCGAGCCCGCGGTCGCGACTTCGGCGGGCAGCGTCTCGGTCACTTCAAGGTCGAGGTCGGTGGCCTTCAGCGACAGCCGGGCATTCTCGGCGCGCACCAGGACGTTGCCGAGGATCGGTATGGTGTTGCGACGTTCGACCACGCGATGCACGTGGCCCAACGATTTCAAGAGTTGCGCGCGTTCGACGGTAACCTTCATTGCAAAACCCGCCTGATCCAAATCCACATCGTGTGATGAAGATGCCCGGCGGCCGGAAGCGGCGCCGCAGCGATTGAGGCCCTACGGATTCGTTCAAACCCGCGGGGGTTCGCAAAGTGGCGTGGATGACGGGCCGACGCAAGTGCGGCGCGCCGGCCGGGAGCGAATTTCCCCGCATTTCAGGGGCATGGCCGCTCTGGAGGGCGCATCCGGCAGGGTTTTCTGGCGATATTGCGGGACTGTCCCGACAGGACTGTCCCGGCAGAATGTCCGGCCGGACGGCTCCGGCAGACTATTCCTGGAGCTGCCGCTTGAGCAGTTCGACCTCGTCGGACAAAGCGGCGTCCTTGGCCACCAGCCCTTCGATCTTGCGAACCGCATGCAGGACCGTGGTGTGATCGCGGCCACCGAAACGGCGGCCGATTTCCGGCAGCGAGCGCAGCGTCAGCGTCTTGGCCAGATACATCGCGACCTGACGCGGTCGGACCACATTGGCGGTGCGGCGCGACGACAGCAGGTCGGAGCGGCTGACATTGTACTGCCGGGCCACGATGCGCTGAATATCCTCGATCTTGATCCGTTTCGGCTCCTGCGGCCGGATCAGGTCGCGCACTTCGCGCTCGGCCATTTCCAGCGTCACCGGCTGGGCGTTGAGCTTGCTGTGCGCCAGCAGCCGGTTGATCGCGCCCTCGAGGTCGCGGCCATTATGGGTGATGGTGCGGGCCAGATAATCCAGCACCGGCGCCGGCACGTCGAAGGTGGCGTGATGCGCACGCGCCGCCAGCACGCGCGATTTCAAAATTCCAAGGCGCAATTCTTCGCCGAGCGAGCCCATCTCGACGACCAGGCCGCCGGCCAGCCGCGAGCGCACCCGCTCGTCGAGGCTCTCGAGGTCCGATGGCGGCCGATCGGCGGCGATCACCACCTGGCGACCGGCGTCGATCAGCGCATTCAGCGTGTGGCAGAATTCGGCCTGGGTGGTCTTGCCCTGCAGGAATTGCAGATCGTCGATCACCAGCACGTCGATGCCACGCAGCGCTTCCTTGAAGGCCAGCGCCGTCTGCGTCTTCAGCGCGGCGACGAAGCCGTACATGAACTTCTCGGCGGTCAGATACAGCACCTTGCGTTCGGTGCCGGAATTGCCGGCCCAGGTCACCGCCTGCAGCAGATGGGTTTTGCCGAGGCCGACGCCGGCATGGATGTAGAGCGGGTTGAACATCACCGGATCGCCGCGACGGCCCTCGGCGACCTGCCGGGCCGCTGCATGGGCCAGCGTGTTGGAGCGGCCGAGCACGAAGCTGCCGAAGGTCAGTCGCGGGTCGAGCGGCGAGCCGCCCAGCGCGTCGTGCGTGGCCGATACCGGCGCGATCGCGGTGGCGCGCACTTCCGGGGCGGGCCGGCCATCATCGCGGCGCCGCTCGGCTGGCGCGGCTTCCTTGACGGGCGCGGCGCAGCGCATCGCCGTGCGCACGGTCAGATCGATGCGATGAACCTCCGGCATCTCGGCCTGCCAGCAGGTCAGCACCTTGTCGGAGTAATGCGTCTGGATCCAGCTCTTCAGAAAGCGCGTCGGAACCGACAGATGCACGCTCTCGCTCTGCACGCTCTCCAGATCCATCCGGGCGAACCAGCTCGAATAGACGTCTTCTCCAACGCTCGAGCGCAGCCGGCCTTTAACGCGGGACCAACGATCTTGTTCAACATTTGTCATCTTAGGCGACTCTTCAAACTGAGAAAATTCCGGGTGGCCGAGGCGAATGAATCGTTGGAGATTCACGTCGCGGCAGGACCTTTGGCGAGCCCTTCGGAGACAGACCGGCCGTTCGGCGCAACGCCGCCGCGACAGATCAGCACCTGATGAAAGGGCCTTGGCCGGTCAGCGCGCAGCTGACGGCAGATCCGGACTTCGCCCGGGTGGCGGAGACCACGCCGAAGCAAAAAAATAATGCGCCGCCGGCAATCCGGTTCGATCAGTTGAAGTCGTGATGATGTCGCGCATAAAAACTCCCCCGCCCGCCGCAAACATTCGCGTCAAGCTTTCGTCAAACCCGTCGTGATGCGTTCGCGTTTTGCATTGAAACTTGTCACGTCGCACCCTGAATGCCGATCGCTTGTTTCATCCTGCGGCCACGCTCCCGGCGATGCGGCTTGCAGATTGCAAATGCTATCTCTCGTCTCGGATACGCTCACGATAGAACGCCCGCTGAAGAAATTTGGCACAGCACAACCCGCCCCATATTGCTATGAGTTGCAATCCGACCATCGCTTGGAAAGCGTCGCCAACATGCATACCGCCGCCGATCTGCATGCCCACCCCAGAGTCTCAAACCGCGCTGGTCTGAAGAGCCGAGGGCGTCGCGAACGAGCTAAGAAATACACGACGCCTTCGGTCTCGCAACGGAATTGATTTTGGTGCGGCGGCTCAAATTTCGGCTTTTGCCGCGTGCGATCCGGCGACGGTTTTTGTGGAAACCGACAAGGTTTTGAATCTGTGCACAGATTCGAAACGCGCCGGTGCCGTCATATTGGCCGCCGCCGCCCAAAATAAATTCATAAATCGTTTACGTTTGAGGCTGGCGCGTCTGCTTTTCGAAGCGCTGCTCCTCGCTATGCCAATAAGTGGTTCGCAGCGCGCGTTTTTTTCTGAGCATTCGAACAGGGTAACCCTCGGCGTGGATAGCGCCCTCGGATTCGTAACAGTTGCATTTTCCAAACATCGCTGCGCGTGCAGTGAGTCCATCGGGTGCTGTGCCGCAAGGGGTTTTGCGCCCTCGCAAAAAGCTGTTGCAGGGAGCGTTTCGACGATGGGTTGATGGTTTGCTCGACCTCGCGGTCGGTTCGGCAGGCCGTCCGCGGAACTACCAGATTCAAAACAGGCTCAGCGTGGCGGGCCGAAGAGGCGCTCGCCTCTGGCAAACGCAATGCGACAACCGCCAAAAAAATCCGAAAACTAATCGAAAAAAACCGAAAAGACTAATCGAAAAAGACAAAATGATGATGGAAAACACCAGGCAAAGAAAAGCCCGGCACTGCCGGGCTTGCGTGTTCGGTATTGCTCGCAGAAATTATTGAGCGATCTTGGCGATCCGATGTGCGAGCCGCGAAACTTTCCGGCTGGCGTTGTTCTTGTGAATGATGTTGCGCTGCGCCGCCTTCATCAGGATCGGCTCGGCGTTGGCCATCGCCTTCAAGGCGGCCTCACGGTCGCCGCTGGCGATCGCCTCTTCGACGATCCGCACCGTGCCGCGCATCTGGGTGCGGCGCGACTTGTTGACGATGGTGCGACGGGCGATCTTGCGGGTCGCCTTTTTGGCGGAAGTGGTATTGGCCATGTTTTCTCAAATCCTACAGCGGTCATCCCTTGCGGAGGACCGGGCTGATTGACGGCAGCCGCTTCAATGTCGCGACCTGTGTATTCCGGGTGGTTCTGAAAATGCTATTCTCAGAGCTGGTCTTCGAGCCGATCCTGGTGCCGATCCTGGAGCCGAACAGGTCTTAAGTCGACCGGCTCAGACAGCAACGTCGCCCAAAGAACAGCGGCGGCAGGATCGCCCCTACCGCCAGTGCGGCTCTTATAGAGCCCCCGCTTTCCAGCGTCAACGCCCAGCGCTCGCGCTGTGGTCGCACCCGGGGTGGTCGGCGGACCGGTTCCTGCAGGGCGGCGCGCCGAAAGCCCGACGGGCCCAATAAGTCGCTGGCGAGGTTGAATTTTAGCGCCTGCCCCGGTAATCCCGGGCTGCGGCGGGTCGCTGCCGCAAATGGGGTGACGCATGATCCGTGGGTTTTTTCGTCTGATCGGACTGCTGCTGCTGACGGGTGGGTTCGTTTTCCTGGTCTATGACGGCGCCCGCTCGGTCGCGGACAATGCCTTGCGCTGGACCCGGTTAGGCGAATCCTGGAACGACATCCACCAATCCAGCCAGCAGGCGTTTCGGGTCAAGGTCGAGGCCGCCGCGCCCTGGCTGTGGGACAATGTGATCAAGCTGCTGCTCGACCAACCGACCTTCGCGGTGCTCGGGGTGCTGGGAATCCTGCTGATGCTGACGTTTCGGGCGCGCAAGCCGCTGATCGGATATGCCCGCGATTGACCCGCGGGCGCGCCGGATGATGGCGGCTGCGACCCCTGCCGTTTTGCGGGTAAATACCTATATTCAGATCTGAGATCGTGCCCGTCGCCGGATCCCTGGTTCGGCGGTTGGTGCGCGAGCCACAGCCAATGCGCGGGGGCGCTGTCGCCCGCGCCGGGAGGGATTTGATGTTCTTCATGCGCAAGACCACCGCATTGCCCAGTGCCGCCGAGGCGTTGCCGGGCCGCGCCACGCCGGTCGCCACGGCGACCACCCATTTCGTCAACGGACACCGGATTCAGCCGCCTTATCCCGAGGGCCTGGCGCAGGCGGTGTTCGGGCTCGGCTGTTTCTGGGGCGCGGAACGCAAATTCTGGGAACTGGGCGAGGGGGTTTACACCACGGCGGTCGGCTATGCCGGCGGTCACACCCAGAACCCGACCTATGAGGAGGTCTGTTCGGGCCGCACCGGCCATACCGAAGTGGTGCTGGTGGTGTTCGACCCGACGATAATCTCCTACGACCGTTTGCTGAAGACGTTCTGGGAAAGCCACAACCCGACCCAGGGCATGCGCCAGGGCAACGATGTCGGGACGCAATACCGTTCGGCGATCTACACCTTTGGCGAGGCGCAACGACAGGCTGCCGAAGCCTCGCAGGCCGCCTATGGCAAAGCGCTGGCGGCGAAGGGGCTCGGCCCGATTACCACCGAGATCGCGCCGTCTGGCGCGTTCTATTTCGCCGAGGACTATCATCAGCAATATCTGGCGAAGAATCCCGCCGGCTATTGCGGCCTCGGCGGCACCGGCGTGTCGTGCCCGATCGGCGCCGGCGTCAGCGCCTGATTCAAGCGGGCCGTCCGCTGCGAAGCCCGATTGGATTCGCAGCGGACGCCCGTTCGGACTCACCAATTATTAACCCTAATGCTGCATTAATAGGTGCGATCTCGTTATGAGGGGATGGCTCCTGTGTGGTTGTTGCGCGCGTTCCGATTGTCGATTGTCGCCCTCCCGGCCGCGCTTGCGCTGGCGGGCTGCATGGGGCGTTCGGGGCCGATCGCGGCCATGCCGCGCAACGATCTGGATTCGATGGCCTATGGCTCGCGCGGTTATCAGCAGCCGGCCTATGGCGGCGGCGCGTTCGCGGCTGTCGCCTCGGGGTTCTCGCGTCGCGGCAACCCGCCGGTTGTCTATGCGGCATCGCCGGGGCCCGCGTCGGCCCCGCGGGTGGTTCCGGTCTATGAGCCGGACTATCAGCTCGACGCCGGCGACCGGTTGCGGGTCGTGGTCTACGGTCAGGAAGGCCTCACCAATACCTACACGATCGGCCCCGGCGGCACGATCACCATGCCGCTGATCGGCGCGGTGCCGGCGCGCGGTCGCACCCCTTCGGGCCTCGCCGCTGCGATCACCGCACGCCTGCGCAATGGCTTCATCCGCGATCCCTCGGTCGCGGTCGAAATCGATTCCTATCGGCCGTTCTTCATTCTCGGCGAGGTCGCGGCCCCCGGGCAATATCCCTATGTGCCGAACATGACCGTCGAGAGCGCGGTGGCGATCGCCGGCGGGTTCTCGCCGCGCGCCAAGCGGGACAGTGTCATCCTGACTCACCCCGAAGGCGCAAGCTCGCTGCGCGCCGCGGTGCCGCTCGGCACCCCGCTCAGCCCCGGCGATACCGTGATGGTCGGCGAGCGCTGGTTCTGAGTCAGCGGTCGTCGCCGGCTCAGATCCGGCATCCACCGTCCGCGGTCGTCAGGAGCGATGTCTGTCCCGCGGCTCATCCCTTGGTGGGTCAAGATGGTTGGCCGATGACGCGCCCGGCGTGGATTATCGCCACATCCAGTTGCGGCCCCAATCGCCTTTCCAGCCCGCCAGCCGGCCGCGGCGGAATTGCAGATAGAGCCGGTCGCGCCGGTTGAAGAACCCGCTGCCGCCGATGTCGCGAAACACCAGATAGATTTCCTCGCCGGGCCGCCCGCTGATGTAGTTCAGCGGCTTGCCAAGCGCGCGCGCCGCGTCCTCGGCATCCATGCCGAACGCCAACGGAGTGGTGTTGGACAGCGTCGCGGCGAATGGCGGCGGGAAATGGCCCCTCAACGGTACTGCTTGCTGGGCGGTCGCTGCGGCCGTTGTGGCGGCCATCGCAACGCCGATCATGATCGCGCCAAGCGCCCGGCGACGCGCCGAGAGGCGAGGCCTCTGGACCGGGATAGCGCTTGCTTCAAGGTGGCGGTTCGGCATTGCCCTCATCCTGCAATTTCATCGACTATAGACGAGCGCGCCGCCGGGCGCGACTGCCGCGCCGCCTCGCCTGCGCGGCGCCGAGCGAACGGTGTCAATTTGCGCCGCAAACAAAACCGAACCTTAACAATGCTCATTAATCCTCGGGAACCTATTCCTTGTTATCTCTGGGGCTTGTGACAATGGCCTCAAGGCTCCGGGACTCGATGACGGCAACAGCTCAACAATCCGTGGCGCGGCGGCGGTTGATTCTTGCCTCCGACCGCGGCGATCACAGCCGGGATCTGGCGGGCATTCTCGCCGCGGTCGCCGACGTTGAAACTGTGCCGACGGCCCAATTGCCGGATGCGCCTGCCAAGGGCCTGTCCGGGATCGTGGTCGATATCAATTTGCGCTCGGCCGACAGCGTGCAGCAGATTCGCCGCAAGCTGCTGGCCGGCGCCTATAAGCCGGTGCCGCGCCTGTTCGTGCTCGCCGATGAATTGCATCACGGCTCGATGCAGGCCTGGGCGCTCGGCGCCACCGACACCATCGCGCGGCCGTTCGACGCCCGCGATATTCTGCAGCGGATTCAGGCCGCGTTTCCCGACCCGGGCGAGGACGCCGTGGTGGCCGGAGCCGAGGCGCTCGACAAGGGCGTGTCAGCCGCTCACGCGGTTCTGAAAAAGATGTTCGAACGGCTGCCGGCCGGACAGGCGTTGAGCTTCGACGACATCAAGCAGGCGGAAGGTCATATTCTGCGGGCGATCAAGAAATCGTCGCTGCGGGAATGGCTCAGCGCGGTCGGCCGTCACCACAATGAAAGCTGCCGGCTCAGCCTGTTTGCGACCGGTTTCGCGGTGGCCTTCGCGCAGCATCTGGGCATGCGCGAGGAGGATGAGCGCAGGCTCACCCGCGCCGCGTTGCTGTACGATGTCGGCAAGGCGTTCGTCGATATCGGCGCGCTCGACAATCTCGACAATCTGGCCGGCGATCAACTCAAGGCGTTCCGCGAACATCCGCGGCTCGGCTTCAATGCGCTGGCGGCGCAGGGCAGTTTCCCGCGCGAAACGCTCGACGTGGTGCTGCATCACCATGAAATGCTCGACGGCAGCGGTTATCCGGATGGCCTGCATGGCGACCAGATCAGCGACATCGTCCGTATCACCACGGTGGTCGACATCTATGCCTCGCTGGTGGCGAAGCGGGCCAGGCATGAGCCATTGACCCGCGCGCAGGCCTTCGCCCGCATGGAAGCGTTGGGCGACAAGATCGATCAGCGGCTGCTGCAGGCGTTCCGCCCGGTGGCGCTGGGCTGCTGACGCGCCGGCGCGGCCGCGCCGCGATCACTCCAGCAATTTGCGCAGCTCCGCCTTGGCCACTTTCTCCAGGGTCGAGCGCGGCATCTCGTCGACCAGGCGGATTTCGCGCGGCACCTTGAAATCCGCCAGCGCGTCGCGGCACGCCGCCATCACCTGGTCATGGAGATCCGGCGCGGCCTCGGCCACCCCGGCGCTTGGGATCACGAACACCACCGGGACCTCGTCGAGCATCGGATGCTTCTTGGCCACCACGGCGGCCTCGCGCACGCCCGGCACCATCGCGACCACCTGTTCGATCTCCGAGGCGGCGACGTTCTCGCCGCCGACCTTCAGCATGTCCTTGGCGCGATCGCCGAATTTGATGAAGCCGCGCTCCAGCAGGGTGACGCGGTCACCGGTGATGAAATAGCCGTGGGCGTCGAAACTGTCGCGGGTCGCGGCCTCGTTGTGCAGATACTCCTTGAACAGCGACAGCCCGGGCACGCCCTTGATCAGCAGATTGCCGGTCGAGCCCACCGGCGTCGGAGCGCCGTCATCATCGGTGACGCGGAGGGTGTATTCGGGCGCGGCGCGGCCGATCGACATCGGAATATTGGGCTGGTCGACCTCGCCGATGATGCCGTGGGAGATGGTTTCGGTCATGCCCCACCAGCCGACGATCTTGATGCCGAACTTCGCGAATGCCGGCGGTTCGCAGAACGCCGTGCCCCATAGCCGGAAACTGTGCTGCTTCGGTACTTCGTAATCGAGCAGTGCTTTCAGGCAGAACCCGATGGTCGACGCCCAGGTGCAGCGGTGCTCCAGCGCCGTGCCCCAGAAACGCCGCGCGGAAAACCGCGGCTGGATCACGCAAGAGGCGCCCACCCACAGCGTCGCCAGCACCGAATAGGCCAGCGCGTTGGTGTGGAATAGCGGCAGATAGGCCAGATGCACGTCGTCGGCGCGCAGCGTCTGATGCACGGCGTTGATTTTGGCGCCCCACAACGCATTGGCGTGGGTCCACAACACCGCCTTGGGTCGCGACGTGGTGCCGGAGGTGTATTGCACGCTGCACGGCGCCATCGGATCGATCGGCCGGCGCGGCCGGTCGGCGCTGTCGGCGAACAGCGCCTCGAAGCGCTCCGCCTGCGGCACGGCGTGACCTTGCGCCGGGGCTTCGCCGGAATCATGCGAGATCACCGCGATCCAGCGCAGCTTGCGGCAATTGCCGGCGACCAACTCGGCATAGGCCGGCTGGGTGATGGCGGCGACCGCGCCGCAATGATCGGCGAAATAGGCGATCTCGGCGGCTGCCGAGCGGGTGTTGGTGGTCACCGCAATGGCGCCGAGCTCGACGCAGGCGAACCAGGTCAGCATCGCCTCGATGCAATTGTCGAGATGGATCAGGACGTATTCGCCCGGCTTGACGCCGCGCTTGGCGAGGCCGGCGGCGAGCGCGCCGACCCGGTCGTGAAATTCGCCGTAGCTCCAGCTCCGCGCCGGCTGATCGAACGGCGCCCAGATCAGGAACGGATGGTCGCGGCGTTGTTCAGCCTGCATCCGCAGCAGCCACGGCACATCGAGCCCGGCAAATGGTCCCACTACTCCTGGCGCATTCTCGTCACGTACCATCGTTCCTCCCGATCGAAGTCCTGCGTTGCATCGACGGCATCGTCGCCGGCCGGTGGTCGCGGCTTCTTTGTTATGACCGGGATGTTGTGCCATCGGCGGACGCCGAGCGCAATTCGCGGCGGTCGCATGGCGACGGTGCAAGAACGCAATCAGGCGACCTTGCGGCCGCCCTGCGTCGTCAAATTCCGCCAGGCGGATGGGCGCTTAGCCGTTGGCGATCGCGGAGGCTTCGGCGGCCGCGCGTTGCATGCTGGACGACATCTCGTTCGTCACCGTGCTTTGTTCCTCGACGGCGGCGGCGGTCGAGGTGACATACTCGCTCACATTCTGGATCGAGGTCTTGATCCTGTTCAGCGCCTCGACGACATCGCCCGAAATGCCGTTGAGGTTGTCGATCTCACTGCCGATCTTGTCGGTCGCCTGTTTGGCCTGATTGGCGAGGTTCTTCACTTCGGCGGCCACCACAGCGAAGCCGCGGCCGGCCTCTCCGGCGCGGGCGGATTCGATCGTCGCGTTGAGCGCCAGCAAATTGATCTGGCCGGTGATCTGCCCGATCAGTTCGACGATGCCGCTCATCGCCTGGGCCGCGTCGTTGAGCCGCTGGGCCTGGGAATCCGCGGATTCGACCTCGTTGACCGCGGTCATTGCGGTCTCCCGCGATTTGGTCATCGCTTCGGAAATCTCCCGCACCGAGGCGTTGAGTTCCTCGGCGCCCGCAGCCACCGATTCCATCATCGAGCGGACGCGTTCATTGCCCAGCCGCGTCAGCACCTGCTTGGTGGTGTCGGTGGCGTATTTCACCACCTTGAACGGCTTGCCGTTGAGGTCGAGGATCGGATTGTAGGACGCCTGGATCCAGACCTCGCGGCCGCCCTTGCCGATCCGCTTGTATTCGGCGGCCTGGTACTCGCCGCGGCGCAGCGCGGCCCAGAATTCCCGATAGGCCGGCGTGTCGCGCTCGGCGGCATCGACGAACATGCTGTGGTGGCGGCCCTTGATCTCGCCGAGCGAGTAGCCCAAGGCGCGCAGGAAGTTGTCATTGGCGCCGATGATCGTGCCGTCGACATCGAACTCGATCACGGCCTGCGACTTGCCGATCGCGTCGATCTGACCGGCCAGGTCGGCGGTCGCCAGCTTCTGCTGGGTCACGTCGGTGGCGAATTTGACCACCTTGAATGGCTTGCCCTTCTCGTCGAGGATCGGGTTGTAGGACGCCAGAATCCAGACCTCCTTGCCGCCCTTGCCGATCCGCTTGTATTCGGCGGCGAGGTAGTCGCCGCGATTGAGGCTGGCCCAGAACTCCCGGTACGCGGCGCTGTCCCGCATTGCCGGCTCGACGAACAGGCTGTGATGCTTGCCCTGGACCTCGGCCAGCGAATAGCCGAGCGCTTTGAGAAAATTCTCGTTCGCCGTCAGGATGGTTCCGTCCATCGTGAATTCGATCACCGCCTGGGCGCGGCTGATCGCATTCATCTTGCCGGAATCCTCCATGCTGCGCAGCTTTGCCGCCGTAATGTCGGTGGCGTATTTGACGACGCAGAACGGCTTGCCCTGCTTGTCGAGCACCGGATTGTACGAGGCCTGGATCCAGATGTCGCCGCCGCCCTTGGCGATGCGTTTGAATTCCCCGGCCTGATATCGGCCCGCCTTCAGCCCGTCCCAGAATTCGCGATACGCGGCGCTGTCGCGCAACGCCGGCTCGACGAACATGCTGTGATTCTTGCCCTTGATCTCCGCCAGCTCGTAGCCGAGCGCTTTGAGAAAATTGTCATTGGCGGTTCGGACGGTGCCGTCCATATCGAATTCGATCACTGCCTGCGAGCGGTTGATAGCATCAAGTGTGGCCGCAGTACGATCGGTGCCGGCGCGCTTGGAGAACGGGTACATCTGTCGGGAACCTCAATGGATGATCGCTCGCGGCGCACGGCTGTGACGGGCACACTTTGTCCGCAGATTCCCGACTGTGTTGGTGTCGACTTAACTTTTGCCTAACCCGGAATGAGTGCAACACGGTGGAATTGCGCTCCGTGAATGCGACCGGTGCGGCTGATTACTGTGTGTTGCGTAGTTGGCAGGTCCCGAGCGCTAGTTTTGGCAACCGGAGGTGGTGCCGAGCGGTGTTCCCGTCGCAAGCGAAGTAACAGGAGACCCTTTTGCTCGTGCGCGGGGGTGCGAAAAAAGCGCCGCCCTAGTAATCATACGTAGTCCGGTCGCGCGGATTTGTCGCGTGTCGCTGACCTTATCGAACCAACTCTTCGTGGAATTCAAACCCGTAAAATTCCGCTCCGTGGAATCGCGTGTCTCGTCGAATACCCAGTGCGGTCAGCCTCATGAAAAAGGGGCGACCTTTCGGCCGCCCCTTGCTCATCATTGTTTGGATCGAAGGCGTTACTCGCCGGCGGCTTCGCGCGGCGCGGCCTCTTCGGCCTTCTGCTTGGCTTCGAGATCCTCGCCGGTGGTCTGGTCGACGACCTTCATCGACAGCCGGGTCTTGCCGCGGTCGTCGAAGCCGAGCAGCTTGACCTTGACCTTGTCGCCTTCCTTGACGACGTCGGAGGTCTTCTGCACCCGGCCCGAAGCGAGCTGGCTGATATGGACCAGGCCGTCCTTGGCGCCGAAGAAGTTCACGAAGGCGCCGAACTCCATGACCTTGACGACGGTGCCGTCATAGATCGCGTTGAGCTCGGGATCGGACGCGATCGACTTGATCCACTTGATCGCCGCCTTGATCGATTCGCCGTCGGAGGACGCCACCTTGACGGTGCCGTCGTCGTCGATATTGACCTTGGCGCCGGTCTTTTCGACGATCTCGCGGATCACCTTGCCGCCGGTGCCGATCACTTCCCGGATCTTGTCGGTGGCGATCTTGAAGGTCTCGATCCGCGGCGCGTATTCGCCGAGTTCGGCGCGGGCGTTGGTCAGGGCCTTCGACATCTCACCCAGAATGTGGATGCGGCCGTCCTTGGCCTGGCCGAGCGCGACCTTCATGATCTCCTCGGTGATGCCGGCGATCTTGATGTCCATCTGCAGCGAGGTGATGCCCTGATCGGTCCCCGCCACCTTGAAGTCCATGTCGCCGAGATGATCCTCGTCGCCGAGAATGTCGGACAGCACCGCGAAGCGCTCGCCTTCCAGGATCAGGCCCATCGCGATGCCCGCGGTCGGCCGCTTCAGCGGCACGCCAGCGTCCATCAGCGCCAGAGAGGCGCCGCAGACCGACGCCATCGAGGACGAGCCGTTCGACTCGGTGATCTCGGAGACGACGCGCACGGTGTAGGGGAATTCGTGATGCGGCGGCAGCACCGGATGGATCGCGCGCCAGGCGAGCTTGCCGTGGCCGATTTCGCGACGCTTGGTGCCGCCCATGCGTCCGGTTTCACCGACCGAGTAGGGAGGAAAGTTGTAGTGCAGCAGGAACTGCTCCTTGTAGGTCCCTGACAGCGAGTCGATGTACTGCTCGTCCTCGCCGGTGCCGAGCGTGGTCACCACCATCGCCTGGGTTTCGCCGCGGGTGAACAGCGCCGAGCCGTGGGCGCGGGGCAGCACGCCGACCTGGGCGATGATCTGGCGCACGGTCTTGGAATCGCGGCCGTCGATGCGCTTGCCGGTGTCAAGAATGTTCCAGCGAACGATCTTGGCTTCCAGGTGCTTGAACACGCCGGCGATGCGGAGCTTGTCGTATTTCGGCTCCTCACCTTCCGGGAAGTAGTGCGCCATCACCTTTTCCTTGGCCTTGCCGACCGCTGCGTAGCGATCCTGCTTGACCGGAATGGCGTAGGCGGCGCGCAGCTCGGGCTCGATCATGCCCAAGATCTCTTTCTCGAGCTCGCTCTCGTCGACGACCTTGACGTCGCGCGGCTCCTTGGCGGCCTTCTCGGCGAGTTCGATGATCGCCTGCACCACCGGCTGGAAGTGCCGGTGACCGAACATCACCGCGCCCAGCATGATGTCTTCGTTGAGTTCCTTGGCTTCGGATTCGACCATCAGCACCGCGTCGGCGGTGCCGGCGACGACCAGGTCGAGCTGGGTGTCGACCATCTCATCGAGCGTCGGGTTGAGCACGTATTCGTCGTTGATGAAGCCGACGCGGGCGGCGCCGATCGGGCCCTTGAACGGCGCGCCGGACAAAGTCAGCGCGGCCGAAGAGGCGACCAGAGCGAGAATGTCCGGGTCGTTCTCCATGTCGTGCGACAGCACGGTGACGATGACCTGGGTCTCGTTGCGCCAGCCGTCGACGAACAGCGGACGGATCGGGCGGTCGATCAGGCGGGAGACCAAGGTCTCCTTCTCGGTCGGGCGGCCTTCGCGCTTGAAATAGCCGCCGGGAATGCGGCCGGCCGCGTAGGTCTTCTCGATATAGTCGACGGTCAGCGGCAGGAAGTCGACGCCCTCGCGGGGCGTCTTGGCGGCGACGACCGTGGCGAGCACGACGGTTTCGCCATAGGTGGCGAGCACGGCGCCGTCGGCCTGACGGGCGATCTTGCCGGTCTCAAGCCGAAGCGGACGACCACCCCAATCGATCTCGACTGAATGAATATTGAACATTGCGTGTTTCTTTCATGGGTTCACGAAAGGCGGCAACGCCAAATACCAAAAGACCATGCGCAAGATTGCGAGACGCTGAGCGCGCGATGGCGTCAGCGTCCGGCGATCCTGCCATGGTCTTCCGGTCGAAAATGGCGTCGATCCTCCCGGTGCGGGGATCAACCCGCGCGGCGGGCCATTGGCCCGTTGTCGCTCAGCGGCCGGAGTGCTGCTGAGCAAAAGCGTACAGGCAAATCAATTCGCCTGTACGGAACTCGATCGGCGGACCTGAAGGGAAGCGGAGATCCGCTCCCAGGCCGCGCCGTTTAGGCGCGCGCGAATTCGATCAGCGGCGGATGTTGTGCTTTTCGAGCATCGCCTTGTAGCGTTCCACGTCCTTCTTCTTGATGTAATCGAGAAGCGAACGGCGCGTGGACACCAGCTTCAACAGGCCGCGGCGCGAATGATTGTCCTTGCCGTGGGTCTTGAAGTGGCTGGTGAGGTTGACGATGCGTTCCGACAGGATCGCGATCTGAACCTCGGGCGAGCCGGTGTCGCCGGCCTTCTTGGCATTGGTCTTGATGACTTCCGCTTTGCGTTCTGCGGTAATCGACATCGTCAGATACTTTCTTTGCGTGCCGAACTGGTCAGTCCGGTCAGGTTGAACACGCGCTTGGGGATGAGTTCGCCATTGCCAATCTCGGCGAGGGCCAAAAGCCGGCCTGCCACCGTGACATAGACTGTGCCGCTATCATTGGGCGCATCCCGTCCGCGCAACAAAACGGCCTGGCCCCGATGGAGCCTTGCCGCATCAGCCCGTGTGACGGCCAGCGCCGGGATGTCGTCCAGCGCGGTCTCAACGGGCAAAAGCGCGTCGGCGAGGCTACCCTCGCCAGACGCGGCTCTATCGCACAAAGCCTCCAACTGTTCCAGCGGAATCATGTCCGCCTCGCGGAATGGCCCGACCAGGGTGCGGCGCAACGCGCAAATATGCCCGTAGCAGCCGAGCAACCGGCCCATGTCGCGCGCCAGCGCCCGCACATAGGTCCCCTTGCCGCATTCCGCCTCGAACACCGCATGGTCGGCATCCGGCTGTTCGGTCATGGTTAATTCGTGGATCACGACGGGGCGGGGAACCAGCGGCACGATTTCGCCGTCGCGCGCCATGTCGTAGGCGCGCTCGCCGGCGATCTTGATCGCCGAATATTGCGGCGGGGTCTGCTCGATCGCCCCGGTGAATTGCGGTAGCAGCGCGCGGATCGCCTCCGCGGTGGGCCGCAACTCGCTGGTCTGCGTGGCCTTGCCCTCGGTGTCGTCGGTGTCGCGCTCCTCGCCCCACGCCACCGTGAAGCGGTAGCGCTTGCGGCCGTCCATCACGAAGGGAACGGTCTTGGTGGCCTCGCCCATCGCGATCGGCAAGCCGCCGGAGGCCAAGGGATCGAGCGTGCCGGCGTGGCCGGCGCGCTTGGCCGAGAACAACCGCTTCACCACCGCCACCGCGTGCGTCGAGGTCATGCCGATCGGCTTGTCGAGCACCACCCAGCCATGGACGTCGCGCTTGTCGCGCCGCGGCTGGTTGTTCTGGCGCTGCTTGCCGCCGCGCTGGCCGTTGCCACGCGGGTCGTTGTGCGAACGATCGGCGCGGGCTGGCTGCGCCGAAATATTTTCATCAGCGCCGGTCGGCTCGGTCGTCTGCGAGTCGAGAAGGGCGTCTGGCGTGGTCACGATCATCAATTTCCGTCCGAATCCGGTTCGAGGTCCTTTTGTACTGCGGGTGTTCGCAGTAATTTCTCTATTCGTTCCGCTTCGGCGAATCGCTCGTCGATGCGGAAGCGAAGATCAGGGGCGAATTTCAGGTTAACGCGGCGCGCCACGGCGGTGCGGATGAACGGCTTGTTGGCCGCCAGCGCCTTCAGCACGATGTCGGTGTCGCGGCCGCCGAGCGGCATCACATAGACCGTCGCCAGTTTGAGGTCCGGCGACATCCGGACTTCGGGAACGGTGATCAGATGGGATTCCAGAACCGGATCGTGGACATTGCCCTGCGACAGAACCTCGGCGACGGCGTGGCGGACGATCTCGCCGACCCGCAATTGCCGCTGCGAGCCGCCCGGACTGGTATTCTTCTCGTGATGGCGAGGCATGGCCGTCTCTCAAATCGGCGTCATGCCCGCGTTTGTCGCCGGCATCCACGCCTGTCTGTGTCTTGGTAAGACGTAGATGGCCGGAACAGGTCCGGCCATGACGCCCATTTTCGATCGATGGCTCGCAGTAAGATTTGGACTTACAGCGAGCGCTGGATCGTCTCGACGCGATAACACTCGATGACGTCACCGGCGCGCATGTCGCCGTAACTCTCGAACGCCATGCCGCATTCCTGACCGGAGGCGACTTCCTTCACTTCGTCCTTGAAGCGCTTGAGCGTCGACAGCTTGCCCTCGTGAACCACGACGTTGTCGCGGATCAGGCGGACATTGGCGCCGCGTTCGACATTGCCGTCGGTGACGCGGCAACCGGCGACCTTGCCGACCTTGGAGATGTTGAAGACTTCCAGGATCAGCGCATTGCCCAGCATGGTCTCGCGCAGGGTCGGCGCGAGCAGGCCGCTCATCGCCTTCTTCACGTCGTCGACCAGGTCGTAGATGATGTTGTAGTAGCGGATTTCGATGCCGTTGCGCTTGGCCGCGGCGGCCGCTTCCTTGTTGGCGCGGACCGAGAAGCCGATGATCGCGGCGCCAAAACCTTCCGCCAGCGTCACGTCGGATTCCGAGATGCCGCCGACGCCGGCATGCAGGATCCGCGCGGCGACCTCGTCGGTGCCGAGCTTCTCCAGCGAGCCCAGGATCGCTTCCAGCGAGCCCTGCACGTCGGCCTTGATGATCAGCGGGAAGTCCTTGCGGCCGGTGGTCTTGAGCTGGCTCATCATCTGCTCGAGCGAACCGCGCATGCCGGTCGCCGAGGCGGCGGATTTCTCGCGCTTCTGATGTTCGCGGTAGCTGGTGATTTCGCGGGCGCGGGCCTCGTTCTCGACCACCGCCATCCGATCGCCGGCCTCCGGCGGGCCGTTGAAGCCCAGAACCTCCACCGGAACCGACGGACCGGCCTCGGTCAGCGTCACGCCCTGATCGGAGATCAGCGCGCGGACGCGGCCCATTTCGGAGCCGGCCACGATGATGTCGCCGACCCGCAGGGTGCCGCGCTGAACCAGCACGGTGGCCACGGGACCGCGGCCGCGATCGAGCTTGGCTTCGATCACGGTGCCCTCGGCGGGGCGCTCGGTATTGGTCTTCAGGTCCAGCAATTCGGCCTGCAGCGCGACCATTTCCAGCAGCTTGTCGAGATTGGTCTTGTTCTTGGCCGAAACCTCGACGTCGACGACGTCGCCGCCGAAGGATTCCACCTGAACGCCATATTGCAGCAGCTCGGTGCGGACCCGCTCGGCCTTGGCGTCGGGCTTGTCGATCTTGTTGATCGCCACGATCATCGGCACGTTGGCGGCCTTGGCGTGGTTGATCGCCTCGATGGTCTGCGGCATCACGCCGTCATCGGCCGCCACCACCAGGATGACGATGTCGGTGACCTTGGCGCCGCGGGCACGCATCGCGGTGAACGCGGCGTGGCCCGGGGTGTCGATGAAGGTGATCTTCTTGCCGCTTTCCGGCGAGGTGACCTGATAGGCGCCGATATGCTGGGTAATGCCGCCGGCTTCGCCCGACACCACATTGGCGTGGCGCAGCGCGTCGAGCAGCGAGGTCTTGCCGTGGTCGACATGGCCCATCACGGTCACCACCGGCGAACGCGGCTCGGTGTCGGTGGAATCCTCGACCGTATCGAACAGGCCTTCCTCGACGTCGGATTCGGCGACGCGCTTGACGGTATGGCCCATTTCTTCGGCCAGCAATTGCGCGGTGTCGGCGTCGATCACGTCGTTGATCTTGTGAATCGCGCCCTGCTTCATCAGCAGCCGGATCACGTCCACGGCGCGCTCGGCCATACGGTTGGCGAGCTCCTGAATGGTGATGGCTTCGGGAATCGTCACTTCGCGAATGAGCTTTTCCTTCGGCTCCTTCGAGGCATTGCCCTTGAGGCGCTGGGTGCGGCGGCGGAACGAGGCGATCGAACGCTCGCGCACGTCGTCGGCGGACAGCGCCGTGACCAGGGTCAGGCGGCCACGCTGCTTGGCGGGCGCCGGCTTGGCGGTGGTTTTCGGCGGGGTGACCGGGCGGGCGACGCCGCCGGGGCCACGGCGGATCTGGCGCGGACCTTCATCCTCGTCGGTGGCATCGGCGGCGACGCCCGGGGCGCGCGCGGGCGGGGTGGCGGCGCTGGGGGTGCGCGCAGCCGCGGCTGCGGCGGCGGCCTTCTTGGCCTCCTCCTCGCCAAATCGCTTCTTGGCTTCGCGCTCGGCCTTGGCCTTGGCCTCTTCATCGGCGCGGTGGCGCTCTTCCTCGGCCTTGCGGCGGGCCTCGGCGGCTTCGCGCTCGGCCTGCTCGATGCCTTCCTTGCTGTTGCGGCGCGCGATTTCGGCTTCGGCGAGGCGGCGCTCTTCGATATCGCGCAGCCGGGCGTCGGCCAGCGCGTTGGCGCGCGCGGCTCGCTCGTCTTCGGACAGTTTTTGCAGCACCACGCCAGAACCGCTGCGCGACGATGACGAGTGCGAACGCGACACGGGCGGGCGGGCGGGCGGCTGCGGCCGCGGCGCCACGGCTGCGGGGGCCGGCGTCGGCGCCGGTTGCGCCTCGTTCGGTCCGTCGCCGCCGATCCGGCGCTTGCCGCGTTTCTCGACCACCACCTGTTTGGTACGGCCATGGCTGAAGCTCTGGCGCACGACGCCCTGCTCGACGCGGGGCTTCAGCGTCAAGGTCTTGGTCGGCACACTCAGAGTCTTGTCGCCAGGAGTTTTCGTATCAACCATTCAGTAGTCCCAATCTCTAAACCTTGTGCGCATCCGCACAGTCGTTTTCAGCAAACGGTCGTTTTCAGCAAGGTGTCTCAGCAGCGTCTTTCGGCGTATTCATGCGCATTTTGGCCGTAGCGGCATTCGCATCGCCATCGTCCGCCAGCCGGTATCGGACCAGGATCTGGCAGCGCGACAGGAATGTTTTGCCGGCCGAGCCCGCAAGCACGGCAGCATGTATCACATTTGACCGGCCTAATGCCAAATCCAATTCGTCCGAAGTCAACGCCGTGACAATCAAAATGTCACGCGAGCCGGTCGCAATCCCGTCATTTTGGCGCGCCACGGCGTCCAGCTTGCGGATTCCGTCGGCGGCGCCGTCCGAGGCGTGGATCAGCGCCACCGCCTGGCGGCCCTGCAGCGCGGCCTCGACCCGGGTGAAACCGGACACCACCTGGCTGGCCTTGGCGGCCATCGCCAGCGCATCCAGCACGCCGCGCGCCAGCATGGCGTCGGTGTCCTGCGCCAGGGTCGGCGCGGCTTTGATGTTGGTCTTGAAGCCGCGCGCAAACACATTGCGCCGCACGGCTTCGGTGACCGTCTTGTGCGAGGCCGAGACCCACAGGCCGCGCCCCGGAAGCTTGCGCTTGAGATCGGCGATCACCTCGCCGGTGGGCGCGACGACGAACCTAATCAGTTCGTCTATCGGCCGCACCTGCCGTGACACGGCGCACATCCGCTCGGTCGCGGACTTTGGGGTCCGCGGTCCGTTGTCGAGATCTGCCTGGTCGGCGACTGCGAGCATGCGAATGGCACCGCCCTTAAACCGGCTGGTCTTCGGCCGCCTCGGCCGGGTCGGTGGCCTTGGCCAGATCGGCCTCGGTGATCCAGCCGGCAATCACGCGGGCCTGCATGATCAGATGCTCGGCGTCCTCGCGCGAAATCTCGCTGGCGTCGAGAATCCCGGGATGCTTGACCGGCTCGGCGCCTTCCTTGCGCTCGCTCCAGCCGACCAGGTCGTCGGTGGCGCAGCCGGCCAGATCTTCGACGGTCTTGATGTCGTTCTCGCCGAACTTGACCAGCATTTTCGAGGTCACGCCGGGTACCGTCTTCAACGCGTCATCCACACCGAGTTCCTTACGTTTTGTTTCAAGCTCGGACTCGAGCTGTTCGAGATATTCGCGGGCTCGGCTCTGCAATTCGTTCGCCGTCTCCTCGTCGAAGCCCTCGATGCTGGCGAGTTCCCTGGAATCGACCAGCGCGAGCTCCTCGACCGAGGTGAAGCCTTCCGATGCCAAGAGCTGGCCGACGACTTCGTCGACGTTCAGCGATTCCATGAAGACCCGGGTCGAATTCTCGAAATCGGCCTGGCGGCGCTCGGATTCCTCCTGCTCGGTCAGGATATCGATATCCCAGCCGGTCAGCTGCGAAGCGAGGCGGACATTCTGCCCGCGGCGGCCGATTGCAAGGGATAATTGGTTATTGGTGTCGGGGACCACAACCTCGATCCGCTCGCGATCTTCATCGATCACGACTTTGGAGACCTCGGCGGGCGCCAGCGCGTTGACCACGAAGGTCGCGATGTCGGGCGACCACGGGATGATGTCGATCTTCTCGCCCTGCAGCTCGTTGACCACGGCCTGGACCCGGGAGCCGCGCATGCCGACGCAGGCGCCGACCGGATCGACCGAGGAATCCCGGGAAATCACCCCGATCTTGGCGCGCGAGCCGGGGTCGCGGGCGACCGCCTTGATCTCCACGATACCATCATAGATTTCAGGCACTTCCTGCGCGAACAGCTTGGCCATGAACTGCGGATGGGTGCGCGACAGGAAGATCTGCGGGCCGCGGGTTTCCCGCCGCACGTCGAAAATATAGGCCCGCACCCGGTCGCCGTTGCGGAACACTTCGCGCGGCAGCATCTCGTCGCGTCGCACGATCGCTTCGCCGCGGCCGAGATCGACGATCACGCTGCCATATTCGACGCGCTTGACGATGCCGTTGACGATGTCGCCGATGCGATCCTTGAATTCCATATATTGCCGGTCACGCTCGGCCTCGCGCACCTTCTGCACGATCACCTGCTTGGCCGACTGCGCGGCGATGCGGCCATATTCCAGCGGCGGCAGGGTGTCGGCGATGGTGTCGCCGATTTGGGCGCCCGGATTGGCGCGCTGGGCGTCTTTCAGCGAGATCTGGTTGGAGGAGTTCTCGACCTCCTCGACCACCAGCATGTGGCGCGACAGCCGCAACTCGCCCTTCTTGGCGTCGATCTCGGCATGAACGTCGGTTTCGGAGCCGTAACGGGCGCGCGCCGCTTTGGCGATCGCGTCTTCCATCGCCTCGATCACGATCGAGCGGTCGATCGATTTTTCCCGCGCGACGGCGTCCGCAATCTGCAGAAGTTCGAGCTTGTTGGCGCTGACAGCTGCCATGTTCAGTCTCCTTCGGGGGTGTCGATGTCGCCGCGCCGCGCACGTTCGGCGGCGAGACGGTGTTCCTTGGTATTCTTCGGCGGCGTCTTGGCCACGGCCTTCTTCGGCTTCGGCTTCGGCGCGTTGCTCTTGGTCGGGTCGCTTTTCTTGGCATGCGGCGGCGGCACCGGCAGAATTCCCAGATTCTGCTTCATCTCGCGCTCGGCAATCTTGCCGCGCCGCATCGATTCGGCGATCAATTCGTCGGTCAGCACCAGATTGGCGCTGCCAATATCTTCCAGCGGCAGCAAGGTGTTGGGGTCCTCGCCGTCGCGCGCGCCTTCGCGCGCCAACACAACGGCGCCATCCTCGATCGGGCCCAGCAGGCCGCGGAAGCGCTTGCGGCCACCGACCGCGACGGCCATCTCGATCTTGACCAGATAGCCCTGATAACGCTCGAAATCGGTGCGGCGCACCAGCGGGCGGTCGATTCCGGGTGAGGAAATTTCCAGCCGATAGGCGCGTTCGATCGGGTCGGCGATGTCGAGCACCGGCGACAGCGCGTGGGAAATTGCCTCGCAATCCTCGACCAGCATGGTGCCGTCGGGGCGCTCGGCCATGATCTGGACCGTGCAGCCGAGTTCGGCCGACACTTTGATCCGGACCAGACGGTAGCCCAACCCCTGCAGGACAGGACCCGCGACGGCAGCCACCCGCGCCGCCACGCCCGGCTCAACAACGAGCCGCGGCTCTGAGAGCAGATCAAACTCCACGGCACCAACGGTCGGATCGGTCATATCCAGGGTCAATTTGTCCAGGCTCGATTTGCTTGCTGGTCTGTATTTGTACGGTCGCGGGTGAAAGTCCGGCTTCGGCCTGGCGGCTGCTGTGCCCGCGTCGATCCGGCGTGTTCGGTGCGGTCCGTCCAGGTAATAAAAAAGAGCGGGTCCCGAGGGGCCCACTCTCAATACACCATGTATGAGAACTAAGTTGCGCCTGATATAGCGGTTTTCGGACCACGCGGCAAGGGGCACTGCACCCGGAACCGATAGTTTTGCGAGTGTCTCGCGGCTGCAAGCCGCCAGATCTTGGCGCACGGGCTGCGATCGCAACCCTTCATTCACGCCGCCGCACTAGGTTGCGCTCCTCGCTTGCCGCCACAAAGTCTGATTCGATGCTTGCTGCCCACTCGCTGATCTCCGGCCTCGACGACGTCGTCAATCATGACGACCCGATGCGCCGTGCCGAGGCGCTGCGGAAAGTGTCCGAACTATTTGTCCAGGGGGCCGCTGTTTTCCGCGCCGACCATGTGGCGCTGTTCGACGGCGTTCTCACTCGGCTGCTGAACGGCGCCGAGACGGATGTGCGTAGCGAGCTCGCCGCCCGCTTCGCGGCGCTGACCCATGCGCCGCCGGATCTGCTTCGCCAGCTGGTCGGCGACGAGGACATCGGGATAGCCGGGCCGCTGTTGCGGCACTCGCCGCTGATCGATGACCTCACATTGGTGGAGATCTCGCGGTCGCGGGGGCAAACGCATTTGATGGCGATTTCCGAGCGGCCATTGGTGTCGCCGCTGATCACCGATGTGATCGTGCGGCGCGGCGACCGCGACGTGGTGCGCAAGATCGCCGGCAATGCCGGCGCGCAATTCTCGACGGCGGGCTTCAACGGGTTGGTCAGGCGCTCCGCACAGGACGGCGTTTTGGCGCTCGCGGTCGGCCAGCGCGACGATCTGTCGGCGCCGCTGCTGAAGGACCTGTTGGCCTGTTCGGCCGACGGCGTGCGACGGCGGCTGTTCGACGCGGCGCGGCCAAGCGCCAAGATCGCGATCAACCGGGCGATGAGCGAATTGTCGAGCGCGCCGACCCGGCCCAAGGTGGAGCGCGACTACGGAGCGGCGCAACGCGCGGTCGTGGCGCTGCTGAATGCCGGGGCCCTGACCGAAGCCGCCGTCCTGGACTTCGCCAGATCGTTTCATCACGAGGAGACGGTCGCGGCGCTGTCGGCGTTGTCCGGTTTGCGATTGGCAACGCTCGATCAGCTGCTGAGCGGCGAACGCAACGATCCGGTCCTGATTCTCGGCAAGGCACTGGGCTTCGGATGGGCCGCGGTGCGGGCCATGATCGGGCTGCGCAGCGGCCCGGCCCGGGGGCCTTCGCCCGCGGACCTCGAGGAAGCCCGGCAGAACTTCGAACGGCTGGCGCCCGCCACCGCGCAACGCGTGCTGGGCTTCTGGCGGACGCGGCAGTCCGACGAATAGCCGCGCGGCGCTTGCGGCTGACAAGCCTGTGCAATTCCTTCTATGCTGACGCAACGGCGCGACACAGCGCCATTGCGGGGGAGGATCCATGCTGAACGAGGCAGCTATCGACGGTCACGCGACGCGCATTAGCGACGACGGCTACACGGTGATCGAAGGCGCGGTCGCGCCCGCACTGGTCGAGGCCCTGAAGGCAGCGCTGCTGCGGATCGAGCGCGAGCACAATCTCGGGCCGGCCAAGACCTCATTCGAGGGGCTGAAGACGGTTCGCATCAACAATCTGCTGACCTATGACGATGTGTTCTGGGAGGTGCCGCTGCACGATCACGTGTTGCCGGTGGTCGAGCGGGTGCTGGACAAGGAGTGCCTGCTATCGTCCTTCGTCTCGTTGGTACTTGGTCCCGGCCAGGAGGCCCAGCCGATCCACGAAGACACCCAGTTGATCCCGCTGCCGCGCCCGCATATCCCGATCACCGTCAACGCGATCTGGGCGCTGAGCGATTTCACCGCGCAGAACGGCGCGACCAGGATCGTGCCGGGTAGTCACAAATACAATGCCTCTCCGGAATATGGCCGCGACTACGACACCGTGACCGCGACGATGCCGGCCGGCAGCGTGATGCTGTTCGACAGCGCGCTGTGGCATGGCGGCGGCGCCAACGCGTCGGACGCGCGCCGCTTCGCATTTTCCTGCGCCTATTGCTGGGGCTGGATGCGGCAGCAGGAAAACCTGCAGCTCGGCATTCCGCGTGAGACAGCGCGGCGGTTTCCGCGCCGGCTGCAGGAATTGTGCGGCTACGGCGTCTACAAGGGGCAGTTCGGTCACATCGACAATCGCGATCCGATCGAATTGCTCGGCCGCGAGCGCGGCAAGCGGATGGTGTGGGAGGCGACCGACATTCGCAAGGCGCGAGACGCCAACGCCCTAGACACGAAGGCCCCAGACACGACGGCGGCGAATCGATAACGCGGCAAAGCCGGTTAATCGGCTGTGCGGCGGAACCGGAAATAGGCGGCGCGTCGGCCCTCGCGTTCGGCTTTGCGGCCGTAGCGGGTCATGGTGTAGTTCGGCCATGGCTGGCGCCAGTCGCAGGCCCGTTCGGCCAACCAGTGAAATCGCGGCGAGCGCAGCAGATGCGCCAGCGTCCAGGCGCTGTAGTCGTCGATATCGCAGACGAAGCGGAACTCGCCCGCGGGCTGCAGCGCCCGCGCCATCGCGCCGACGGTGGCGTCCTGCACGAAACGGCGCTTCCAGTGCCGGCGCTTCGGCCATGGATCGGGATGGATCAGGTCTATCCGGCTCAGCGATTGCGGCGGCGCCCAGGCCAGCAATTCGGCGGCGTCGCCGGCGAACAGCCGGATATTGCCGATCTCGTTGGCTTCGATCTGCGCCAGAATCTTCGCCATGCCGTTGACGTAAGGTTCGCAGCCGATGAAGCCGAGATCCGGGTAGGCCAGCGCCTCGGCGATCAGATGCTCCCCGCCGCCGAATCCGATTTCGAGCCGAACGCCCGTGACCGGCGGGTCAAACAGCGTGGCGATCGCAGCGGGATCGGTCGCGCTGATGTCGAGTGCGAGCCGAGGTAGCAATTCGGCGATCAGATCGGCTTGATGCGATCGCAGCTTGTGACCTTTGCGGCGTCCGAAGAACGAACCGAGCGCGCGCGCCGCGGCTGAATCGACGGCCGAGTCGGGAATGGGCGTGCTGTCGTGTGAGGTCATCGATGTTCGGATCCGGCGATATCAACCCGACGACGGCGGCACGATAAGCGCCATCCGCATCACTCGATAAGGTCAGGTTATATCACGGGTTGCTTATAGAGGCGACGCCGATTCAGCGGTTATCGGGCGCCTCGCGCGCGGCGATCTGCTCGACCATGTCGACGATGCTCCGGCGCAGTTTGGCGTCGGTGATACGCGTGAACGCGCGGGTCAGCGCCAGACCTTCGGATGTTGCAAGAAAGTCCGATACATAGGCCGGCGACGGGGCTTCGCTGAAACCGTTGGTATTGGCCAGACCGCCGCTCGGACCGCCTTCGAACAGGAATGAAACCGGCACCTGCAGGATCTCGGAGATCTGCTGAATCCGGCTGGCACCAACGCGGTTGGTGCCCTTTTCGTATTTCTGAACCTGCTGGAATGTCAGCCCCAGCGCCTCGCCGAGTTTTTCTTGACTCATGCCCAGCATGATGCGGCGCATGCGCACACGGCTGCCGACATATTTGTCAACAGGATTGGGCGCTTTGGTCGACATCTCACTCACTCCTCAGGCACATTAGCAGACGCAAACAATTCGCGCATGCGGGATGAAATACGCCTTAAATATTGGAGCCGTCAAATGCCTTCGGACCCGATGCGCAATCGCCGTTAATTTCCGCCAACGAGAAATACGATGATACATGCGTGCGGATTGTCTTCAATTTAATCTGCGGTTGCGTGGATGTAATACGTATCATCGCGATAGTCTGGCCGATTTGCGCCGTATTACAAGCATCATGGCAAGTGTGACAAGCACCGCCGCAGGAATATTACCGAGCCGCGCATAGACCGTGCTCGGGATAGCCCGAGGCAGACCAGCATCGAGCACGCCTTCGACGCCGAGCCCCAGTCGCGCCACAATTCGTCCCACCGGATCGATCACCGCGGAGACCCCAGTATTTGCAGCACGCACCAGCGGCAAGCCTTGCTCGATGGCGCGAATGCGGGCCTGCTGCAGGTGCTGATAAGGCCCTGTGGAAATCCCGAACCAGCCGTCATTGGTGAGGTTGAGGATCCAGCCCGGACGCGCGTCGCCCGCCATCAATTCGTCGGGGAAGATCGCCTCGTAGCAGATCAGCGGCAGCATCGGCGGCGTGTTCGGCAGATCGATCAGCTTGCGGCGCCGCCCGGCGATGAAGCCGCCATGCACCTTGGTGAGTTGGACGAAGCCGATCTTCTCCATGAAATTCTGGTACGGCAAAAATTCTCCGAATGGGACCAGATGATTCTTGTCGTAGACGGCCAGAATGCTGCCGTCGTGGTCGATGGCGTAAATCGAATTATAGGCGCGGGTGATCCGGGTTCCGGGTGGAACGAGCGGCGGGCGCACCGATCCGGTCAGCAGAATCGTGCCTTTCGGCAGCAGCTCCGCGATCTGCGCCATCGCGTCGGCTTCGCGCGCGAGGAAAAACGGAAACGCCGATTCCGGCCAGATCAGCAAGGTGGCGTCGCCGACGCCGGTGGATTGCGGGCCGGTGGCGCGGTCCGACAGCGTCAGATATTTTCGCATCACCTCGGCCTTGGCCGAATAATTGAAGCGGGCGTCCTGCGCCAGGTTGGGCTGCATGATCCGCAATTTGACCTTGTCGACCAGCCGGGTCGGCGTCAGCCGCAGCCGCACCGCGCCATAAGCGCCCATCGCCACCAGCAGGCAAAGCGCCGCCACCGGCGCGATCCATGGTCGGCGCGCGGCGGCGCCGCCATCGATCAGCAGCGCCGGGCTGGCGAAGATCGCAACGGCCAGAAAGGTCAGGCCCCAGATTCCCACCAGCGATACGCTTTGCGCCAGCGCCAGCGGCTCGGTCAGCGCATAGCCGAACGCGTTCCATGGGAAGCCGGTCAGCAGATGGCCGCGCAACCATTCGCTCAGCGTCAGGCTCACCGCCAGCGCCAGCACGCGCGACCCGTCCTTGGTCCACAGCAGCCGCGCCAGCGCGAAGCCGAGCGCGGTGAACAGCGCCAGATAGGCCGGCAACCCGGCGATCGCGGCCGGCAGCAGCCAGGCGAAGGTCTGGGCGTCGACCAGGAAGGCGTAACCGATCCAGTACAGGCCCGGCACGAAATAGCCGAATCCGAACCACCAGCCCGCCAGCGCGGCCGCCGGCACGCCGCGCCCGCGACCGGCGCCGGCGCCGTCGATCAGCCACACCATCACCGGAAATGTCAGGAACAGGATCGGCCAGGCGTTGAACGGCGCCATCGCCAGCGACGACAATGCGCCGGCGAGCAGCGCGATCGCGGCGCGCTTCCATCCCCATGCCAGGATGATGCCCGACCCGATTTGTCGAATCGGATGTCTCGGCATCACGACGAGCTGGCTCCGTCGCCGGGAGGCGTCGGGTTCGTCGGATTGGTGTTGGTATTGTCACTGCTCTGCGCGGCGGGATCGGTCGCGGTTTCGCGCCGCCGCGTCTCCCGCGGCCGCACGATGGGGCGCTCCTTGCGGATCCTGATCCGCAGCCGCTTGACCCGCCGCGGGTCGGCGTCGAGCACCTCGATCTCGAAATTGCCCGGGCCGGAGATCACTTCGCCGCGCACCGGCAGCCGGCCGACATGGGTCACCAGATAGCCGCCCAGCGTTTCGACTTCCTCGCCGGCCTCGCCGGTGACGAATTCCTCGCCGATCACCGAGCGGACGTCCTCGAGGCTGGCGCGGGCGTCGGCGATGAAGGAATTGTCGGCCTGGCGCACGATCGACGGCGGTTCGGCGCTGTCGTGCTCGTCGTCGATTTCGCCGACAATCTGCTCGACGATGTCCTCGATCGAGACCAGGCCGTCGGTGCCGCCATATTCGTCGACCACCAGCGCCAGATGGATCCGCGCCGCCTGCATCTGCGCCAGCAGGTCGATCGCCCGCATCGACGGCGGCACATAGAGCAATTTGCGAATGATGCCGGTCTCCACCAGCGGCATCGCCAGATTGACCGAGCGCAGATCGAGCCCGGCGGGCCGCGGCTTCCTGCGTTTGGCGGTGGACGGGGGCGGCACCCGCGCCTGGGTGGTCATGAACGCCACCAGGTCGCGGATGTGGACGATCCCGACCGGATCGTCGAGCGTTTCGTTGAACACCACCATGCGCGAATGCGCCGCGCTTTCGAACAGGCTCATCAGCTCGGCCAGCGAGACGTCGCGCTTGACCGCGACGATGTCGGCGCGGTGCACCATGACGTCGGCGATCCGGCGCTCGTGCAGGCTGAGGATATTGCGCAGCATGGTGCGCTCGATCGCCGAAAACCCGCCATCGTCGGGCGGGCTGGCATCGAGCACCACCTGGAGATCGTCCCGCACCGAGCCCGGCTTCCAGCCGAACATCGAACGGATGGCACGGATCAGCCAATTGTCAGGCGAGGGCCGCAGCACCTCGCCCTGATGCACCACCGCCGGCAGGTTGGTTCCGACGCGGGTGGTCTCCTGCGGCAGGTTCTGGTCCTGGTTCTGGGCTGGGTCGCCGTCCGGCATCTCAGACCACCCGATCCTGGTCGGCGTAAGGGTCCGGAATGCCGAGCCCGGCCAGGATCTGGCGCTCGACGTCTTCCATCGCCTCGGCCTCGGCTTCGCTTTCGTGATCGTAGCCGACCAGATGCAGGAAACCGTGGACCGCCAGATGGCTGAGGTGGTTGACGAACGGCTTGCCCTCGTCGTCGGCCTCGCGCCGCACCGTCTCATAGGCGATGGCGATGTCGCCGAGCATCCGCGGGGCATCGTCGGGCTCGATCCCGCCGGGCGGCTGCAACGCCGGAAACGACAGCACATTGGTCGGCTTGTCGATGCCGCGCCAATTGGCGTTCAGGGTGCGGATGCCGGCATCGTCGGTCAGCATCACGGCGAGTTCGGCGTCGCCGGTATCGGCATCGACGCTTTCGGCGGCGGCCGCGATGGCGCGCAGCACGGTGGCCTCGGCCTCGGTTTCGGCCTGCCAGCAGTCGGCAACGACCAGAACTTCCGTGGCGGGTAGGGCATGGCGCGTCATTGGTCCGAAATTACTTTCCTGAGCTGGCCCGATCCGATCGAAGCCGCTCACAGAGCCTGCATTGTGGGTCAAGGTCGATTGGTTGCCGGCTTCTGCGGCAATCCCTCATAGGCCGCGACGATCCGCGCCACCAATTCGTGGCGGATCACGTCTTCGGCGGTGAATTTAACCTGGGCGATGCCCTCGACGCCGTCGAGCAGCTTGGTCGCCTCGGCCAGGCCCGAAGGCTGGCCGTTGGGCAGGTCGACCTGGCTGGGATCGCCGGTGACGATCATCCGGCTGTTCTCGCCTAATCGGGTCAGAAACATCTTCATCTGCATCGACGTGGTGTTCTGCGCTTCGTCGAGAATGATCGCCGCATTGGTCAGGGTCCGCCCGCGCATGAAGGCCAGCGGCGCGATCTCGATCTCGCCGGTCTGCAGCGCGCGCTCGACGATTCGCGAATCCATCAGATCATACAGCGCATCATAGATCGGGCGCAGATAGGGATCGACCTTTTCGCGCAGGTCGCCCGGCAAAAACCCGAGCCGCTCGCCGGCTTCCACCGCCGGGCGGGTCAGGATGATGCGGTCGACTTCCTTGCGTTCGAACAATTGCGCCGCCTGCGCCACCGCCAGCCAGGTCTTGCCGGTGCCGGCCGGGCCGATCCCGAACACCAGCTCGTGGCGCTTCAAAGCGCGAATGTAGGAATCCTGCGCCGCGGTGCGCGCCCGCACCGGACGTTTGCGCAAATTGATCGCCTCGAAGGCCGAGGCCGAGCTCTTGGGGTCGAATTCGAACAGCGAGCCCTGGGCGATCACCGCGCGGATAGCGCCTTCGACGTCGCCCTGCGCCAGCTCATGGCCGGCGATGGCCTGGCCGTACAGCGTCTCCAGCACCCGCCGCGCCGCGTCGCAGCCTTCGCTGGTCCCGGCGATGGTGATGTGGTTGCCGCGGGAATCGACCACGACGGCGAGCCGTCGCTCGATCAGCGCCAGATTCTGTCCATAGGGGCCGACCAGGGCCGAAGCGGCGCGATTATCGTCGAAGGCGACGACCACTTGCGTTTCCGGTTGGGTCTGGGGGGCGCGGTCGAGTTTGCTGCGGCGGGAGGCGAGCGAAGGCAAATCCGATACGCTTTTTGGCAAGGGGTCAGGCTCCCATGGACATGGCGGACAGGGGTGGCCGCAACGGCGGGTCCGCCAACTCGCCGATCAGGCTGTAACGCTCGAGACTGTCGATCCGCACGGGCAGAACCTGCCCGATGATGTCCGGTGGGGCGATCACATGGGCCGGCTGCAGATAGGCGGTGCGGCCGACGATCTGGCCATCATTGCGCGCGGCGCGTTCGAACAGCACATCGACGCTGGTTCCAATCGCCGTCCGATTGAATGCCGATTGCTGATCGTCGATCAATTGCTGGAGCCGCCCCAATCGCTCGTCCATCACCGCCGCTGACACCGTCTCCCGGATCTCCGCCGCCGGCGTCCCTGGCCGCGGCGAATACTTGAAAGAATAGGCCCCAGCGTAGCCGATTTGTGTGACCAGCGCGAGCGTCGCGGCGAAGTCCTGCTCGCTCTCGCCGGGGAAGCCGACGATGAAATCCGATGAAAAAGCAATGTCTTGGCGAGCCTTGCGGAATCGATCGACGGCTCTGCGATAATCATCGGCGGTATGCTTGCGGTTCATCGCCGCCAAAATCGCGTCGGAACCGGACTGCACGGGGAGATGTACAAACGGCATCAGCGCCGGCAGATCGCGATGCGCCTCGATCAGCGAATCATCGACGTCGAGCGGATGGCTGGTCGAATAGCGCAGCCGCGCGATCCCCGGAATCGCCGCCAGATGGCCGAGCAGGCGGCCGAGCGACCAGGCCCGGCCGTCGGGGCCGTCACCATGATAGGCGTTGACGTTCTGGCCGATCAGGGTGACTTCGCGCACGCCATTGTCGGCCAGCCGCTGCACATCGTCGACGATTTTCGCCACCGGGCGCGAGACTTCCGAGCCGCGGGTGTAAGGCACCACGCAGAAGGTGCAGAATTTGTCGCAGCCTTCCTGCACGGTGACGAAGGCCGAAATGCCGCGGGCGCGGATCGCGTCGACCGAGGGCGGCGGCAGGAATCCGAATTTGTCCTCGACCGGAAACTCGGTCTCCAGCGCGCGGCCACGGCTTTTGGCCCGCGCCAGCAGCTGCGGCAGATGGTGATAGCTTTGCGGGCCGACCACGACATCGACGGCAGGCTGGCGGCGGATGATCTCGTCGCCCTCGGCCTGGGCGACGCAGCCGGCGACCACGATATTCATCTTGCGGCCGTCGCGGGCGGCCTCGTCCTTGGCGACACGCAGCCGTCCGAGCTCGGAATAGACTTTCTCCGAGGCCTTTTCGCGGATGTGGCAGGTGTTGAGAATCACCAGATCGGCGTCGTCGGGATTGGCGGTTTCGACAAAGCCCTGCGGCGCCAGCACGTCGACCATGCGCTGGGCATCGTAGACGTTCATCTGACAGCCAAATGATTTGATATGCAGCTTGCGCGGCTGATCCATGGAACCTGAATGACGTGATAAAGCGGCGCGGATACGGCGCGATGCCCAATTACAGGCTAAAGCCGCGGAAATCCAGCATCTCGCCGCCGCGGCCGAATCGCGGCGTCAGGCTGGCTTGAGGTGCATTTGGTCAATCATCGCAGGCAGTTGGCGCATATCGGCGAAGCTCGCCACGGCGCCGGCGGCGCGCAGCGCGGCGGCATGGCTCGGCCGGCAATGGCTGCCGCCATGAAATCCCAACACCGTCATGCCGGCGGCCGCCGCGCCGGTGACGCCCGCAATACTGTCCTCGATCACCACGCAGCGCTCAGCCGCGACCTGCATCCGTTGCGCGGCAAACAGGAACAGGTCCGGGGCCGGCTTGCCATTGGCGACGTCGCTGGCCGAAAACAGATGCGGGGAAAAGAAGCTCAGCAATCCGGTGGTGGTGAGGCTGCTGACGATCCGGGTCGGTGTGCCCGACGAGGCCACGCAGATGCGCTGTGACAATCCTGGCAAGGTCTCGGCGACATGGGCGATGGGCTGTAACGACGCGCCAAACGCCAGATCGATCGCGGCCTTGAGTTGCGCCGTATAGCTGTCGGGCAGGGCGCGGCCGAGTTCAGACTCGACCTCAAACCGCGCCTCGCGCGCCGACCGGCCGAGGAAACGATCATGCACCTGATCCGCCGTAATGGCGTAGCCGTGCTGCGTCAGCAGCTCGGCATGGACGTGGCAGGCCAGCGCCTCGCTATCGACCAGCACGCCGTCGCAGTCGAAGATGACGAGGTCGTAATTCAAGCTCAGGATTTGTCGTCGTCCAGCGGCACGCAATACAATTCGAGGCGGTGATCGACCAGCTTGTAGCCGAGCTTGCGGGCGATCTCGGCCTGCAGCTTCTCGATCTCCTCATTGGTGAATTCGATCACCTTGCCGTCGCGCAGATTGATCAGATGGTCGTGATGGCTGTCGCGCATCTGCTCGTAGCGGGCGCGGCCCTCGCGGAAATCGTGGCGCTCGATGATGCCCGCATCCTCGAACAGCTTGACGGTGCGATACACCGTCGAGATCGAGATCTTGTCATCGACGGCGACGCAGCGGCGATACAATTCCTCGACGTCGGGATGGTCCACGGCCTCGGCCAGCACCCGCGCGATGACGCGGCGCTGCTCGGTCATGCGCATGCCGGTGGCGGCGCAGCGCGCTTCGATTTCGGTGGCCTTGAGTTCGGACATGGCGTTCAACTTGGTGATGGGAGAATGGTTTGCGACAATGCGGTGTGTTCTGCCACCGCGGAGGGTCTAGGACAAGTCGCGACGCATTAGCAATGCGTTCAATTGTTCCCCATCGGGTTGCCGGTAATAGCGCTCGCGGCGCCCGGCGACGACGAAACCGGCCCAGTTGTACAATCGCAGCGCCGGTTGATTGTTTTCTTCGACCTCCAGGAACACCTTGACGATGCCGCGGCCGGCGAGATGGCCCAGATGCGTCAGCAGCAGACCGCGCGACAATCCGCGGCCGCGATAGCCGGGCGCCAGCGCGATCGACAGGATCTCGGCCTCGTCGGCCGCCATCCGCGACGCCACGAAGCCGACGATTCGCCGTCCCACCCGCAGCCGATGAACCAGCGTGTTGCGCTGGGTCAGCATGTCCTCGAATTCTTCCTCGCCCCAGCCGCGGTGAAACGAAGCGCCATGCAGTTCCGCTAGTTTCGGGCTGTCGCGCAGCGTCGCGCCTTCGACCCGCGCTTCGGCATAGCCCCAAAACTCTGCAAGCCAGTCCATCATCGGCGGGGCATCATCGGCAGGTCACCTTTTCGGACGCCATCATGGCGATGGTCATCCCGCGAGCGGTTGCGGCGAGAACCGCAGCGGGTCGGTCTGCGGCTTGGCGTCGGGCGGACGCAGATAATAGGGCCGTGCCGGCGCGGTTTCCGGCGTCACGGCGGCGCCGAGCCACGCCACCCAGGCGATATCCGGCGCCGGCTGGGCGTCGACCAGCGCGGCAGGTTCGGCCGTCGCCGGCCAGCGATCGGCCAAGATCCGCGCCGCATTGCCGACCAGTCGCGGCGCGCCGACGCAGGCCGTGGCAAGGACCTGCGCGATCGGCGCGATTTGCGGCTTCACCATACTGGTCCCGTTGCCGCTGACCACTTGGTAGTAAACCTGATCATGCCGTGCATCGATCGCCGAAACGATCGGCGAGTCGTCGTGCTCACTGAGCAGCGGCGCCGCATAGGCGGCCAGCGTGGTGAAGCCGACCGCGGGCTTGCCGGCGGCCAGCGCGATGCCGCGCGCGGCCGACAGCCCGACGCGCAGGCCGGTAAAACTGCCCGGGCCGGTGGTCACGGCGATTCGGTCGAGCTGCGGAAAGCCGAGGCCGGAGGCCTTGATCACCCGGGCGATCATCGGCATCAGCGCCTCGGCGTGGCCGCGCTGCATCGGCTCGGATTCGCGCGCGATCAGCCGATTGGCCTCGGTATCCAGCACTGCGGCAGCGCACGCGTCGAGCGCGGTATCGATGGCGAGGATCAACATCCGGGTAGTCTAGCAGCAACGCCAATGCCGCGTCATGCTCTGCGGCGGCAATGTGGCGAGTATTTCGGGCCGGGTTCGGCGCAATGCACAATCTGCACGCTGCATTGGCAGCGCACAATCGGCAGGCAGTCGTGGGGCCGTGCGGCTTCGATCAGACCGGACGAACTTCGACCACATCGGGCACGAAATGCTTCAGCAGGTTCTGGATGCCGTGCTGCAGCGTCGCCGTGGAGGACGGGCAGCCGGAGCAGGCGCCCTGCATTTTCAGATAGACGATGCCGTCCTTGAAGCCGCGGAAGGTGATGTCGCCGCCGTCATTGGCAACCGCCGGACGCACCCTGGTCTCGATCAGATCCTTGATGATGTCGACGGTCTCGGCGTCGGCCGCGCTGAAGAACTCGTCGTCCTCTGAGGGCTCGTCGCCATCGACCCGGCCATCGGCCATGATCGGCGCGCCCGACATGTAATGTTCCATGATGGCGCCGAGGATCGCCGGCTTCAGATGCTGCCAGTCGGTGTCGTCCTTGGTGACGGTGACGAAATCCGAGCCGTAGAACACCCCGGTCACGCCGGGCACGTCGAACAGCCGCACGGCCAGCGGCGAGCGGGCGGCGGCGGCGCGGTCGGTGAAGTCCATGGTGCCGCTGTCGAGCACGACGCGGCCGGGAATGAACTTCAAAGTGGCGGGGTTTGGCGTGGCTTCGGTCTGGATGAACATCGATGGTCTCCGTCGTCGCCGGTTCAAGGCCGGGGCTTCGTGGTCCTTTAACAGATGGCGATCAGGAACGCACGATCAAGGCGGGCGGAACCGTTATGCATATAGCGGGCTTCTCAGGGGTTTGAGTCGGACGTTGACTGCGGTCACGACAGCGCGTCGATGTCGTCGTCGGTCATGCTGGCCGCCACGATCGTCACCGGGATCGGGAAGCTGCCGATGTGGCGCAGCAAGGTGGCGACGATCGGGCCGGGGCCTTCCGCAGCGTCGCTTGCCGCCAGCACCAGCATGACGATGTCGACGTCCTTGTCGATCACGTCGAGAATCTGCGGAACCGGGTCGCCTTCGCGGATCACCCGCTCCGGGGTGATTGCCGCGATGCCGTTGGCGCGGCCGGAGGCGCGATCGAGCACGGTCTCGGCGATCTCGATGGCTTCGGCGCGCATCACATCGGCGACTCCGAGCCATTGCTGGTTGCGGTCGAGCGTCTCGATCACGCGCAGCATCACCACGCCGCCGCCGACGCGCACCGCCCAGCGGCTGGCATAGTAGACCGCGCGATCCCATTCGGCGGTCTCATCGACGATCACCAGACATTTCGGCCGGTGGTCCGGCCGGTAGCTTTGTCGCTGAGTGGTCATGCATGTCCCAATGCGAACGGGGCGCGCCCGCGCCCCTGCGACATGGTGCCACGGCGCGGCATTGTTAGACAAGCGGTTGCGGCTCCGACTTGCGTCGGCCGCGATCGATGAGCTTGCCGCCGTGCTATCCGCACGCCAAGCGACGTTGCGAGACTGTGGCAAGAACAGCACGTCCGTCCTTTATATCTCCCGATGTCCATTGTGGACATCGGGCACGCAAGGCGGGTGTTACCGGTTACCTCAGCCATAAGGCTGAGATTCGCAAACCCAGGAGCCCGACAATGAAGACGCTCGTGATAACCGGCGCGTTCTGCCTGCTCCCGATTGCCGCCATGGCGGCCGATATGCCCGCCCGTGGTCTATACAAGGCGCCCATCATGGTCGCTGCGGCGCCCTCCTGGACCGGGTTCTATGTGGGTGCTCACGCCGGCTATGGCTGGGGTGATTTCGAGGCCTCCGACGTCGATCCGGTGTTCCGGACTCTGATCGACGAGAATTTGAATCACAAGCCGGATGGCGGCGTGTTCGGCGCCCATGCCGGCTACAATTATCAGGTTGGAGATATCGTGTTCGGCGTCGAGGCCGACGGCAGCTACGCCTCCATCAAGGGCAGCGTCTTCTATGACTTCCCGCTGCTGGGCGGCACTTTCTCGGATCAGCAGACGTCGAAGATCGACGCGCTGTTCTCGGCGCGCGGACGGGTCGGCTACGCGTTCGGGCCGGCGCTGCTCTACGCGACAGGCGGCGTCGCGACCGCGCAGGTGTCCTCGACCTTCTCGGCGTCGCTGTTTGGCCAGTCATTGTCGACCGCCGACAAGGCCTGGCACGTCGGCTACACGGTGGGCGGCGGCATCGAATACAAGCTGGCCTCGAATTGGAGCACCAGAGTGGAATATCTCTACGCCGATCTTGGCGAACAGACCCACACGGTCGAGCCGTTCAAGCTCAGCATGAACGTGGTCCGTGTCGGCCTGACCTATCAGTTCGGCGCCCCGGCCGCGATGACGGCGCGCTACTGACCGTCTTTGACGCACGTATATGATACGGCCATTGCCTCTCGTTCGTCATGCCCGGCCTTGTGCCGGGCATCCACGCCTTGAAAGCAGTGCCGGATCAAAGACGTGGATAGTCGGGACAAGCCCGGCCATGACCAAATCGAAGAGGCAACGGCAAAGTCCGTTGGCATGAGAAAGTCCGGCCGCGCGCCGGACCTCTCGACCTTCGCCGCCGCGCGCTACTTCTTGCGAACCATGCCGACGATGTCCTTCACCGCGTTCATGGTTTCCAGCGCGATCGCCCGCGCCCGGTCGGCGCCGTCGGCCAGCACCGAATCGACATAGGCCTGATCCGAGGTGAGCTTCTTCATTTCGGTGGCGATCGGCGCCAGTTTGGTCACCGCCAGGTCGACCAGATTGGATTTGAAGCCGGAAAACTGCGCGCCGCCGAATTCGCCCAAAACCTCTGACTTCGGCTTGTCGGCCAGCGCCGCATAGATGCCGACCAGATTGTCGGCCTCGGGCCGGGTTTCCAGGCCCTTTTCCTCGCTCGGCAACGGCTCCGGGTCGGTCTTGGCCTTGCGGATCTTCTGCGCGATGGTGTCGGCGTCGTCGGTGAGGTTGATCCGGGAATAATCCGACGGGTCCGACTTCGACATTTTCTTGGTGCCGTCGCGCAGGCTCATCACCCGCGTCGCGGCGCCGGTGATCACCGGCTCGGGCATCGGAAAATAGCCATCGCCGAATCCCTGCGCGGCGATCGATGCCGAGAAATCATTGTTGAATTTCTGGGCGATGTCGCGGGTCAGTTCCAGATGCTGCTTCTGGTCCTCGCCGACCGGGACATGGGTGGCGCGGTAGACCAGAATGTCGGAGGCCATCAGCACCGGATAGTCATAGAGGCCCACGGAGGCGTTTTCGCGGTCCTTGCCGGCCTTTTCCTTGAACTGGATCATCCGGTTCAGCCAGCCGAGCCGGGCCACGCAATTGAACACCCAGGCCAGTTCGGCGTGTTCGGCGACCTGGCTCTGGTTGAAGATGATCTGCTTTGTGGGATCGATGCCCGCCGCGATGAAGGCCGATGTGACCTCGCGGGTGTGGCGGCGCAGCTCGTCCGGGCCGCCCCAGACCGCGATCGGCATGGTCATGGCGTGCAGATCGACCACGCAATAGATGCAATTATGCGTCGCCTGCAATTTGACGAAATTGACGATGGCGCCAAGATAATTGCCGAGATGCAGATTGCCGGTCGGCTGCACGCCGGAGAAGACCCGTTCGATCGTCATGCTGTTGTCCCTGCGCGCCTTCGGCGCCATTCCTGCCGTCAGGCGCCGTGCTCTGCCATGCGGGCGTCAGTCGCGCAAGCCGTCAGGTCGCCGGATCGCGCGCAGCAGCTCTGACGGGTTGACGACGCCGAACAGCACCAGCAACCCGCCATAGACCGCGATGCCGCCGGCGATCAGCAGGCCAAGCGCGAGCGCCTGGATCGCCCCATGGGCCTGCGCTGCCAGCGGCAGCGCAAAGCTCGCCTTCAGCCACAGCAGCCCGGCCATCGCCAAAGCGGCGAGCACGATCAGGACCAGCCGGCGCCGCGTTGCCGCGGCCAGCGCGAAGCCGAAGGTCGTCGCGCCGCGCCGGATCAGCAGGATCGCCGAGCCCCAGGCCCCGAGCGCCACTGCGGCGGCCACGCCCGCGACGCCGAACCAGTGCCCCAGCAGCAACGCCGCCACGATGGCGGTACCGAGCCCGGTCAGCATCGCCTGCAGCGGGACCTTGGTATTGTCGCGGGCGAAAAACGCCGGCGCCAGCGCCTTGCTCAGCACATGCGCCGGCAGCCCCAGCGCCAGCAGGGTCAGCGCTTGCGCGGTCGCTGCGGTGTCGGCGGCGCCGAAGGCGCCATGTTCGAACAGCAGCCGTACGATCGGCTGGCTCAGCACCATCAGGCCCAATGCGGCCGGCAGCCCCAGACCGATCGCGAGCTCCAGCGCGTGGGATTCCGCCTTTGCGATCGCGCCGGGGTCGGTGCCGCGCACCGCGCGGGTCAGTTCCGGCACCAGCACGCTTCCCATCGCGGCGCCGACGATGCCGAGCGGCAATTCGATCAGCCGGTTGGCGAAATACAGCCAGGCCACCGCCGAGGGTGCCGCCGAGGCCACGATGGCGCCGGCGACGATCAGCAATTGCGGGCCCGAATTGGCCAGCATCCCGGGGATGGCCTTGGCGAAAAAGCCGCGCATCGCGGCGTCGAATGACGCCCGCAGCGGCGTCGCCAGTCGCTCGCCGCGATGCATCGCCAGAACGCTCAGCTGCAGCAGCCCGGCCAGGCCCACCGTGGCGGCGATCAGCGTCGCGGCGTCGGCGGCGTCGCGCCGCCAGATCAACAGCGCGATCATCACGCCGATCAAGGCGAGGTTGAACAATAGCGGCGAGAACGCTGTCAGCGCGAAGCGGCCCTGCGCGTTCAACAGCCCCATCAGCACCGCCACCGGGCCGGCGAAGGCCAGATAGGGCAGCATCAAGCGGGCGTCGGTGACGGCGAGTGGCAGGCTCGGCTGGCCGACAAAACCCGGCGCCAGCGCCCCGATCACCCAGGGCATCAGCACGCCGAGCAGCAAGGCGGCGATCAGCATCGCCAGCCCGATACTGCCGACCAACCGGCCGGCGAAGGCGGCGGCCGCGACAGCGCCATTGGCGTCGCGCTGCCGCAGCCAGGCCGGCACCAAAGCGGCGTTCAGCGCGCCTTCGGTCAACAGCCGCCTTGTGACATTGACCAGTTGAAACGCCAGCAGAAATCCGTCGGCGACAAAGCCGGTGCCGAGCAGCGCCGCCACCAGGGCGTCGCGCGCAAAGCCGAGCAGCCGCGACAGCAGCGTTCCGGCGGAGACGGTGAGGAAGGGGCGGATCATGTGACCTTCAAACGGGCTGGCCTTGAGCCGAGGGGGGGATCGTGATAGGCCGCGACCTCAATTACCCATCCTCCACGCCAGCAGATCAGTGAGTTGGACCGGATTTTCCGGGCCATCGCAATCGTCGCAACGGGACAAATTTTTCATGACCTCAGCCAAATATGACGTGCTCGCCATCGGCAATGCGATTTTCGACGTGCTGGTGCGCACCGAAGACGATTTCCTGGTCAAGCACGGCATGGCCAAGGGCGGCATGGCGCTGATCGACGAACCCCGCGCCGCCGCGATCTACGCCGCGATGGGGCAGGCGGTGGAGATGTCGGGCGGCTCGGCCGCCAACACCATCGTCGGTCTGGCCAATTTCGGCGCCCGCACCGCCTATGTGGGCAAGGTCAAGGATGACCAGATCGGCAAGCTCTACAGCCACGACATTCGCGCCGCCAAGGTGGCGTTCGAGACCAAGGCGGCCAAGGACGGGCCGGCCACCGGCTGTTCCTACATCCTGGTGACGCCGGATGGCGAGCGCACCATGAATACTTATCTCGGCGCCGCCCAGGACCTCGGCCCCGACGACATCGACGAGGCCCAGATCGCGGCCTCGGCGATCACCTATCTGGAAGGCTATCTGTGGGATCCGAAGAACGCCAAGGACGCCTTCCTGAAAGCATCGACCATCGCGCATGGCGCCGGCCGCCAGGTGGCGCTGACGCTGTCGGATGCGTTCTGCGTGGATCGTTACCGCGACGAATTCCTGCAGTTGATGCGCTCCGGCACCGTCGACCTGATCTTCGCCAATGAGTCGGAATTGCACGCGCTGTACCAGACCTCCGATTTTGACACGGCGCTGAAGCAGCTGGCGGACGACGTCAAGCTCGGCGTCGTCACCCGCAGCGAGAAGGGCTGCGCCGTGGTCGCCCAGGACGGCGTCACGCTGGTGCCTGCGGCCAAGATCGACACGCTGGTTGATACCACCGGCGCCGGTGATCTGTTCGCCGCCGGCTTCCTGTTCGGCCTGGTGCGCAATGCCGGCTATGAGAATGCCGGCCGGCTCGGCGCGCTGGCCGCCGCCGAAGTGATCCAGCACATCGGCGCCCGGCCGCAGGTGTCGCTGAAGGATCTGGCGCTGCAGAACGGCCTGCCGGTCTGACGCCGCATTCTTGTCGGTCGACGGCTTTGGCCGCGACGGCGGCGCGCGCCCTCTGCCATGGGAGAGGGATGGGGTGACGGAGTGGCCGCTCGATAGTTTAGAACCTCTCACCCAGATCGCTGCGCGATCCGACCTCTCCCTATGGGAGAGGTGAAGGCGGCATTTGGCTGGATCGATTGTCGCTGGCTCAGCAGCGCGGTGAGCAGGCGGCGTCGGGCCACATCAAAGTCAGGTGGGCCACATCAAAGTCAGTCATTCCGGGGCGCGAGAGCGCAGCTCGAGCGAACCCGGAATCTCGCGGCACCGTGTGGCGGCGCGAAACGGCTGCGGCTGAATGCGGGGCGGGATTCCGGGTTCACGCGCCGCTGGCGCGGCGCGTGCCCCGGAATGACAACCTCTATTCCAATGACAGCGTCTTTCGCAGCGATACTCGTCACGCCGTCTTCGCGGCTGTCAGCCCGAGCCGCGACTCCACCTTTTCGCGCATGATGAATTTCTGGATCTTGCCGGTCACCGTCATTGGGAATTCGCCGACGAATTCGATGTAGCGCGGGATTTTGTTGTGGGCGATCTGGCCCTGGCAGAATTCCCGGACTTCGTCGGTGGTCAGCGCCTCGCCGGCGCGGACGCGGATCCAGGCGCATAATTCCTCGCCATAGCGGTCGTCGGCGACGCCGAAGATCTGCACGTCCTGAATCTTCGGATGGCGATAGAGGAATTCCTCGATCTCGCGCGGATACAGGTTCTCGCCGCCGCGGATCACCATGTCCTTGATGCGGCCGACGATGTTGCAATAACCCTCGGCGTCGATCACCGCGAGATCGCCGGTGTGCATCCAGCCGGCGTCGTCGAGCACGTCGGCGGTTTTCTCCGCCTCGTCCCAATAGCCCAGCATCACGCTATAGCCGCGGGTGCAGAGTTCACCGCGCTCGCCGCGCGGCACCACCCGACCCTCGAGATCGATCACCTTGACCTCGACATGCGGATGAATCCGGCCGACCGTCGAGACCCGGCGCTCCTGCGGATCGTCGACCGCGCTCTGGAAGCTGACCGGGCTGGTCTCGGTCATCCCATAGGCGATCGTCACCTCGCGCATATTCATCAGATCGTTGACGCGGCGCATCACCTCGACCGGGCACGGCGCGCCCGCCATGATGCCGGTGCGCAGCGACGACAGATCGAATTTGGCGAAATCCGGATGGTCGAGTTCGGCGATGAACATGGTGGGCACGCCATACAGCGCGGTGCATTTTTCCTGCTCGACGCTCTGCAGCGTGGCGAGCGGATCGAAGCCCTCGCCGGGATAGACCATGGTGGCGCCGCTGGTCACCGAGGCGAGGTTGCCCATCACCATGCCGAAGCAATGATACAGCGGCACCGGAATGCAGATCCGGTCCTGCTCGGTCAGCCGCATCGCGCGGCCGACGAAGTAACCATTGTTGAGAATGTTGTGATGCGTCAGGGTGACGCCCTTCGGCGATCCGGTGGTGCCGCTGGTGAACTGGATGTTGACCGGGGCGTCGAATTGCAGCATCTGCCCCAGTGTGGCGAGCGCCTCGCGGTGGCGCGTGCCGCCCATCCGGGCGACCTCGTCGAACGCGATGGTGCCGGGGCATTTCGGGCCGCCGATCTGGATCACGGCGCGCAGCATCGGCAGTTTGGCGGATTTGAGCTGGCCCGGTTCGGCGCGCGCCAGTTCGGGGACCAGCGTGTTGAGCATCTCCATGTAGTTGCTGGTCTTGAACGCGGTCGCGGTGACCAGAGCGGTGCAGCCGACCTTGGCGAGCGCGAATTCGAGTTCGCTCAACCGGTAGGCCGGATTGATGGTGACGAGGATCAGCCCGGCCTTGGCGGCGGCGAATTGGGTCAGCGTCCATTCCGGCCGGTTCAGCGACCACACCCCGATCCGCGCGCCGCGCTCCAGACCGAGCGCCAGGAAGCCGGCGGCAAGGTCGTCGACCCGCGCGGCGAAATCGCGCCAGGTCCAGCGCACGTCGTGAGAGGGCGACACCAGCGCCTCGCGATCCGGCCATCGCTGCGCCGCCAGATCAAGCGTGCGTCCGATGGTGTCGCCGAGCAGCGGCGCATCGGCCACGCCGCACACATAACTTCCTGCTCTGTCGGTCACGTCGATTCCTCCATTGCTCGCCGGGCACGCATGGCCCGCTTCGTCGCGTCACGCTTTTGAACGATTATTGGCCGCGCTCGCAGCGCCCGCAGTCTGACCCCGCAGGCGTGGTCGAATCAAGCGTCGGGCGGCAGATAATGTGCCGCCCGACGCATGGCTTCGGGTTTCTAGCTCACGGGCGAGTGCCGAGCCGGAGCCGCGTTACGCCGCCTGTTGGGCGGCGTCGAGCGCGGCATAGACCTTCGCCTCGAAGCCCGCGAAAGTTTCCAGACACCTGCTATCCGCGAAGGGAAACACCTGCATCAGGATCACGCCGCAAATGTCGCGCGACGGATCGATCCAGTAATAGGTGTTGGCGAGGCCGGCCCAGGCCAGGCTGCCGGCGCTGCGGCCCTGCGGCGTCGCCGCCGTATTGATCATGAAGCTGAGGCCCCATTTCTTCTCGATATCGGGGAACAGCTCGACGTCGTTGGTCACCATCGCGATGGCGGATGTCATCTTGCCCATGCTGAGATCGCCGATGTGGTTCTGCCCCATCTGCGCGATTGTTTCGGGCTGCAGGATCTGATTGCCGTTGTGGCGGCCCTTGTTGAGGATCATCTGGGCGAATTTGATGTAGTCGCCGGCGGTGCCGTAGAGTCCGCCGCCGCCCATGTGAAACTCCGGATCCTGTTCCAACTCGAACGGGATGGGCGTCAGTGAGCCATCCGGCCCGCGCGCATGCATCGCCACCAGCCGCGCGCGCATCGCGTCGCTGATCCTGAAGCCGGTATCGGTCATGCCGAGCGGCGCCAGCACATGGTCGTGCAGATAGGCGTCGAGCCGCACGCCGCTCGCCGCCTCCACCGCCTTGCCGACGAAATCGATGCCGATGCCATATTCCCAGCGGGTGCCGGGATCGCTCATGATCGGGGCTTGCAGCGCCGCATGCAGGCAAGAGGTGATGGCCGGCGTCCCGGTCTTTTCGCGATAGACCACCATGTCGGCGTTCCACATGTCGTAGCAGAAGCCCGAAGTGTGGGTGAGCAGATGCCGCAGCGTGATCGGCCTGCTGGCCGGGCGCAGGCGCGGCTCGCCCTTGTCGTCGAAGCCCTCCAGCACCTGCGGCGCAGCCAGATCGGGCAGCACCTTGCCGATCGGCTCGTCGAGCGACAGCTTGCCCTGCTCGACCAGTTGCATCGCGGCGGCAGCGGTGATCGCCTTGGACATCGAGGCGATCCAGAACACGCTGTCCGGCGTCATCGCGTCGGGCTTCGACAGATCGCGTTTGCCGAACGCGCCCTGATAGATCACCTCACTGCCGCTGGCCGCCATCGCGACCACGCCGGGAATCTCTCCGGCCTCGGATTTCTGCCGCAAAATCTGATCGATCTGTGACTTGTCCTGCATGGCGTCCTCCCATTTTGGTTTTTTGGAACCCGGGAATTGTTGTCCGATTGGCAGCATCCGGCAAGTCGGCAGATCGAAGCGCCGCGACAAGGGCGGCAAAATGGGAGAGGTCGGATCAATCGATCTGGAACGAAATCTGGGCGTCGCCGTTCTCAATCCGGCCACGATTTGGCCGCGAACAATTTGATGCAAATCTGATGCAGCGATGCGGAAGGCAGATGATGATCTCGACCTGGAGCGAATGGAAGCGCTACCCCACCCCGTTGCGCGGTGAGAATATCGAAGCCCCGATCGGGCCCGGCCTGTACGAGGTGCGCTATGCCGGATCCGGCGCCCTGTTCGGCTTCGCGGCCGTCGACAATGTGGCGATGGCGCTGGCGCGACTGGAGATCGCGCCGCGATCGCTGGGCTCATGGTTCGGCCGGCGTGGCACGGCGGATATGCCAAATCTTGAATACCGCACCTGCGCGACGTCGCGGCGCTCCGACGCCAAGGCGATGGCGGAAGGCATGATGGGCCGCCGCGAAGCCTATATGAGCGGCATGGCCTGATCGGCGGCATGGCTTGCGGCCTGTCCGACGTGGCATGCAGATTTGCGGCCATCACATCCTCTGACCGCGGGGCCGAGGCGGCGTGCCTTAGATCATTTGAGCCTGTATAGTGTGCGCGTCACCGAGCCGGCCCGATGGCCGGCAGCTCATGCGATCGAAGAAACGCTGGAGGAATCAAGATGTCCCCGACCGCCGCCGCGCGCAGCGCGAAACCCACCCCGCCCTCGCTCCGCGATCGCCTGAAGGATCCCGCGCTGCTGCGCGAGCATTGTTTCATCGACGGCGCCTGGACCGGAACGCCGGATTTTCCGGTGACCAATCCGGTCAACGACATCGAACTCGCCAAGGTGCCGAATCTGGGCGCCGCGGAGGCCACCCAGGCGGTCGAAGCCGCCGAGCGCGCGTTTCCGGCCTGGGCCAAGCTCACCGCCAAGCAGCGTTCCAACATCCTGCGCAAATGGTTCGACCTGATCATCGCCAACCGCGAGGATCTGGCGCTGATCCTGACCTCGGAGCAGGGCAAGCCGCTCGCCGAGGCGCTGGGCGAAGTCGATATCGGCGCGGCTTACGTCGAATTCTTCGCCGAGGAGGCGCGCCGGGTCTATGGCGAGACGATCCCGACGCAGCGCCCCGACGCCCGGCTGATCGCGATCCGCCAGCCGCTCGGGGTCTGCGGCGCGATCACGCCGTGGAATTTCCCGAATTCGATGATCACCCGCAAAGTCTCGCCGGCGCTGGCGGCGGGTTGCACCGTGGTGCTGAAGCCCGCGATGGAGACGCCGCTGAGCGCGCTGGCGTTGGTGGCACTGGCCGAGCAGGCCGGCGTGCCCAAGGGCGTGTTCAACATCATCACCGGCGACGCCTCGGCGATCGGCAAGGTGCTGTGCGAACATCCGGCGGTGCGCTTTGTCGGCTTCACCGGCTCCACCAAGGTCGGCAAGATCCTGTACCAGCAGGCCGCGGTCGGGGTGAAGAAGCTCGGTCTCGAACTCGGCGGCAACGCCCCCTTCATCGTGTTCGACGATGCCGATGTCGATGCCGCCGTCGAAGGCGCGATGGTGTCGAAATATCGCAACATGGGCCAGACCTGCGTCTGCGCCAACCGGCTCTACGTTCAGGACGGCGTCTACGATTCCTTCGTCGAGAAACTCGCCGCCAAGGTCGCCGCGATGAAGATCGGCGACGGCACCGAACAGGGCGTGACGCAAGGCCCGCTGATCAATGAAGCCGCGGTGGCGAAGACCGAAAAGCACATCGCAGATGCGCTGTCGCACGGCGCCAAGGTGATCACCGGCGGCAAGCGCCACGCGCTCGGCGGCACTTTCTTCGAGCCGACCGTGCTGGCCGATGTGCCGGCCGGCGCGCTGGTGGCGCGGGAGGAAACCTTCGGGCCATTGGCGCCGGTGTTCCGTTTCAAGACCGAGGACGAGGTGATCAAGCTCGCCAACGACACGCCGTTCGGGCTGGCGAGCTACTTCTACTCGCGCGATCTCGGCCGGGTCTGGCGGGTCTCCGAGGCGCTGGAAACCGGCATGGTCGGGGTCAATTCCGGCCTGATCACCACCGAAGTCGCGCCCTTCGGCGGCGTCAAGGAATCGGGCCTCGGCCGCGAAGGCTCGCATCACGGCATGGAAGAATATGTCGAGATCAAATATGTGATGATGGCGGGGATCTGAAATCGCCCCCGCATTTCGCGCCGTCTCGGATGTGAGTCTGAGGCGGCGCGAAACTGCGCGCAGCCTCGGGTGAGACGCCAGCCTTGCGGCGTTGTAGCTATCCCTTGCGGCTTCCGAATGCGCCGTGGCGGCCTTCGCCGGAGGCAAAGCGCGAGGCGCCGTCGAGCGTTTCGCCCGAGGCGATCACGGCGAGGCCGCCGCGCATTTCATTGGCGATGGCGTCCTCTTCGTCGAGGTCCCATTGGCCGAGTGCCGATAGCCGGTCGGCGCGCAGGCAGGCCTGCGGAAATTGCGCGATCTGTTTGGCCAGCTCGATCGCCCGCGCGCGTGCTTCGCCATCCGGCACCAGCCGGTTGGCCAGCCCGATGCGGTGCGCCTCCTCGGCGCCGACCGGGCGGCCGGTGAGGATCAGGTCGATGGCCTGGGAATGGCCGATAAGCCGCGGCAGCCGGATGGTACCGAGATCGATCAGCGGCACGCCGAACCGGCGGCAGAACACCCCGAAGGTAGCGCCCGCGGCGGCGACCCGCATGTCGGCCCACAGCGCCAGCTCCAGCCCGCCCGCCACCGCATAGCCCTCGATCGCGGCGATCACCGGCTTTCCCAATCGCAACCGGCTCGGCCCCATCGGGGCGATCGACTGATGGCCGCCGACTTCGCGCTTCTTGTTGATGTCGCCGGCCGCCACCGCCTTGAGATCGGCGCCGGCGCAGAAATGCCCGCCGATCCCGGTGAACACCGCCACCGAGGCGGCCGCGTCGGCGTCGAACGCCAGAAACGCGTCGAATAATTTGCGCGCGGTCAGGCCGTCGACGGCATTCCGACGATGCGGCCGGTTGATCGAGATGATGGTCACCGGCCCGTCGCGCTCGACGAGGATGTCGGTCTGGTCCATGGCGTTGCTCCCTTGGTCTTGCCGTCCCTTTGCGGGATCGGTTCGCGTTGAGTCGGTCAGGTCACGACCAGATCCGCGCCGGTCAGCCGCCGATAGGCGTCGAGATAGCGCTTGCTGGTGGCCTCGACCACATTGGCCGGCAGCGGCGGAGGCGGGGCGTCGCCATTCCAGCGCCCGGCGCGGCGTTCGGCATCGAGATAGTCGCGCAGCGGCTGCTTGTCGAAGGAGGGCTGCGACCGGCCGGGCTGATACACGTCGGCGGCCCAGAACCGCGAACTGTCGGGTGTCATCACCTCGTCGATCAGGATGATGCGGCCGTCGGCGTCGCGGCCGAATTCGAATTTGGTGTCGGCGATGATGATGCCCTGCTCGCGGGCGATCGCCTCGCCCTGGGTGTAGACCGCGCGGCTCATGCTCTCCAGCGTGTAGGCGTCTTCGTCGCCGACCGCCTCCCGCATCTGCGCGATGGTGATGTTCTCGTCATGGCCGGTCTCGGCCTTGGTGGCCGGGCTGAAGATCGACGGCTCGAGCTTGGCGCTTTCTAGCAGGCCCTCGGGCAGTTTCTCGCCGGCCAGCGTGCCCGAGGCGGCATATTCCTTCCACGCCGAGCCGGTCAGATAGCCACGGATCACGCATTCGATCGGAAACACCGTGCTCCGCCGGCACAGCATGGCGCGCCCGGCCAGTGCGGCGCGTTGCCCGGCCAGCGCCGGCACCTGGGCGATGATGTCGTCGGCGTCGGCCGAGATCATGTGGTGCGGCACCACGCCGCCGAGCTGGTTGAACCACCAGGCGCTGATCTGGGTCAGCACCGCGCCCTTCATCGGAATGGTTTCCGCCATCACCACGTCGAAGGCGCTGATCCGGTCGGTGGTCAGCAGCAGCAGCCGGTCGGCATCGACGGCGTAGATATCGCGGACCTTGCCGCGCCCGATCTTTTCAAGGGGCAGGTCGCTGGCGAGCATGGGGGGCATTATTGGGACTTTCACAACAGGGCGGGCCGGCGGGCGCCGGCGCAGCGCGAACATGGAATCGCCGGGACTGTATCATTCCGGCAGCGGAATGAATTCGGTCTCGTCGGGGACGTGGGCGAAGCGGCCGGTTTTCCAGTCCTGCTTGGCCTGTTCGATCCGCTCCTTGCTGGAGGAGACGAAATTCCACCAGATATGGCGCGGGCCTTCCAGCGCGTCGCCGCCGAGAAACATCATCCGCGCCGCGCTGATCGCCCGCACCGTGATGCGGTCGCCGGGCCGAAAGATCAACAGGCAAGGCCCGGTATGGCGGTCGCCGGCGATTTTGATCTCGCCGTCGACCAGATAGATCGCGCGCTCCTCGTGATCGGGATCGAGCGGTACGCTGCTCCCGGCCGCGACGCCGACCTCGGCATAGAACCAGGGCGACGCCATCGCCACCGGCGAGGATTGCCCGAAGCTCGAGCCGGCGATGATCCGCGCGGTAAAGCCGGTGTCGGTGACGGTCGGCAGCGTCGCGGCGCCGAAATGCTGGAACGACGGCGCGATCTCTTCTTTGTCTTTCGGTAGGGCGATCCAGCTTTGCAGCCCGAGCATCTGCTGGCCGTCGCGGCGCTGGACGTCGGGGGTGCGCTCGGAATGTGCGATGCCGCGGCCGGCAGTCATCAGGTTCATCGCGCCGGGCGCGATCTCCTGGGCGTTGCCCTCGCTGTCGCGATGCATGATCCGGCCGTCGAACAGATAGGTCACCGTGGACAGGCCGATATGCGGATGCGGCCGCACATCCATGCCCTTGCCGGAGACGAACTGCACCGGGCCGAAATGATCGAAGAAGATGAACGGGCCGACCATCTGCCGCTTGCCGTGCGGCAGCGCCCGGCGCACCGAAAAGCCGTCGCCGAGGTCGCGGGTGCGCGGCACGATGATCAGCTCCAGCGCGTCGCAGGTCCTGGCGTCACCGAGCAGCGGATCGTTCGACGGCATCCAGCTCATGGGCGAAAACTCCTGTGACAGCTTTCGGCCATCATGACGGGACGGGAGCCGGGTTTCAACGGCCCGGTCTGGCCGCCCGGCCGCCTCAGCTCGCCGCGACGTTTTCGACCGCCGGCGGACGCGCCGCCAGCAGCTTGCGGACCGCGGACGAGGATGTCACCTGGCCGCGCTCGGCGAAGGCCTCGTGGTTGGTTTCGATCTCGCCAAGCGCATAGAGATAATTCACCATCAGCCCATGCGACTGCCGCAATCCATTGGCCGAGCGGTCGCCGAGAAAATTCAGCCGCTCTAGCCGGGCGCCGTTGCCGAGATGAAACCGCGCCACCGGGTCGGCCGGCTGGCCGCGCGGCGTCTTGGCTTCCAGGAAATACGCCGCCGCCAGCGGCTGCAGCACCGGCTTGACGCGCTCGGCAAGCTCCGGATTGTCCAACCAGTCCGGCGCATCGAGCAGGTCCAGCGTGGCGCGGGTCGCGGCGTCGAGCCGCGGCGGATCGGCCTCGCGCTCGCGCCGCAGCCATGCGGCGAAGCCCGGTGCCGGTGACAGCGTCACGAAATTCTGCAGGTTGGGCAATTCGCTCTTGATGGTCTCGACCACCTGCTTGATCAGGAAATGGCCGAACGAGATTCCGGCCAGCCCCTTCTGGGTATTGGAGATCGAATAGAACACCGCGGTCGTCGCCTCGGAGGCGGCGATCGGCGTGCGCTCGAGGTCGAGCAACGGGGTGATCGCCCCCGGAATCGCGCGGGTCAGCGCGACCTCGACGAAGATCAGCGGTTCATCGACCAGTTGGGGATGGAAAAAGCCGTAGCAGCGCCGGTCGGGCGGCGCCAGTCGCGCCCGCAGATTGTCCCAGTCGTTGATGGCATGGACCTGTTCGTAGCGGATGATCTTTTCCAGGATATTGGCCGGCGTGGTCCAGTCGATCCGCTGCAGCACCAGGAAACCCCGGTTGAACCAGGACGAAAACAGATGAACGAAATCGTCATCGACATGCTTGAGCTGGGGATGCTCGGCGATCTGCCCGAGCAGCGCCGCGCGCATCCGCACCAGCGACGCGGTGCCGCCGGGCGCCAGATTGAGCCGCCGGATCAATTCCTGCCGCCGCGGCTCGGCGGCGTCGTGCAGCCGGCCGATCGCCTGCGGCGATGCGTCGCCGCCCCGCACGACATCAATCGCGGCGTCGAGTTCGGCCAGATCCGGACCGAACCGCTCCGCCAGCGCGTTGAGAAAGCCAAGCTGGTCGGCTTCGCTGGCCCCGGCATAGCCGGCATGCAGCGAATTGGCCAGCGCGACCCCGGTGGCTTCGCCGCGTCGTGACAGCAGTGTCTCGCCGAGCGCGATCAGTTCGGTCTGCGACATCGGGGTCGGGTTGGTGCGGCCAAGCAGGCCGCGGCCGCGCTCGGTCAGCGTGTTGAGCAGTCCCCCGAGAAAACCCGAGCTGCGGTCCGTGCCATTCGGCATTAATGTGTCTCCTGATCCGCGGGTCCCTGATCGGGTCGAAACATACCCAACCGTGGCTGCCGTTGCCAACCGGCAACTCATGCAAGCGGAATGACGCCGTCGGCGCTTCAAGGTTCCGGGCGCGTCGGTGCCGCAATTTTGAGGACGTCGACGATCCGACTGTACGCCCGGATCTGGCGAAGGCGATCGCACCCTCCGGCTTTGCCGAAGCGGGCCTCTCGCGGCGACGCAACGGGCCCCGGGTCGGGAAACGACGAGATGCATCAAAGGAGTGCAAAACGGACCACACGGGCGGGCGCCGGAAGCGCATCCTGACCGTCTGATTCGACTTAAAGATTCGTTACGCCGCGGGAAGGCGGTGCCGACTCTGAGGGGCTGACATTTTGACCGATGGCGCAGAAGTCCAGAAGTTGCTTCGGCAGCAGGCGGCGATCGCCCGGTTCGGCAGTTTTGCGTTGCGCGAGTGGGATCTGAACAAGATCCTGACCGAGGCGACCAGGGCTTGCGCGGAAGGCCTGGGTGTTCGCTTCAGCAAGGTCTGCCGCTACCGCGCCGAGGAGAACGACCTGCTGGTTGTCGCCGGTTTCGGCTGGAACGATGGCGTGGTCGGCTATGTGGTGTCGCGCGCCGACATGAGTTCACCGCAAGGCCGAGCGTTCAGTACCGGGGAGCCGTCGGTCTGCGACGATATCCAGGCGGCAGGGTTCAGCCTGCCCGCGTTCTATGCCGAGCACGGCATCGCCTCGATCGTCGATGTCATCATCAAGGGCAGCGACGAACAGCCTTATGGCATTCTCGAGATCGACAGCGACCGGCATCAGAAGTTCGACCAATACGATATCAATTTTCTCACCGGCTTTGCCAATGTGCTGGCGGAGGCGGTCTCCACCGCCTCGCGGGCGGCGGAGCTGAAGGCCACGGTCGACCAGATGAGGGCGATGGTCATCGAGAAAGAGCAAATGCTGCAGGCCAAGGACGTCGCCGATCAGCAGCTTCGCCAGGCCCAGAAGATGGAAGCGGTCGGGCAATTGACCGGCGGTATCGCCCACGACCTCAACAACATCCTCACCGTGATCGTGGGAAATATGGAGCTGTTGATCGACGGGGTTGCGGATCGGCCGTCGCTGGCGGAACTCGCCCACATGGTCGATGACGCCGCGACGCGCGGCGCCGACCTCACCCAGCGGCTGCTGTCGTTCGCGCGAAAGCAGCCGCTTCAGCCGCGCGAGGTCGACGTCAATGCGCTGGTGATGAAGGCCACTAGCCTGTTGCGGCAAACGCTGGATCGTCGGGTCGAGATCAAGATGGATCTGGCCACCACGGTGCCCCGCGCCTTGATCGATCCCGGCCAATTGACCAATGCGATCCTCAATCTGGCGCTGAATGCCCGCGACGCGATGGAGCAAAACGGCACGCTGTCGATCGAAACCAGCGATGTCGTTCTCGACGATGCGAGCGAGCCTACGGCCGACGGCATTACGCCCGGGCGCTATGTGCTGATTTCGGTGGCCGATAATGGCCACGGCATTCCGGCCGACCTGATCGACAAAGTCTGCGAGCCGTTCTTCACCACAAAGGATGTCGGCAAGGGCTCCGGCCTGGGGCTCAGCATGGTTCAGGGCTTCGTTCAGCAATCCGGCGGACAAATCCGGATTTCCAGCACCGAGGGGTTCGGCACGACGATCCGGATCTATCTTCCGCAAGCGGCGGAGAGCGTCCAATCCGTCGCGGTGCCGGCGGCCGCCGCGGTGGCCACTGGCGTGTGCGAGACGATCCTGGTGGTCGAGGACGATGAATTGGTGCGGAATTTCGTGATCGCGCAGATTCAAAGCCTGGGCTATCAGGCGCTGTCGGCGGCCAATGCGGAGGAGGCCCTGGTTGTGATCGACAACGCGGAACACATCGATCTGCTGTTTACCGACATGATCATGCCCGGCGCGCTGAACGGCCGTCAACTCGCCGAACAGGCGATGCGGCGCAGGGCATCCCTCAAGGTGCTGTTCACTTCCGGCTATTCGGACGACACCATCATCCATTATGGCCGGCTCGATCCCGGCGTGCTGCTGCTGCCCAAACCCTACCGCAGGGCGGATCTCGCGCGCTCGATTCGCATTGCGCTTGAGGTCGCTTCGCCGCAGCAGCTGATGACGTCGACCAGTACAAGATCCGCGCTGAAATCGCCCAACGCGGCTTGAGCCGCGCGGCCTGCCGGCGCCGCGATCGTCCTGCTTGATTGCAACCCCTGAATGTTGCGTTAGCATCATCGGCGAGAGCGCAATTCATGCGCTTATCAATCGTCCAGGGATCTCGGCCGATGAAGGAGTCGCATAGCCCCGATGCTGCGGATGCCGGTCCAAGTCCTGCTGATACTAGTCCTGCTGGTATAAGTTTTGCGCAGATGCGGCCCGCGCCGATCCGGGAGCCGGTGCTGGACACGCCGCGGCTGTTGTTGCGGCCGTGGCGGGCGTCCGACATCGCGCCCAACACCGCGATGCTCGCCGATCCGGGCACCGCGCGATTCATCACCGTCGACGACAAGCCGGTGACCGACGCTTTGACCGGCTGGCGTAACGCGGCGACGATGGCAGGGCACTGGGCGTTGCACGGCTTCGGCATGTTCGTGGTCGAGGAAAAATCCAGCGGCAGCTTTGTCGGCCGGGTCGGGCCGTGGTGTCCGCCGAACTGGCCCGGCTTCGAGGTCGGCTGGGGCATCGTCAAGGAGGCGCGCGGCAAGGGCTATGCGGTGGAGGCAGCGCGGGTCTCGATCGATTGGGTGTTCGCGAATTTCAGGGTCGATCAGATCGTGCATTGCATCGATCATGAGAACGCCGGGTCGCAAGCGGTCGCGCGGCGGCTCGGCGCCAAGATCGAGCGGCAGATCGATCTGTTCGGACATCCCGCCGATCTTTGGGTCACGCGGCGCCAGGCTTGGCCTGCCGGGTGACCAGCACATAGAAACGCGCGATTTTCGATGCGCCGGTGCGAAATTGCACAGACGGCCCCCAGAGCCGGATGCAAACTACGTGGTAATAACAAAGTGAGCGGATTGGAAATCCGCCACGCATCCCAATCAGGACGCCCAAGGAGCGGCCTCCGACTTCACCCCCGTCGGATCCGATCATCATGGGCTTTTGACCCAGCCGACAGGCCGGAGGACTGCCGCGCGCGAGGTCTTGATATCTGGGCGCACGCGCCCTTCTTGCCTTGGGGAATTTTCCCGGTCGGTGGTGACCTCCTCAGAGTCGGGCGGAAAAGAAATCAAGAGCATCAAACTCGATTTCGTCATTGCGAGCCGAGGACGGCGCGTCGCGCCGTCCGACAGCGAAGCAATCCAGAGTCGCCCAGCAAGGATTGGATTGCGTCGTCGCAATAGCTCCTCGCAATGACGGCCTCGAAGTCTTGATTCTAATTGATCCCTTCTCTTGGTGAGACTCTCAGCGATAATATCGCGGGCCGTTCTGTTATCTTAGCTAGCGAGGCTCGGACGCAGTGCGGCGGCGTCGCGAAGCGCCTGTTGCAGCGCCCCGATATTCGGTGAGCTGGTGCCCTTGCGCCAGATCAGCACGGTCTCGGCGCGGTTCTCGCCTTCCGGCAGCCGATGAACGGTCAGCCGCTTGCTCTCCGGAAAAGTTGTCAGCACGCTTTCGGGCAACAGCGCGATGCCCATGCCGGCAACGACACATCCGAGCATGGCGTGATACGACCCGAGTTCGGTGGTGCGCTCCGGCATCGCGCCGCGCTTCCTGTACCAATCTTCCAGCCGCTTGCGATGCGGGCAGCCATTCTCGAACACCAGCACCGCGCGCGGAGCCGCGCCCTGCGCGCTGATCTCGGGATGATCGGCGGCGGAGACGATCACCGGCACCTCGTCGAAGGCGTGCATCTTGTCGAACGGCGCATCGGCGATCGGCTCGGCGACGAAGGCGGCGTCGAGTTCGCCGGCCAGGATCGCCTTGGCCAGCGCGTCAGGCGTGCCAATCCGCAGCTCCAGCGTCACTTGCGGATAGCGCCGGTGAAATTCGTTGAGCGGCGCGGGCAGGCGCACCGCCGCGGTGCTTTCCATCGCGCCGATGCGCAGCACGCCGCGCGGCTGCGAATCCTGCAATGCGGCGCGGGCCTCGTCGGCGAGCGCGAGGATGCGGTCGGCGTAGCCAAGCAGCACCCGGCCGGCGGGGGTCAGGTGCAGCCGCTTGCCCTCGCGGACGAACAGCGGCTGGCCGAGATCGTCCTCCAGCTGACGCAGCCGGGTGGTGACATTGGACTGCACTCGATGCAGCCGCTCGGCCGCGCGGGTGACGCCGCCCGCGCGCACCACGGCGCAGAAGATGCGTAGCTCGGCCAGATCCATGCATCTCTCCTGGAGATTAAAAGCATCTCAATTATTCATTTTATGAGATTTATTGCGCCGGGTAAACCGCCGTCATGGCCCCTCTTTGCGAAAGGCACGCCCATGGCGGACGACGATCATCGCTATCCTGGGAGGTTGCGCGACCTGACCCCGCAGCAATGGACCGAGCTGCGACGGACCATCATCGCGCAGAGCCATGCCGAGCGGGATCGGGCGATCCGCAAGGTGTTTGTCGCGGCGTGGGGCGGCGTGAGGATGCTCTGGCGCATCGGGCGCCGGCTCTGGCTTGGTCAGCAGGCCCGTAATGCATTGCGGGCGATGAGCGACAACGAGCTGCGCGATCTCGGTATCCGGCACCACGATATCGATGCGGCGATTGTCCGTGGCCGCGCGAGCGACCTCAACCGCCCCGGCGGCGGCTCGCTTGCGCGCCGTTGCGGCAGGGACAATGAGCTAAAGTTGCCCCAGCCTTGTCGCTTCGCCGATCTGTGAATAGCTCTCCAGCGTCAGGATCGCGTCGGCGAATTTCTCGGCGCCGCCATTGAGCACGCTGCGGGTCAGTAGCAGGAATTTCTCCGCCATCGCCTGATCGCTTGGAAACGAGGTCGGCTCGCCGGACGGATCGGCATAGATCCGCTCGTGGACGCCGTCATCGGTGGTGATCGTCACCCGGCCGCCGAACGGATGGGTCTTGCCCTCGAGCCGGTCGTCCTGCACCACCTCGAACTTGTCGGCCAGCGCATCGATCGCCGCATCACCGAGCCGGGCATAATCATCCCAGCCGAACCGGCCCTGGTCCAGCGCCACCGCGCCGGTGAAGAACATCGAGAACTGGCCGCCGACGATCGAGGTCGGGTGCCGCTTGGTGGCGGCGTCGCCGGTCAGCGTAATGCCGTTGCGGTGCAGCCCGATCTCGACCCGCTTGACCTGATCGGGCGTCAGATTGTGCTCGCGCCGCATCGCGATCAGCGCATCCAGCGCCGCATGGGTGTAGCGGCAGCTCGGATAGGGTTTCACCCCGATCTTCATGGTCTCGTAGACCGAGCCCAGCCCAGCCACCGCCTTGTCCGGATGAGCGTTGTCGCTGTAGCCGACCAGCAGCCCGTGAATGCCCTCGACCGATTGCGTCGCGCCGAGAAAATCATTGCGCGCCAGCGTCGCGGCGATCACCCCGTTCATCGCCGCTGCGCCGACCTGGTAACGCTTGTTCCAGGCGCCGTTGACCAGGAATTGCAGCGAACCGGCGGCCTGGCTGCCGGAGACGCCGAAGGCCGACACGATCTGATCTGGCGACAGCCCGAACAGCTTCGCGGCGGCGGCGGCGGCGCCATAGGTGCCGGCGGTCGCGGTGGGGTGGAAGCCGCGGGCGTAATGCGAGGTCGGATCGAGCGCATTGCCGAGCCGGCAGCACACTTCATAGCCGGCGACGATCGCGGTGAGCACCTCGCGGCCGGAGGCGCCGACCATCTCGCCGACCGCAAACGCCGCGGGTACTACCGGCGCCGAGGGATGCAGCGACGAATCGGCGTGGGTATCGTCAAAATCCAGCGAATGGCCGAGCGCGCCATTCAGCAAGGCCGCCACCGCGGGGGTCCAGCCCTTGGTGTCGCCGAACACGGTGGCGTCGCCGTCGCCGTCGAGCGAAAGAGCCTTCAGCATCGCCAGCAGCGCCGGGGTGGATTCGGCGTCGCGTCGCGCCCGGATCGCGCTGCCGAGAAAATCCAGCGTCAACAGTTTGGCGCGGGAAACGACGTCGCGGGGAATGTCGTCGAATTTCAGCGCGGCGACGTAGCCGGCCAGGGTTGCGGTCTCGTTGGCCATTTGGGCTCCCTTTTTCGCCACGTTAGGCGCTGGCCGGACGGCGTTCAAGCTGCCATACCAAGCAGATTCGCAGCAGCCGCCGATTTGGTATGATCCTATGAAACAATTCTGGGCGCGACATCTCGCGCCGCTACGGCCGCGTCGGCCGCAATGGAACTTGGCGCTGCGGGTAACGCTGGCGGCGACGTCGGCGTTGGCGGCGGGGCTGGCGCTGCATCTGCGGCTGCCGCTATGGGCGGTGCTCACGGCGATCATCGTGACGCAAATGAGCGTCGGCGGCTCGCTGAAGGTTGCGGCGGATTATCTGATCGGCACCGTCGGCGGCGCGCTCTATGGCGGCGCGATCTCCATTTTCGTGCCGCATCATGGCGAACTGGCGCTGCTTGGCGTGCTGGTGCTGGCGGTCGCGCCGCTGGCGCTGCTCGCGGCGGTCAAGCCCCGCCTGAACATCGCCACCGTCACGGCGATCATCGTCCTGCTGGTGCCGACCATGACGCCGGTCAATCCGCTGGATTCTGCGGTCGATCGGGTTCTGGAGGTCGGGGTCGGGGCCGTGGTCGGGCTGGTGGTGTCGTTCTTCATTCTGCCATCGCGCGCCCAGGGTCTTGCCATCGCGGCCGCGGCGCGCGCGCTCGATCTGATGGCGGTGGCGCTTGGCGAATTGCTGGCCGGGTTGACCGGCGGCCACGACACCGATGCGTTGCACCGGCTGCAGGACGGCATCGGCCAGGCGCTGGTGACCTTGACCGGGATCAGCGCCGAGGCCCAGCGCGAGCGCGCCACCGGCCTGTCGCGGGGGCCGGACCCGGCGCCGCAGCTGCGAAATCTCCTGCGGTTGCGCCATGATCTGGTGATTGTCGGCCGCGCCGCTGCCAGCCCGCTGCCGCCGGCGCTGCAGGAACGCCTGGGGCCGTCGCTGCAGGGCGTCCGCGCCGCAGCCACCACCTATCTGTCGGCCAGCGCCGCCGCGCTGCGCGAACAGCAGGGACCGCCGCCTCTAGCGCCGGTCCGCGCCGCGTTGGATGCCTATGCGGCCGAGGTCGCGGCAGTGCGGCGGGATGGGCTGGTCCGGCCGATGTCCGGCGAGATGATCGAGCGGTTCTTCGCGCTCGGCTTTGCGCTCGAACAGCTACATCAGAATTTTCGTGATCTGGAGATGAGGGTGGCCGAGCGCGCCAAGCCCGGCCTGCTTGTCGCCAAGCCTCCAGCGGCCTGATCAGGCGTTAGAGCTATTCCGGTTCTGATAGAATCAGAACCGGAGCTCTAGATTCTTGTTTTGACGCGTTTTCGTCACGCGAACCGGTTTCCACTTCGCTCGAAAACGCGCTAGCGATTGCGCAGGGCTTCCAGCGCGTTCGCGCTCAGTCGCTCAGGGTCACGCTCGCCCCGCGATGCCTCTTCGAGAATGCTGTTGGTGAGAAAGCTCAGCACGCTCGACGGCGTTTGCAGCGGCAGTTCCTGCATGCACTGTTCAAGCGCGGCCGACATCGCGGCGATCGTGTCAGGTCCGAACGCCTGCGCGCCTTGCGGTTCCGGAACGAAGGCGTGCTGCTCGACCGACTGCGGCTCGTTGCCGATGCGGGTGGCTTCGGCCAATACGCTAAGATAGATCAGGCCCGCCTCCGCCAGCATCGCCTCGTCGGCCTCGCCGGATTTGGCGGCGGCGACGATGCGGCCGGCCAGCCGCTTGCGATTGAGGTCGGTGCCCGACTTGGTGCCCTCGCGTTCGAGGAAGCGCTCCCAAGCGCTGTCGAACGCCCGCGCCAGAGTGAGTTTGGTGTCGTCGGGTGTACCGATTTCATCGGTCTGGGTGCTGTCATTGTCCACCATCGGCAACCACCAAGTCTGACCGAAGTTCCGTCGTCTGTTCAATCCGCCAGTCGCCGCAGCATCGAGCGCACCACCAGCCGGTGGAACGGCATGATGGTCGCCAGATAGGCCCGGCCAAGCCGATTGTGGGTCAGCACCAGCGTGGAGGTTGTGACGCTGCGGCCGGTCGCGCCGTGGCCGACGTTGACTACCACGCGGAAATCCAGATGGCTGTCGTTGAACCCGGCGACGATCTGCTCCGACGTTTCGCTCACTACCGGAAAGATCCCGATGCGGTCGCCGGCGGCCGATTTGCCGGGCGCCGGGGTCTTCAATCCGAACGGTGCAACAATGAGGTTGCGCAGCGCCATCAGCGCGTCGATCCAGCGCGGCCCGTGCTCGATCATCCGGATCGCGGCGTGGCGGGCATCGAGTGTCGGATCATGGATCTCGACCCGAAAGGCGTCGATGAATTGCGCGCCGGGCAACAACGCATCGGCATCGACATCCGGCTCGACCGCATCGATCTGCATCCGTCGTTCTCGCTGCGCGCGGGCGTCGGCCATCACCCTAATGCGGGAGCGGCGCCCCGCGAAGTGGGCGGCCCCGGCGCTAGATCTTGACCACCATCACATAGATCGCGGCAACCAGCGGCACCGTGGCGATCACGCCCCAGATAATCCAGAGGCGGGCGTCGCGGCGGTAGCCCTCCGGAATCTCGCCGCCCTGCGCGAAGGAGCGCGCCACGCGCGCTTGCCTGATCTGCAGCGGCACCAGAATCCCGAGCCAGATCACCCCCGAGACGGCGAACAGGATCTGTCCGGCGACAAGCCAGGGCGAGGTGAACAGCGGCAGATCCTTGAGGATCGCGGCGCCATAGCCGCCGATCATGATCAGCACGATGCCGGCCAGGGTGAAGATGAAGTCCGCGACCGTCACGCCGCGCTGCGCATGGGCGATCACGCGCGGATCGCCGGTCATATCGGAAAACACCTTCCAGAACGCGGTGATCGTCACATTGCCGACCAGAATAACCACGCCGACCACGTGGAGCACCTTGAACACGTCGTACATTCGAACTGATCCACGCCTGCTGCCTGGCCGAGCGCAGGCGGTTGAGGGAGCATTGCCGGTTTTCGCCAGCGGTTTTGCTCGGGTTTTTCGCCGCAAATGTCAAATGCACGCAGCTGGTGGCCAGGCTTGGACTTTGGTCGCAGTAGTCGCGCAGGGATCGCATCAAAAAGCGGCGTTCGTTGCAGCCGCGGCGGCGCTCCATCGCCCTGATCGCGGCAATCTGCGCCCGCCACGTTGAGCTGGAAATTGTCCGCCGGTCGAGGCTGCGCGCGCCGTGGTCCGGCCCTCAGACACAGTGGGGCGCGATGGTGTTGCCCGTGGCTCTGTCGCGGTGCCTCTCTCGCGGTGAAACAGTGTGTGATTTTGCGCGCCAACAATTTTCCCGAATCATTATTATTTTGCAGTGCAGCAACTATATCGGGCTGACTGGGTTGCCTTACACTTGGACGAGGAGCCGCCGTGTCATTGAGCCGCAACATCGATTTTCTCAACCGCTTACGAAAAATGAACGGAATCAGTGCGCTGGATCCGTCGCTGTGGGGTGGCAAGCCATCCGGCGCGGGCAGCAGACTGGTCGAAACCGCGGAGTTCGGGCCAAATCCTGGGGATCTGCGGATGTTCACCTTCGCCCCCGAGGGCGTTACGGGAAAGATGCCGCTGGTGGTGGTGTTGCACGGCTGTGGCCAGAACGCCGCCGGCTACGAGATTGGCGCCGGCTGGTCGACGCTGGCGCGGCGTTTTGGTTTCGCCCTGCTGATGCCGGAGCAGAAATCCGCGAACAATTCGAATGGCTGCTTCAACTGGTTTGTGCCCGAGGATACGACGCGCGGTAGCGGCGAGGCGGCGTCGATCCGGCAGATGATCGATCACGTCGCCGGCACGCATCAGATCGACCGCGATCAGATCTTTGTCACCGGCCTATCGGCTGGCGGCGCGATGACGGCGGTGATGCTGGCGACCTATCCGGAGGTGTTTGCCGGCGGCGCCATCATCGCCGGCTTGCCGTTCGGCATCGCCAGCAATGTCCAACAGGCGTTGAGCGGCATGATGCGCTCGCCGGCGCACTCTGCGCGCGAACTCGGCGATCTGGTGCGCAATGCCTCCGCGCATAAGGGGCCATGGCCGCGGCTGTCGGTGTGGCATGGCAGCGCCGATCGCACCGTCAATCCGTCCAACGCCGACGAAATCGTCAAGCAATGGCTCGACCTACATCAATTGCCGGCCGCGCCAATGTCGGAAGGCATCGTCGACGGCTATCCGCGGCAGGTCTGGTGGAATGCTGATGGCGAGACGGTGATCGAATCCTATTCCATCACCAGCATGCCGCATGGCACGCCGCTTGGGCTCGCCGCGAATGACGAACGTTACGGTGTCGAAGGCGCGTTCCTGCTCGAGGTCGGGATTTCGTCATCCTACCATATCGCCAGCTTCTTCGGTCTCACCGAGCGAATTCCGCAGACCATAATTCCGCAGACCAAGGCGGTGGCGATGCCCGACCTGGTGGCGCCGAAGCCGGAGCGGGTCGAGGAGATCGCACAGGCGTACAAGGTGCGCGCCAAGGGCGATCGCCGCGCCGATCAGCGCGATCCGCCGGGGCGGCGCGCGCTCGATATCAACGGCGTGATCACTCGGGCGCTGACTGCTGCGGGTCTGATGAAGTAACGATCGGTCTCGGCAGTAGCGGAGGTCGCGCCATTTGCGCAGGTCGCCGCGGATGCTAGGCTCCACGGCACTGCGCATGGGCCGCAGCCTAACCGATCGTTGTTCAATGTTGGATCTGGATCCCGAGAGAGCGATGGCCGGTGATTTTCTCACCGGCGGCGGAGAGATGGGCGCGTTGACGCGCGCTTATGACTGGTCATCGAACCCGATCGGTCCGCCACAGCGCTGGCCGCAGAGCCTGCGCACTGCCTTGCGGTTATTGCTGAACAGCAACCACCCGATGTTCATCTGGTGGGGACCGGATCTCATCCAGTTCTACAACGACGCCTATCGCCAGACGATGGGGCCGGAGCGCCACCCTGGCGCGCTGGGCCAGCGTGGCCGCGACTGCTGGGCGGAAATCTGGGACGTGATCGGGCCGCAGATCGAGCAGGTGATGAGCGGCGGCGGCGCCACCTGGAACGAGGATCAACTGGTCCCGGTGACGCGTCATGGCCGGCTCGAGCAAGTGTACTGGACCTATGGCTACAGCCCGATCGATCAGGACGATTCGGTCGGCGGTGTGCTGGTGGTCTGTCGCGACGTGACCAAGGAGCATCTGGCGGCGACGGCGCTACGCGAACGCGAGGCCGAGCTGACGCGGGTGCAGCAGATTGGCCGGATCGGCGGGCTCGAGGTCGACCTGCGCGACGGCTTCCGCAACCGGCGCTCGCCGGAATATCTGTTGCTGCACGGCCTGCCGCCGGAGGCGGCCGAGGAAACCCATGAGGACTGGGTGCGGCGGATCCATCCCGACGATCGCGCGGCGGCGGAGCACCAGTTCCGCGAGGCGGTCGACGGCGACGTCCGCGAATATCACGCGCAATACCGGATCATTCGCCCGAGCGATGGCCAGACCCGCTGGATCTCGGTCCGCTCGATCATCGAGCGCGACGATCAAGGCCGCGCGATCCGGCTGGTCGGCGCCCACACCGACGTCACCGAACAGGTGGTCGCCGAACAGGCGCTGCGGCAAAGCGAGGAGGCCTACCGCGAACTCGCCGATCAGCTGGTACAATTGAATGCCACGCTGGCGCAGCGGGTGCAGGAAAAGACCCGCGAGCGCGACCGGATCTGGGACGTGTCGCAGGACCTGCTGCTCGTCGCCGACCGCAATGGCGTGTGGCGCACGGTCAATCCGGCGTGGACGAAGACCTTCGGCTGGAGCGAGGCGGAATTGCTGAACCGCACCTCCGATTGGCTGGACCATCCCGACGACGCCGCATTGACGCGCGGGCAATCGAAGGCGCTCAGGAGCGGCGAAATCAGCGTCAAATTCGAAAGCCGGTTTCGCCACAAGGACGGGTCCTATCGCTGGCTCTCCTGGGTAGCGGTGTCCGACGCCAACGCCATCTATGCGGTGGCCCGCGACATCACCGCCGAGAAGGCCGCCGCGGAGCGGCTGAAATCGGCGGAGGAGGCGCTGCGCCAGTCGCAGAAGATGGAGGCGGTCGGTCAGCTGACCGGCGGCATCGCCCACGACTTCAACAATCTGCTGACCGGCATCGTCGGCTCGCTCGACCTGATGCAGGTCCGGCTCGATCAGGGCCGCGTCGAAAACATCCCACGCTATATCAGCGCGGCGATGACCTCGGCCAATCGCGCCACGGCGCTGACCCACCGCCTGCTGGCCTTCGCGCGGCGCCAGCCGCTGATCCCCAAACCGGTCGACGTCAATCAGCTGGTGGTGTCGCTGGAGGATCTGCTGCGCCGGACCATCGGCGAGGCCATCGACCTTCACATCGTCGCCGCGGCCAATCTGTGGCTGACGCTGTGCGATCCGAACCAGCTCGAAAGCGCGGTGCTCAATCTGGTGATCAATGCCCGCGACGCCATGCCGGAGGGCGGCAGGATCACGATCACGACGCGCAATGTCCGGTTCACGTCGGTCAACGCCGATGCGCCGGCGCTGCGGCCAGGCGATTACGTCTGCGTCGCGGTCGCCGACAGCGGCGCCGGGATGAGCGCCGAGGTTGTGGCGCGGGCTTTCGATCCGTTCTTCACCACCAAGCCGCTTGGCCAGGGCACCGGGCTCGGTCTGTCGATGATTTATGGCTTCGCGCAGCAATCCAACGGCCACGCCGAGATCGACAGCAAGCCGGGGCACGGAACCGAAGTGAGGCTCTATCTGCCGCGCCAGCTCGGCGCCATCGCCGCAGCCGTCGAGCGCATGCCGGCTGTCGCTGCGTCGGCTCCGTCAACCGGAGGAACCATATTGGTGGTCGAGGACGAGGCGGTGGTCCGCGGCATCGTCGTTGAATTGCTGCGGGACCGGGGCTACCGCGTATTGGAAGCGTGCGACGGGCCTTCGGGACTTGCGTCCCTGCGGCACGGCGAGCGGATCGATCTGCTGCTGACAGACATCGGACTGCCGGGCATCAACGGTCGCCAGCTAGCCGACCAGGCGCTTGAACTCCGTCCCGCGCTGAAGGTTCTGTTCATGACTGGCTATGCCGAAAGCGCGGCGATCGCCAAGGGCTTCCTGCAGCCCGGCATGGACATGATTACCAAGCCGTTCGATCTGGAGGAGCTGGCGCGGCGCGTTCGCGACATGGTCGCGACGTAGCAGCGCGCGGCGCGACGGGTTAAGAAAATATTCGTGGCTTCGCCACGCGGGCGGTGGAACTCCCCGGGGGGCGGCGACTTGTCATGCACATTCCACGACCCCCCGGAGTTCAAAATGATTCGCCGCCTTATCGCGACCACCGCCGTTGTCCTCACGATGACAGCTCCTGCCATCGTTCATGCCCAAGGCGTTCCCGGCGGCATTGAACGTGGCGCCCACGAAGGCGGCAAGGCCGCCGGCCCAGTCGGCGCGATTGTCGGCGGCACCATCGGTGGCGTTGTCGGCGGCGTTGCGGGCATCCTGGGCGTCGATGAGCGTCCGCGCTTTCGCACCTATGTGGTCGAGCAGAAGCGCCCCTCGTATCGGTACGAGCAGGAAGTGCGCGTCGGTACCGTTCTGCCGGAGAGCGGCTTGAGCTATTACGAAGTGCCGGAACAATACGGCCATGCTCACGAATATCGTTACACCGTCGTCAATGGCCGCACCGTTCTGGTCGAGCCGCGGACCCGGCGGATCGTCGAGATCGTCGAGTAAGCGGATTTCGTATCACTCGTAGTTGTACCTAGCGTACGGGGGCCGTCCAAGCTGGGCGGCCCCCGTATTCGACGCAAGTCGAAATGAAGATCACGACGGAACTAAACGCCCAAACCGTGGTTAATCCGATATGACCCAACCCGATATCTGGTACGTGGCCTATGGCCCGGATACGACTGTGAAGTCCGATGACAGGGCTTCGGGTGTCGTGCGCTCGACCAAGACGTTCAAGTCCGAAGCGGAGGCCAAGGCTTTCGCCATGGAGATCGTCGCCAAGGGCTGGTCGGCCAATGCCGGCACGCTCAATCCATATCAGCCAAAGCGGATGGTGCCCTCCTCGCAAATCGAGAAATGGGCCAGCCTCTCGACGCACGCGTGATCCGACCTCGATCTGATCGAGTGCAGGCTTAGCTGGCGGGCTGCTGCGCCGATGTCCAGCGCAGCAAGCGTTGTGCCGTCACATCTCTCCGGTCAGAAACGGATTGGTCATGCGCTCCTGGCCGATGCTCGATCCCGGACCATGCCCGCAGATGAAGCCGACGTCGTCGCCGAGCGGCAATAGTTTCTTGGTGATCGATTCGATAAGCGTGGCGTGATTGCCGCCGGGCAGGTCGGTGCGTCCCACCGAACCGGCGAATACGACGTCGCCCACCATTGCAAAGCGCATCGCGTCGTTGAAGAACACGACGCTGCCCGGCGAATGACCGGGGCAATGCAAAATCGCAAAACTCAACTCGCCGATCTTGACGCTGTCGCCATCGGCGAGCCAGCGGTCCGGCGCGAAGTCGCGCACGCCGGTCATGCCGAAGCTGCGTCCGCTGTTGACGACATTGTCGAGCAGGAATTTGTCGTCGATGTGCGGCCCCTCGATCGGCACCTTCAGCGCGTCGCGCAGTTCGGCGGCGCCGCCGACGTGATCGATATGGCCATGGGTGAGCCAGATCTGCTCGACGCTCACCCCCGCCTGCTTGATCGCAGCGAGGATCTCCGGGACGTCACCGCCAGGATCGACTACCACGGCCTTTTTGGTCGTCTCGCACCACAACAGCGTGCAGTTTTGCTGGAATGGCGTGACCGGAATGATGGCCGCTCCGGCTTTCGCCGCGCTGTGGCCGGGGCCGTCGGTTTGCTCTGTCATGCCAGTACAATGCCGATTTTTTCCTGCTCGCCAAGCCCAAAAAACCGCGCCGCAAGGCGATCGGCGGCCTCAGGCGGCGCGAACGGATCCCAGGAACGTCGCCACTTCGGATTTCAGATTGGCGCTCTCGCCGGACAGCGCGTGCGCCTCAGAAAATACCTGCGACGATGCCAGCCCGGTGTCGGTGGCGCCGCGCTGCACTTCGGCGATGTTGGCTGTGACGTTCCTGGTGTCCCCAGCGACCTGCTGCACGTCGCGGGAAATCGCGGCCGTCGCCGCGCCCTGTTGCTCGACCGCGGCGGCAATCGTGGCGGAAATCTCCGACATCTGCCGGATCGTGTCGGTGATCTCCCTGATCGATTCCGTCGATTGGGTGGTGGCGGCCTGGATGCTGCCCACCTGTTGATTGATCTCCTCGGTGGCCCGCGCGGTCTGCCCGGCCAGGGCTTTCACCTCCAGCGCCACCACCGAGAAGCCGCGCCCTGCCTCGCCCGCCCGCGCCGCCTCGATGGTGGCATTCAGCGCCAACAGATTGGTCTGCTTGGCGATGGTCTGGATCAGATCGACGATCCGGCCGATCCGGCTTCCAGCACTGGCCAGTTCCACCACCTGCTCGTTGGTGCGGCGGGTCTGTTCGACGGCCTTGGCGGCGATCGCGCCCGCGATGTGAATCTGCCGTCCAATCTCGCTGACCGAGCGTGCCATCTCCTCGGCTGCCGCCGCGACCGATTGGACATTGGTGGCGACTTCATCGGAGGCGGCGGCGACCGTGGTCGCAAGCTGCTGAGAATGCGTCGCGGTCGTCGTCAACGATCCTGCCGAGGTCTCGAGCCGTGTCGAGGCCGCCGACACCGTCTCGATGATCCGTCCGACCGCGACCTCGAACGCGTCGGCGAGCCGATTGGTGTCGGCCCTGCGCTGTTGCGCCGCCAGATTGTCCTGATCGATCTTGGCCGCGGCCTCGACCTCGGCCTTCTGCTTCGCCTTGACTTTGAAGTTCTCCACCGCCCGCGCCATGTCGCCGATCTCGTCGCTGCGCGACAGTCCGGGCAGCACCACGTCGAATTCGCCCGACGCCAGTTGCTGCATCGCCTTGGTCATACGGGCGATCGACCTGGCGATGCGCTGGCCGAACATCAGCGCGAAGATTCCGATGCCCAGCGTGGCGACGCCGATCGCCCACGCCAGGAATTCGCGAAGCTCGGTCGCGCGGGCCTCGGAAGCCAGGTAGCGCTCGTCGGCCGTCTTGATCAGAAGGTCGAGCGTCGGGCGATTGCGATTGAACACCGTCAGAAAATCGTCGACCTCCTCGTTCATCGACGTCTTGGTCACGGCATATCCGGCAAAGCCCAAATTGTAGGATTTGAGCAGCGCCGTAAGCTCCGCCTTCACGGCGGCGGGTAGCTCGGTGGCCGCGAGCCGGTCCTGAAATTCATCGGCGCGAAGCGAGAGCTGGTCGCCATATTTCTCGTCGCCCCGCAACATGAAATCCTTTTCATGGCGCCGCATCATCAGCATCAGATTGGACAGACGCGGCTGGTCCAGCTCGACGAGCCGGGCCTCGAGCTGATGAACCGCGTTCCGAAGCTTGCCCTGCAACCCGTCGGCCTCGGTCAGGCCAAGCACCTTCTGTGCCGAAACGAGGTTGTGAAACCGCGTCACATAGAGCCTGAAGCCGGCGCGCAGCGCCGAGGTCTGCTTCATCGGGTCGTCGTCCGGCAGTTGCTGGACGGTCGTTTCGATTGCGTCAAGATGCTGTTGTGCCGCTGTCATGAGCGCATTGTGGGCCTCGATCAGCTTTTCCTCCGGCTTGCGGAGAAACGCGGTGGCGATCAGGCCGGCTTCGAGATAGCTGCGCGACAAGGCGACGACATGGGACCGCAACACCATCCGCTGCGCGGATTCGGCTTGCATGCGATCGGCGAATTTCACGCCGGCCAGGCAAATGATGCCGGTGAGCAGCACGCCGACGACCCCCAACAGGGCGATCTGAACGCGCAGGCCAATCCGGGGCAGCGCGATGCGCCGCGCCGGGGATTTCGCCTTTCGACCGCGAATTTTGAGCATCTGGAAGTCGGCCTTTCACAAACCGCAGACCGTCGACCGCGGAGCGAGACGGCCTGACTGATGGGGCGTTGTACGAAGCCAACTCCGAAGATAGAGTAAAGCCGCGGAAGACTCTTGCCACCGTCGATTAGTTAGAAAGTTGATCGCCATTGTCACCTGTGCGTCACATCGATGTCTGGCGCGTCGTCGACGCGCTTTCGCATCCGCACGATCGAGGTGAAAGTCGCCGCGAAATCCGCTAGGCTGCCGGCCATGGAATCGGATGTCGTTCACATCGTCGCGCCGCCGGATCGCCGGCAATCGGAGACCGCGTTGCTGATCGCGCGCGGCACCTCGCGGCTGCTGCGTTCGCTCGGCTTTGCCTGCGTCAGCGAGCTGCCCCTGCCATCCGGGCGCCGCGCCGATCTGGTGGCGCTCAACGAACGCGGTGAGATCTGGATTGTCGAGATCAAATCGTCATTGCAGGATTTGCGCGCCGACCAGAAATGGCCGGACTACCGCGCCCATTGCGACCGGCTGTTGTTTGCGTTCACGCGGGATCTGCCCTGCGAGATTTTCCCGACTGATACCGGGCTGATCGTGGCCGACGGCTATGGCGCCTATCTGCATTGCGAGGCACCGGAACATCGATTGCCCGCGCCGACCCGCAAGGTGATGATGCTGCGCTTCGCGCTGGCGGCGGCGCAGCGGCTCAACCGGCTGAACGATCCGCAGGGGTTCGCGGAGAGTTAGCCTGCGACGTTATCCTGAAGCGCGCGTTGCGATGCGTATTCAGGGCTTCAATTCGTCATTGCGAGGAGCGCGGCGACGAAGCAATCCAGTCTGTGCTGGCGGCTCCTGGATTGCTTCGCTGTCGGACGGCGCTTCGCGCCGTCCTCGGCTCGCAATGACGGAATACTGTCACTGTTGCGGATGCTCGGCCTTAGCGCGGCGCGCGCTTGGCCAGGATTCGCTGCAGGGTGCGGCGGTGCATGTTGAGCCGGCGGGCGGTTTCGGAGACGTTGCGGTTGCACATCTCATAGATGCGCTGGATATGCTCCCAGCGCACCCGATCGGCCGACATCGGGTTGTTCGGCAGTTCGGATTTTTCCGCGCCGCTGGCGAGCAGGGCGGCGACCACGTCGTCGGCATCGGCCGGCTTCGACAGGTAATCTACCGCGCCCATTTTGACCGCGGTGACGGCGGTGGCGATGTTGCCATAGCCGGTCAGCACGATGGCGCGGGCATCCGGCCGCTCGCGCTTCAGCGCCGACACCACGTCGAGGCCATTGCCGTCGCCGAGCCGCAAATCGACCACCGCGAAGGCCGGCGCCGCCTTGCCGATCTGCGCCAGCCCGTCCGACACGCTATCGCAGGCGGTCACGGCGAAGCCGCGGGTTTCCATCGCGCGCGACAACCGCTCCAGGAACGGCTTGTCATCCTCCACGATCAGCAATGAGCGGTCGGTATGGCCAGAAAGTTCCGGGATGGCATTCACGGTGAGAAATCCTCCATTACGGTTGCGACATCATATGGCGACGAGATGTCGCGCTGCCAAGGACCGGGGCCTGCGGCCGGATGGCGCGGTCCCTACTCTTGTTTGAAGCGTTTTCTTTACGCCAACCGGTGCCCACTTCGCTCGAAAACGCTCTATGTGTCCGGTTCCTGGGGGATCTCCACGGTTTCGAAGCGGCTGCGAGGCCAGGTGATCTGGACCACGGCGCCATGGTCGGGAAACACCTTGTTGCGGAACGAGACCTTGGCGCCGGTGCGCTCCAGCAAGGTCCGCGCGATGAAGACGCCGAGGCCGAGGCCGGCATGGGCGCCATGAGGATCGTCGGCGTTGCGTCGGCGCGAGACGTAGGGCTCGCCGATCCGCCGCAGCATGTCGGGGGCGATCCCGGGGCCATCGTCGGAAATCATGACCTGCACGGTGTCGGCGTTCCACCAGGCGTTGACCTCGACAATGTTGCGGGCGAAGTCGACGGCGTTTTCCAGGATGTTGCCGACGCCATAGAGGATCGCCGGATTGCGCATCCCGACCGGCTCGGGGACGCCGGCCACCGCGATCCGCACCTTGATGGTGATGTCGAAATCGCGATGCGGCGCCACCGCTTCCTCGATCAGCGTCGACAGCGGCATGCGGTCGAACGGCGCGCCGGAAGACGACAGCTGGGTGATCTTGCTGAGGATTTCCCGGCAGCGCTGGGCCTGTTCGCGCAGCACCTTGAGATCGCCGGCGATGGTGGCGTCGGTCGAGGTCTTCTCCAACTCGCGGGCGATCAGGAAGATCGTCGACAGCGGGGTGCCGAGCTCATGGGCGGCGGCGGCGGCGAGGCCGTCGATCTGGGTCAAATGTTGTTCGCGGGTCAGCACCAGCTCGGTGGCGGCCAGCGCGTCGGCGAGCTTGCGGGCCTCCTCGGTGACCTGGAACGTGTAGAGGCTGGTGACGCCGATCGCCAGCAGGATCGAGAGCCAGACGCCGAACAGATAGACCGACGGCAGCGCCACCGGCTCGTCGCCATTCCAGGGCAGCGGCAAATGATAATAGCCGAGCAGGGCGGCGCACAGCGCGGCGAAGATGCCGAGCCCGATCGTCATCCTTGTCGGCAGCGCGGTGGCGGCGATCAGCACCGGGCCGAGGAACAGAAACGAGAACGGATTCTGCAAACCGCCGGTGAGGAACAGCAGCCCGGCCAGCTCGGCGATATTCAGCGCCAGCAGCGCCGCCGCATGGATCGGCTCCATTCGCTGCATCGGATTGAAGGCAGCCTGCAGCGCAATATTGACCAGGGCCGACAGGCCGACGACGGCGATGCAGGGAATGACGGGAAATTCGAATTCCAGCCCCTGCGCGACCACGAAGATCGCCGCGATCTGCCCAAGCGCGGCGAGCCAGCGCAGCCGCAAAATGGTATCGAGGCGGACATGGCGGCGCGGATGGCGGAAGTCGGAGGATATGGTATCGGTCATCCGCCGACATTAGCCGTGCATCGGGCCGACCACAAACCGGCCGGCGCGGCGCGACGATTGGTCCGACGCTTGCGCTCACAGCCGCGATCGTCAATGAAGCAGCGTGATGAGCCTCGACACCGCAGCCATGCCGGGCGCGCCCGGAGCCGATCCGTCCACTTTGGCGGCGATCGACGTCGCCCATCTGGTCAAGCTCTACAAGACCACGCGCGCGGTCGACGATATCTCGTTCCGGATCGCGCGCGGCAGCATCACCGGCCTGCTCGGCGGTAATGGCGCCGGCAAGACCACCACTATCGCGATGATCATGGGCCTGGTGCTGCCGAGCTCGGGACGCATCCAGGTGCTGGGCTACGGGATGCCCGAACAAAGCCAGCATGTGCTGGGCCGGATCAATTTCGAAAGCCCCTATGTCGACATGCCGATGCGGTTGACGGTGCGGCAAAACCTTACGGTGTTCGGCCGGCTCTATGCGGTGGACAATCTGCCCGAACGGATCCGGCAGCTCGCCGCCGATCTCGATCTCGGCGAATTCCTCGACCGCCCCAATGGCAAATTGTCGGCCGGCCAGAAGACCCGGGTGGCGCTGGCCAAGGCGCTGATCAACCGCCCCGATCTGCTGCTGCTGGATGAGCCGACCGCATCCCTGGACCCGGATACCGCGGACTGGATCAGGTCGCATCTCGAGACCTATCGCAAGGCCCAGGGCGCGACCATTCTGCTGGCGTCGCACAACATGCTGGAAGTCGAGCGATTATGCGACCGGGTGATCATCATGAAGCGGGGCCGGATCGAGGACGACGACAGCCCCTCCAACATCATGCTGCGTTACAACCGCAGCACGCTCGAGGATGTGTTCCTCGATGTCGCGCGCGGCCGGGCTCGGGGCGATTCCGGCTCTGACGATCCGGCCATTGCCGCGGCGGAAGGTGACGCGGGGCACCGGATCGGTGGAGACGGCGTGCCATGAGCGACCCCAGCTCCCACCGCGGCCTCGCGATGCACCGCATCAACGCGATGATCCTGCGCTATTGGTACCTGTTGATGTCGTCATGGCCGCGGCTGTTGGAGCTGGTGTATTGGCCGGCGCTGCAGATCATCACCTGGGGCTTTCTCCAAAAATACATCTCGACCAATGCGGGATTCTTCGCCCAGGCCGGCGGCACCTTGATCGGCGCGGTGATCCTGTGGGACATCCTGTTTCGCGGCCAGCTCGGGTTTTCGATCTCGTTTCTCGAAGAGATGTGGGCTCGCAACCTCGGCAATCTGATGATGAGCCCGCTGAAGCCGATCGAGTTCCTGATCTCGCTGATGATCATGAGCGTGATCCGGCTGGCGATCGGCGTTGTTCCGATGGTGGTGCTGGCGATGACGTTGTTCGATTTCAACCTGCTCGGCTTCGGGCTGCCGCTGATCGCATTCTTCTGCAATCTGATCTTCACCAGCTGGGCGCTGGGAATTTTTGTCTCCGGCCTGGTGCTACGCAATGGGCTCGGTGCCGAAAGCATCGTCTGGACCTTGATGTTCGGCGTGATGCCGCTGGCCTGCGTGTATTATCCGGTGAGCGTGCTGCCGCATTGGCTGCAATATGTCGCCTGGGCGTTGCCGCCGACCTATGTATTCGAGGGGATGCGCGCGCTGTTGATCGACCACGTATTTCGTTTGGATTTGATGCTCTGGGCGCTCGCAATCAATCTGGTGTTGCTGGCTGCCTCTTTCGTCGGCTTCTTGTTGCTGCTGACCAGCGCGCGCCGGCATGGATCGCTGATCCAGAGCGGCGAATAGGCTTGTTCCGGACAGCTTTCGCCGCCGTTCCGTGCTCTATTTCGATCCATGCATTGACGCTTTACTATGCAGCGGCCACTATGCTGCGCCGCAGGATGATTTCGAGGGAAAGACATATGCCAGCTGTGATTGGTGAATTTGGCCGCCCGCCCGAACTGCCGTCGGAAGTCAGTCCGGCGATGACGACGCCGATGTACTGGTTCTACGAACTGGCTCATGCGTCGCTGAACCCGGCTCGGGTGATATCGGATACGACCAAGCTGATGCTGAAGAACCCCCTCAATCCGTGGTCGCGGACCGGGATCGGCAAATCCATCGCGGCCGGCTGCGAATTGTTCGAGCGCACCACGCGCCGCTACGGCAAGCCCGAATGGGGGCTCGACGACACCGAAGTCAACGGCATGCGGGTGCCGATCGAAATCCACAATGTCTGGGAAAAGCCGTTCTGCCGGCTGCTGTATTTCGAACGCAAGCTGGAGCGGCCGCTGCGGGTGCCGGCGCAGCGCGTGCTGATCGTGGCGCCGATGTCGGGCCATTACGCCACGCTGCTGCGTGGCACCGTCGAGGCGTTCCTGCCGACCCACGAGGTCTACATCACCGACTGGACCGACGCCCGTATGGTGCCGATGACCGAAGGCCGGTTCGACCTCGACGATTACGTCGATTACATCATCGAGATGCTGCAAATGCTGGGCGGCAATGTCCATGTCATCGCGGTATGCCAGCCCTCGGTGCCGGTGCTGGCCGCGGTCTCGGTGATGGAGGCCGATAACGACCCGTTCGTGCCGGTGTCGATGACGCTGATGGGCGGTCCGATCGACACCAGGCGCAATCCGACCGCGGTCAACAATCTCGCCGCCGAGAAGGGAATCGACTGGTTCCGCGCCCATGTCATCACCAAGGTGCCGTTCCCGCATCCGGGGGTGATGCGCGACGTCTATCCCGGGTTCCTGCAGCTGAACGGCTTCATCAGCATGAATCTCGACCGCCATGTCGACGCGCACAAGAACCTGTTCAATCATCTGGTGCAGGGCGACGGCGATCTGGCCGACAAGCATCGCGAATTCTACGACGAATATCTCGCGGTGATGGACCTGACCGCCGAATATTATCTGCAGACCGTCGACGTGGTGTTCGTCAAGCACGCGCTGCCGAAGGGCGAGATGATGCATCGCGGCAAGCCGGTCGATCCCTCCAAGATCAAGCGGGTGGCGCTGATGACGGTGGAGGGCGAGAACGACGACATCTCCGGTCTCGGTCAGACCGAGGCGACGCACGCGCTGTGCACCGCGATCCCGGATGATCGTCGGGTGCATTACGTGCAAAAGGGCGTCGGCCATTATGGCGTGTTCAACGGCTCGCGCTTTCGCTCCGAAATCGTGCCGCGGATTTCCGATTTCATGGTGTCGGCGGCGCATGCGAAGAACACCGCCGACGCTGCGGAATAGCTTTCGCGCGTCTCAACAGAGGCTGCTTGTCGGCACGCGCGCGCACGCGATTTTCGATTTGGATTTGGCGTCGCGTAGCCGCGCCGGACCAAATTGGGGGTAAATCCGTGCATCTACCCGTGAAAAGAGCGATTCACCGCCTGCGGAAGAAATGAGGACTGAGTCATTATTCAACTCGTAGGTCCGAGCGATGATTCACCCGAAATTGGCGTTCCACGGCCCATTCGGTAGGGGCCTGTTTTTTCGATCACCCTGTATATTGGGCAAATGATTTGTTTTTGCGCCGAACGATTTCCCTGGCGGCGGATATGGCAAAATCCCGGCAGCTTCCTGATGTCCGGATCCCCAGATATGGCCTTTCGCGCTCTTCTTTATCGCCGTCCTACTGAACCGCAGACCCTCGCCGTCAAGTTTGGCTCGCAGATTTTCGCCATTCGTTTGCGCCGACATCGGCGCGCGCGACGCTACACACTTCGGATTCATCCAAGTGATCGTGAGGCGATTCTGACCATGCCGCCACGCGGCACGCTCGCCGACGCGAAGGAATTTGCGCAGCGCCACGGCGCCTGGATTGCGGCGCGGCTCGGCCGCTTGCCGAAGGCGGCCCCGTTCCACCCCGGAACCCTGGTGCCGCTGCGCGGTCACGACCACAAGATCGTGCATCGCGCTGGCGTGCGCGGCACGGTGTGGACCGAGATCCGCGATTCCGGTGAGCGGATCATCTGCGTCGCCGGCGAGGCCGAACACATCGATCGCCGGGTGCATGATTTTCTCAAGCGCGAGGCGCGCAAGGATCTGCAGAAGGCGTCGCAGCATTATGCCGAGGCGCTCGGCGTCAAGGTGACGCGGATTTCGATCCGTGATCAGTCCAGCCGCTGGGGCTCCTGCACCTCGGCCGGGTCGCTGTCGTTCTCCTGGCGCCTGATCCTGTCGCCGCCTTATGTGCTGGATTATCTCGCCGCGCATGAAGTCGCGCATCTGGTGGAGATGAACCATTCGGCCCGGTTCTGGAAGGTGGTCGCCAAGGTCTGCCCCAGCGTCGAGCGCGCCAAGACCTGGCTCGACACCCATGGCAACGACCTGCACCGCTACGGCATCAGCGACTGAAGGCGCCAGCGCGCATGCGAGGGTTTTCGAGCGAGGTGGCTGCGGTTCGCGTGAAGAAACCCGTCAAACAACAATCCAGAGCTGCGGTTCTGATCTATCAGAACCGCAATGGCTCTGGCCTAGCGGCCCAACAGCCGATCCATCAGCCAGCCGTCGATTCCGCCCGATGATTCCGGGCGGACCGCCGCACGGGTCGGCTGCGAGGCCCCGCGCTGTGGCATCGCGAGTTCGCCGCCCGCCGTGTCGCCGCGCGTTGCTTCGGGGGCGGCGGAAGCCCAGCTGCTTCTCGCTCCTCCCGGCAGCGCCGCGACCGCGACGCCTTCATGCGCGGTGCGCATGAAGCGGCTCCAAACCTCGACCGGCAAGCCGCCGCCGGTGGCCTTTTTGGTCGGCGAATTGTCATCATTGCCGAACCAGACGCCGGTGACGAGGTGCGCGGTGTAGCCGATGAACCAGGCGTCGCGGAAGTCCTGGCTGGTGCCGGTCTTGCCGGCCGCCGACCAGCCCGGGATGTCGGCCTTGCGCGCCGTGCCGCTGATCAGCGTCTGCTCCATCATGGCGTTCATCATTGCGACATTGCGCGGGTCGATCACCCGGTTCTGCGGATCGGGCGGCCGCGCATACAGCAATTTGTTGCCGGCGACGGTACGGATGGTGTCGATCACATGCGGCGACACGCCGAGTCCGCCATTGGCGAACGGGACATAGGCGCCGACCAATTCGGTCAGCGACACTTCCGAAGTGCCGAGCGCGATCGAGGCATTGGCCTCGAGCTTCGATGCGATGCCGAGGCGATGCGCGGTGCGCACCACATTCTTGGGTCCCACCTCGAGCCCGAGCCGCACCGCCACGGTATTCAACGACATCGCCAGCGCCTGGGTCAGCGTCACCGCGCCGAAATATTCGTGGCCGTAATTCTCCGGCCGCCAGCCTTTGACGTCGAGGGGCGCATCCTGCCGGATCGTATCCGGCGTCAGCCCGGCCTCGATCGCGGTGAGATAGACGAACGGCTTGAACGCCGAGCCGGGCTGGCGCTTGGCGGTGACCGCGCGATTGAACTGGCTCTCGGCGTAATTGCGGCCGCCGACCATCGCGCGCACCGCGCCGTCCGTGGTCATCGCCACCAGCGCGCCTTGCGAGACCCGGTATTTGACGCTCTTGGCCGCCAATTCATCGATTACAGCGGCTTCCGCGGCCGCCTGCAGCGTCGGATCGATAGAGGTTTCGACGACGATGCTCTGGTCGATCTGGCCGACCAGATCGTCGAGCTCCTCGCCGATCCAATCGGCCACGTAGTTGATGGTGCCGGCGCTGGGCGGCTTGACGATGTAGAGCGGATGGGCGATCGCGGCCTGGGCCTGCTTATTGGTGATGAAGCCGGCGTCCGCCATCGTCGCCAGCACGGTCTGGGCGCGCTTCTCCGCGCCCTCCGGATTGCGGTTCGGCGCCAGTCGCGACGGCGATTTGACCAAGCCGGCCAGCATCGCGGCCTCCGCCAGCGAGACGTTCTTGGCCGATTTGCCGAAATAGCGCTGCGCCGCGGCTTCCACCCCATAGGCGCCGGAGCCGAAATAGACCCGGTTGAGGTACAGCTCCAGGATCTGGTCCTTGGAATGTTTGCGTTCCAGCCACAGCGCCAGCTCCAGCTCCTGCAGCTTGCGCGCCATGGTGCGCTCCTGGGTCAGGAACAGGTTCTTCGCCAGCTGCTGGGTCAATGTCGAGCCGCCTTGCGACACGCCGCGATGCGCGATATTGGCGACGATGGCGCGCGCGATGCCCAGCGGGTCGACGCCGAAATGGTGGTAGAAGCGGCGGTCCTCGATCGCGATGAACGCCTGCGGCAGATAGGGCGGCAGATCCTTCAGCGCGACATTGGTGCCGGCCATTTCGCCGCGGACCGACAGCCGGCTGCCGTCGTACCCGACGATGGTGATGGTCGGTGGTCGTTTCGGGATTTCCAGCGACTGGATCGCGGGCAGATGCGCGCCGACCCAGATCATCACGCCGACCACGGCGAGCATTGCCCAGATTCCGGCGACCGCGCTCCAATAGAACAGCCGGTAGAACCAACCGCTCACGCCGCGCCTGGATTTGGCCTTGCCACGCTTTGGCTTGTTGCCGCGCGGTTGCTCGCCGCTGCTGGGCTTGCTGGCGGGTTTCTTGCTCTTCGGTTTGCTGTCATAGGCGCCCGCGACCCGGTCCTGCGGGCCCAGGCGCAGCCCGGCCAGGGACGCCGAAAGGCCGAATTGCGGCTCCCGTCGTGTGCTGGTTTTCTTCTTGCCCCACGCCATCCGCAACGCCCACATTTATCGAGGCTGACCCTAGCGGAGCGGGTTTAAAGTCGAGTTAAGCGATGGTTAAGGGTCTATTTCGCAGCGCGGAACCAACCCGCTGTCGGCCCGATTTGAGCCACCGCAAATGCCGGCACTTCTGTTGCGCTAGTCTGCACGTTCGATCGATCATTGACCGATTGGCCCGACAGATCTGCTCTCAAGGACATCCGAATGCCGCGCGTCCTGCTGCCTGCTCACGAAATCGAAGCGTTGCTCCTGGAGGATGTCCGCCAGCAACGCCACTGCGACAAGGTCGAGAGCATCCGCATCCGGCGCTGTCTTCCCGATGACGACAGCAACCGCGCCAATTGGAAGGTCGAATCGGTCGATTGCGGTCAGGCCAGCCGAGAATTTGCCGGCTCCGCGGTGGTGATCGCGATGGATCGCCTGCAGCGCGAATACGACGCCCTTCCCTGGGAATGAGGCGCGCCACTGGCCTACGGCGCTTTCGCGAGCGAAGGTGATTGGCGTCCCGGGCAAAAGGGCTGATGATAGCGGCATTCACCCGGACGATGCGACGGCCGCGCCGCCGGCGCTGATCCCGATCAGCCGTGTAATCGCCGACCGGCCGTCAATGATACGAGGAGCGGTCCGGCAGCTCCATCTCGCACATCAGCCAGCTCTTCATTTTGGCGCGGCTGGCGAAGCCCTTGGCTTCTTCGAGCAACTCGCTGCGCTCGGGCCCTTCCGGGGTCAATGCGGCCTCGATGTATTTGGCGACCGCCATCTCTTCGAGTTGATGCACCGTGAAATAGGGTCTGGGGTCTGATTTCATGGTCTATTCGCCGCGTAGCGACGCCTTCCACTTCGTCGAGATCCAACCACCGAGTTGGCGACAAATGGAAATTACGTCACCATCTGTTTTTCTGTCTGTTCCAAATTGGTCGGCACCGTCGCCCTTGTCTAGTGCGTGATATTACGAGTCAAGGCAACCCCATGACGGTTGCGTGGCGTCGGACTACCACCCCGCGTGGAAGGTCAGACGTGCGCGGTGCGATGGTGGGGTCGACGTGCCCTCATCCTCTCCCCGCAAAGGGAGAGGATGAGAGCCTGTCACGCGCCGCGGCTGCCGCGACTTGCGATCGCCGCGACAAGCGATCATCGCGCCTCGCCTTGATCGGAGGCGAAATTGCTAGCCCGCCGCATTGTCCTCGATGACCGGGCCGAACATCTCCCAGCGCTCGCCATTGAACTTCATCATCTGCAATTGCTTATTGACGCGGTAATCGGTCGGCGAGGTGTTGACCACGATCCCGGGCAGCGACAGCTCAAGCTGCACGTCCTTGAGCGAGGTTGCCTGCTTCATGATGTTGGCGCGGGTGAGATCGTCGCCGCAGGCCTTGAGCACCTCAATCAAGAGTTGACTGTTGGAATAGCCATAGGTGTTGAACGACGAATTCTTGTCGCCATCGGGGTAATATTTTTCCATGAAGGCGAAGTAGTGCTTCATGCCCTCGTCGTCTTTCCACTTCGGATCGAGCGGGTCCTTGCCGTAATTGACGCTGATCACGCCCTTGGAATTGTCGAGGCCCGCGGGCTTCATCACCGCGCCGACCGAGGTGGCGTTGATGTCGAGGATGTGCACCGGATGCCAATCGAGAGCGGCGATCTTCTTGATCGCCTGGGCGGCGAATTTCGGGGTCGAGGCGTCAAACACCAGGTCGACGCCGAGCGACTTCATCTTGACGATCTGCGAATCGATCGTCGGGTCGGACAGCTCATAGGAGGATTCGGAGACGATCATCTTCTCCGCCTTGTCGCCGAGCGCCGCTTTTAGCCCGGTGACGTAATCGCGGCCGAGATCGTCGTTCTGGAACAAGACGCCGATCTTGGCGTCGGGATAATTCTTCAGGATGTAACGGCCGTAAATCCGGCCCTCGGTCTGGTAGTTGGGGTTGAAGCCCATGGTCCAGGGATAGTTTTTCGGGTCGGTGAAGCGCGACGCGCCGGTGGCGGCGAATAGTTGCGGCACCTTCTTGGCGTTGAGATATTTCTGCACCGCCGCATTCGGCGGCGTGCCGATCAGCTGAAAGGTCAGCAGCACTTCGTCGCTTTCAACCAGCTTCCTGACCTGCTCGACGGTCTTCGGCGGCGAATAGGCGTCGTCATACTGGATGAAGTTGATCTTGCGGCCGTTGACGCCGCCCTGGTCGTTGATCATCCTGAAGTAAGCGGCCTGGGTCTTGCCGATGGTCGCATAGGCCGACGCCGGGCCGGATAGCGGCGTGGTCTGGCCGATCTTGATCTCGGTGTCGGTGGCGCCGGGGTCGTATTTCTTCTGCGCGAAGGCCGGGGCGGCCGACAGCGCGATCGCGGCGACAGCCGCGGCCGTCGCATGAAAAATGCTCTTCATAGGATCGTGCCCTCCGATGTGGTTTGCCGGCGGTCTTGTCCGTTGATGCCGGAAGCCGCCGTTGCGCGGAGTGTGGATCAGTCGTTTGGTGAAGGCAATGGGGCGTGCGATGCCCAGAAGATGGGCGCGCGCAGACCTCGCGCCGAGACGCGGTTATCAGGGCAGCGCCGCACTATCTAGGCCAGCCACACCAGGATCAGCGCCAGCGCCGCCGGGGCGGCCTGGACGTAAAGGATCCGCAGGCTCACCGTTTTCGCCCCATAGGCGCCGGCGACCACCACGCAAAGCAGGAAGAATGTCTTGATCTGCAGTGCGATGGTGGGGTCCGGATGGATCAGGCCCCACAGCAGCCCGGCGGCCAGGAAGCCATTATACAGCCCCTGATTGGCGGCAAGCACGGCGGAGTCCCGCGCCCGTTCCGGCGTGTTCCGAAACGTCTTCAGGCCGATCGGTCTGGTCCAGAGAAACATTTCCAGCACCAGAAAATAGACATGCAGCGCGGCGACCAGCGCGACCACAGTGTTGGCGATTGCATTCACCGCGATTTCCCCTGAAGAAAGCCGGGATGGTAACCGTGCGACCCTAGCACAGGTCGCCACCGCGCAAAAAAAGCAAGGGAGATCCGCATGACTGGACATATCGATCCGACCAAGGAGGTGTTCGCACAGTTTCGCGACAACGATCGCGAAGGCCAGATCCAGATGCTCAATCTGGTGCGGCTGAAGCCGCGCGCGGCCTATCCGGACGGTCGCGAGGCCACCGGCGCGGAGGCCTATGCCGCCTATGGCCGCGAGAGCGGTCCGGTATTTGTCAGGCTCGGCGGCAAGGTGGTGTGGCAGGGCCAATTCGAGCTGATGCTGATTGGGCCGGCTGCGGAGCGCTGGGATCATTGCTTCATCGCAGAATATCCGAGCGTGGCGGCGTTCGTCGAGATGATCCGCGATCCGGTGTATCGCGAGGCGGTCAAGCATCGCCAGGCGGCGGTCGAAGATTCGCGGTTGATCCGGACCAAGCCGCTGGCGATCGGAAAGGGATTTGGCGAAATTCCCGACTGATCGCTCCGAGGGCAACCGCCAGGCGGCGACCGACGGCCAGCACCGCGCTGCGGTGGCGCCTCGAAGCGCCATAGGCTAGCCTTCGCGTCCCGCTTGCGGCCGCCTGATTGAAAAGTTGAAGCCATGCGATTGTGGGTGCGTTTGACCTTGGCGATGACCGGCCTGGTGCTGTGCGTGGTGGCCGCGGTCGGCGTGCTCGCTTATTACAATATCGGCCGCGCCGTGGTGCCGAACGGCCTGATGCAACTGGTCGGCAACGCCAAGGCGCGGCTCAGCGGCTTCGAATCGATCCTGCGGGTGGTGCGCAACGAAGTGTTGTCGACCCGCAGCCTGTCGGCGCATCAGGGCTGGATCCGAGCCCGCCTCAACGGCGGCGTCGATCCGCAGGACGGGCTCAGCGCCGACGCCTGGCGGCGGCATCTGGCCGACGACTATGCCGCGGTGATGGGCGCCAAACAGGGTTTTGCCGAGTTTCGCCTGATCGTCACCGGCGACCGCGACCGCGAACTCGTCCGGGTCGTGCGCGAGGGAACGGAGGGCCGCGTCGGCGCCGCGGCGTTGACCGAATTGACGCCACGCGACGAGGAGTTGCTGCGGCGTGCGCGTGCGCTGCCGGCCGATGAGGTCTATTTCTCGCCGATCCGGTTCGAGCAGCCGAGCGATGCCGCGATGCCGGCCGTGCCTTTGATATCGGTCGCGGCGCCGGTTCGCGGTCCGTCCGGTGAGGCGTTCGGTGTGTTGGTGCTCGAGTTCGATCTGCGTCCGACCTTCGAACGGCTTCGCGCGGCGCTGGGCAACGACACCGAGGTGTATTTCGTCGACGCCAGCGGCCCCTATCTGATGAATTACTCGGGGGGACGAATCATGCCCGCCGAATCGGGGCGGCTCTGGCAGCAGGATTACCCGAAGCTCGCGGCATCGCTCGGCGACAAGCAAGGCACCGCGACGGTGTTCGACGCCGCGGACGGCCGGCGAACCGCCGCCGCAATCGTGGTGGCGCCATTGACCAGCGGCTTGCGGACCGGGGTGATCGAGATCGAACCATTCGACAGGATCATGGCGCCGGCAACCGCGCTGCAAAGCTCCGGCATCGTGGTGGCGCTATTCGGCGCGATCGGCGCCGTGCTGCTCGCGGCGCTGCTGTCGCGCTCGCTGGCGCGGCCGATCGGGCAGATCAGCGCCGCGGTTGACGGTTTCGCGCGCACCGGACGCCTGGCGATGCCGACCGGTCTCAGCGGCGAGCCGAAAATCCTCGCCGCGGCCTTCGCCAAGGTGGTCGACGAGATCGAACAGACGGGCGCGGCGCTACGCGGCAAGTCGGAACTGCTGGATAAGACCATCGCCAGCATGGCTGACGCGGTGGTGGTGATCGACGCCGAGGGACAGCGGGTGTTTGCCAATCCGACCTGCGTGGCGTTGTTTGGCGCCGCCGCCGAAATCGGTTCGGAGCGCTGGAAAACTAAATACAAACGCTATCTGGGCGACGGCGTGACGCCGATGCCGGACGAGCAAAGCCCGTCCTGGCGGGCCCGTCGCGGCGAGAGCTTTGACAATGTCGAATTGGGAATCAGGCATGCCGACGAGGTGCTGGTCCAGCTCGTCGCCAGTTGCCGGCCGATCGAGAACCCCGACGGGACGTTCGGCGGCTCGGTGATCGTCTACCGCGACGTCACCGCGCTCAGGGAGGCCGAGCGGCAGCTTCGCCAGTCGCAGAAGATGCAGGTGATCGGCCAGCTTACCGGCGGCGTCGCCCACGATCTGAACAACATCCTCACCGTGGTCACCGGCGGCATCGAAATGCTGGCCGAAGGCGTGGCCGGCAAGCCCGCGCTCGAGGAGGTCGCCGCGATCGTCGATCAGGCGATCGGGCGCGCCAGCGACCTCACCAACGGGCTGTTGTCGTTCTCCCGCAAACAGCCGCTGAAGCCGCGCAGCATCGACGTCAACGCGCTGATCGCCGACACCGCGAAACTGCTGCGCGCCACCTTGGGCGAGCAGATCGAAATCGACATCAACCCGGCGCCGGAACTGCGGCTGGCGCTCGCCGACCCCTCGCAACTCGGCAGCGCCCTGATCAATTTGGCGATCAACGCCCGCGACGCGATGCGCGATGGCGGCAAGCTGCTGCTGGAAACCGGCAATGTCGACCTCGACCAGTCCTATGCGGACCACCACGACGAGGTTTCCGCCGGGCGCTACGTGATGCTGGCGGTGAGCGATAGCGGCACCGGCATTCCGGCGGCGATCCGCGACCGGGTGTTCGAGCCATTCTTCACCACCAAGCCGATCGGCGAAGGCACCGGGCTCGGGCTCAGCATGGTGTACGGTTTCATCAAGCAGTCCGGCGGCCATATCGAGGTCTACAGCGAGGAAGGCCACGGCACCACAATCCGGATTTATTTGCCCTGCGCCTCCGCGCAAGATCCGAAACTCGAGGGACCCGCGCCGGCCTTGGCGCGCGGCGGAAAAGAGACGCTGCTGGTGGTGGAGGATGATGTCCTGGTGCGCAACTACGTCATGGCCCATCTGGCGGCGCTCGGCTATACGGCCAATTCGGCCGCGACGGCGGCCGAAGCGCTGTCGATGGTCGATGGCGGTCTCGAATTCGACCTGTTGTTTACCGACGTGATCCTGTCGGGCGGCATCAATGGCCGACAGCTCGCCGACACGCTTTGCAAGGATCGGCCGAGGCTCAAGGTGCTGTTCACCTCCGGCTATACCGAGAATGCGATCGTGCATCACGGCCGGCTCGACGCCGGCGTGCACCTGCTGGCGAAACCCTATCGCCGCGCGCAGCTGGCCCAGATGCTGCGGCTGGTGCTCGACGGCAAGCTCGAGGAGCCGGTGAAATAGCGCGGGGCGGTCGCCGCCGGCATCCGTTCGTCATCGAAGCGCGGTGCGGTCGAGGTCCGAACTCAGGACCGCGACCGCTCAGACCGTCGTCACCCCCGTGCCGCCATCAATTCGGCTTGGCTGGCGTAGCGGGCGCCTTGTTCAGATAGGCGAGCGCCGCCTTCAGCTGGGCGTCATCGGGCTTGCCAATCAGGTTGGTCTTGATCGGCGCCGAAAAGGCGGCCTTGTTGAGCTGCTTGGCCGGCTGGTCGGCCGACGCCGGCGCTTGTGTGCCGGATTCGCTGCCCGGCTTGCCGAGTTGTCCGGGATTGGCCAAAGCGCCGTGCAGCGCGCTTTCGCGGATCAGGGCGCCGCCGCTGATCTGCTGATCCTTCAGGGCCTCCTCGACGATGTCGGGCGCGATGCCGTCGTCCTGGATCGAGCGGCCCGACGGCGTATAGTACAGCGCCGTGGTAAGCCGCACCGCGCCGTGGCCCTTGAGCGGGATCACCGTCTGCACCGAGCCCTTGCCGAAACTCTGGGTTCCCATCACCGTGGCCCGGTGACGATCCTGCAGGGCACCGGCGACGATCTCGGAGGCCGATGCCGATGCGCCGTTGATCAGGACCACGACCGGAACGCCGGGCAGCATGTCACCCTTGGCCGGCGCCTTGAAGACGTGTTCGTCATCCGCCTGTCGTCCGTGGATGCTGACCACCGGGCCGCCATCGAGCAGATCGCTGGAGACCGCGATGGCCGCGTTCAACAACCCGCCCGGATCGTTGCGCAGGTCGATCACCAGTCCCTTCACACCACCCTTGTCGCCTGCCTTGGCTTCTTCCTTCAGTTTGGTGATGGCGGTCTTGAACCCTTCGGCGGTATCGCCGCCGAACTGGCTGATGCGGATATAGCCGACGCCGTTCGGCTCGAGCTGCGACTTGACCGAGGCGACGCGGATGATTTCGCGCGTGAGCGTGACGTCGAACGGCTCCTGCTTGCCGCGCAGGATGGTGATCGTCACTTTGGTTCCGGGCTCGCCGCGCAGCAACTCGACGACTTTGCGCAGGTTCATGCCCTGGGTGCTGGCATCGCCCGCCTTGATGATAGCGTCGCCGGGTTCAAGCCCGGCCCGCGCCGCCGGGGTGCCGTCGATCGGCGAGACGATGGTGGGAATTCCGCCCTGCGCGGAGATCTGCATGCCGAGCCCGCCGAACTGGCCGGACATGTCGGTCTCCATCATCTTGAATTCGTTCTCGTCCATGTAGTCGGAATGCGGATCGAGCCGGTTGAGCATGCCCTTGAGGGCGTCCTTGGTGAGTTCGTCCGAACTCACCGGGTGCACATAGGCGCGATGGACGAGCTGGATGACGCCGGCGATCAGGTCGAGGTCCGGCCCCGCATTATTGTCGCGCGGCGACATCGCCACGACCGAGAGCACGGGGACCGCGATGAGGCCGATGACGGCGACGGTGCGAATGATGAGCGGGCGGGCTTTGATCATGGTCTGAACTCACGTGAGAGTGATTGGCGGAAATATGGGTCGCCTCGACGGTCAGAACCGCCAGACGTCGTGTTAGGTTCCTGTCTATCGAGACGCCAGTCGGCCACAACAGCGGCAATTGCCCCGGCGCCCGGGCGGATGGGTGCGCCGTCAACTCGATCCGGTCGTGGCGCTCCCTTACGCCGCGGTGTTCTCTTCGGCGTCGCCATTGGCCAGCAGGTGCACCAGCGCGCGCTTGATCGCGGCCTGGCGGGTCGGCGCGGTGATCTGCGCGCCGAGCAGGTCGGTGACGTAGAACACGTCGCGAGCCCGCTCGCCGAAGGTGGCGACATGCGCCGAGGCGATATTGAGATTGAGCTTCGAGATCGCGGTGGTCAGCTGGTAGAGCAGGCCGGTGCGGTCCAGCCCGGTGACCTCGATCACGGTGTAGCGGTCCGACCACTGATTGTTGATGATCACCTCGGGTTCGACCACGAAGGGCTTCAGCTTGCCGCGTTTGGCGGCGCGGCGCGCCACCACCTCGGGCAGCCGCAATTTGCCTTCCAGCAGGTCCTCGATGGTCTCGCCGATCCGGGTGGCGCGGCGCCCCTCATCCTCGTCGCGGTCATATTCGCGGGTGATCGCCACGGTGTCGAGCGCGCGGCCGTCGGTGGTGGTGTAAATCTGGGCGTCGACGATGTTGGCGCCGGCGGAGGCGCAGGCGCCGGCGATGATCGACAGCAGCCAAGGATGGTCAACCGCGAGAATCGTCAGTTCGGTGACGCCGCGGGCCTCGTCGAAGCCGACATTGATCGCGAGCTTGTGACCGGCCTGTTCGGAGGCGCGCAGGAATTTGGCGTGGCGGATCTTGCGGGCCAGCTCGACCTTGAGCCAATAGGCCGAATAATGCCGCGCCACATAGGCGTCGAGTTCGGCCTCCGGCCATTCGCGGAAGGCGGCGCGGAATTCGGCCTGCGCCGAGCTGATCCGCTGCGCGCGGTTGACCTCGGAGAAACCGCCGGTCAGCGCCGGCTCGGTTTCGTAATACAGCGTGCGCAACAGCTGCGCCTTCCAGCCGTTCCACACCCCGGGGCCGACGCCGCGAATGTCGGCGGTGGTCAGGATGGTCAACAGCTTCATCTGCTCGACCGATTCCACCACCGCGGCGAAATTCTCGATGGTCTTGCGGTCCGACAGGTCGCGCGACTGCGCCACCGACGACATCACCAGGTGCTTGTCGATCAGCCAGGCGATCAGTTCGGTATCGGCGGCGTTGAAGCCCAGTCGCGGGCACAGCCGCCGCGCCACCTTGGCGCCGGCGATCGAGTGATCTTCCGGCTGCCCCTTGGCGATGTCGTGCAACAGCACCGCGACATAGATCACCCGGCGATGCTCGGGGCGGATCTTGCGCATCAGATCGGAGGCGACGATGAATTCGTCATTGCCGCCGCGTTCGATCTCCTGGAGGTTGCCGACGCAGCGCAGCAGGTGCTCGTCGACGGTGTAGTGATGATACATGTTGAACTGCATCATCGAGACGATGCGGCCGAAGGCGCGGATGAAATGGCCGAGCACGCCGGTCTCGTTCATGCGCCGTAGCACCACCTCGGCGTTGTCGGAGGTCAGGATCTCGATAAACAGCCGGTTGGCTTCCGGATTGTCGCGCAGCTGGGCGTTGATCAGCCGCAACGACCGCGTCACCGCGCGCATCGCGTCGGGGTGAAATGCCAGATCGTTCTTCTGGGCGAGCCGGAATAGCCGGATCAGATTGACCGGATCGTGTTTGAACACGTCCGGCGCGGCCAGATTGATGCGGTTGTTGTCGATGACGAAGTCGTCGCTGTCCGGGACTCGTCGCCCCGGCGTGCTGGGTAGCAGCCGCGCCATCATCCGGGTCAGCGCGGGCGCCGGCTTGGCTTGCTGATCCTCCAGCTTGGCGCACAGGATCGCCGTGAGGTCGCCGACATCCTTGGCGATCAGGAAGTAATGCTTCATGAAGCGCTCGACGTCCTGCATCCCGGGATGCGAGGTGTAGCCGAGCCGGACCGCGATCTCGCGCTGCAGGTCGAACGACAGCCGCTCCTCGGGGCGGCCGGCGACGAAGTGAAGGTTGCAGCGCACCGACCAGAGGAAATCGGAGCAGCGCCGGAACGTGCGGTATTCATGTGCGTCGAACACGCCGCGCTTGACCAGTTCGGCGATCTCGCGGACCTGGTAGACGTATTTGGCAATCCAGAACAGCGTGTGCAGATCGCGCAGCCCGCCCTTGCCGTCCTTGACATTGGGCTCGACCAGATAGCGCGATTGCCCGGCGCGGCGGTGGCGCTCCTCGCGCTCGGCGAGCTTGGCGGTGACGAATTCGGCCGCGGTGCCCTCGACCACTTCCTTGTCGAAGCGGTCCACCAGTTCCTGGTACAACGCCTTGTCGCCGGTCAGGAATCTGGTTTCGAGGATGGCGGTGCGGATCGTCATGTCGCCACGGGCCTGGCGGATCGATTCGTCGACCGAGCGGGTGGCGTGTCCGACCTTGAGGCCGATGTCCCACAGGCAATACAGGATCACCTCGGCGATCTGCTCGCCCCAGGCGGTCTGCTTGTAGGGCAGGATGAACAGCAGATCGATGTCGGATTCCGGCGCCATCAGGCCGCGGCCATAGCCTCCGGTGGCGACCACCGCCATGCGTTCGGCGCTGGAGGGGGTCGGCGACGGATAAAGATGGCGGTTGGCCGCCGCAAACAGCATGCGGATGATCTCGTCCTGGACGAAGCACAGCCGCTCGGCGCAGCGGCGCCCGTGCCGATCGCTCAGCAGCAGCGCCTGGGCGGCGTCGCGTGCCTTCGCCAACTCGGCCTTCATCAGCTGGGCGAGGGCGGAGCGGAACAGGTCCTCGTGCCCGGCATGTTGGACGGCCAGCGCGTCGATCTCGCCGGTGATCCGGGAGGTCTCGAAGCGATCGTCGACAGTTGGGCGGGCAGGGTTCACGATTGTATCCATCAACTATCCGGATATCGGACGGCGCCCGCGCTGTCACGGACCATTATCGGCAGGGGATTGCGAGGGTGACTCAATGCCGAATTTACCGTTACCTCATTTTGACCGCGTTGTGGCCGGCTTGGGGAGACCTGGCCTGCCTCACGTAAGTGAGGTTAAGCTCTTGAAAATGTTTTGTTTTGCTGAGAATGGCAGGCCGTGGCAAGGCCGCCGCACGACCCCACATAACGGCGGCGCGGTCGGTTGGTAACATCCATGCTGTCCGCTCCGTAGACACGCTAGCAAAACCGGGAGAGCCTCATGGATGCAGCCACGCTTCGCGCAACCCAAGCCCCGATCAAGGAGCGGTTCAAATCGGACCCGCAGGCGGCCTTGATCACCTTGACCGCCAAAGGCGCGATCGACGCCGACGGTATCGCCTGCAAGCTCGAAACCGGCCGGGCGCTGGCGATGGCGGGGCTGCATCCCGCGACCGGCGGCTCCGGGCTGGAGCTGTGTTCCGGCGACATGTTGCTCGAGGCGCTGGTGGCCTGCGCCGGGGTGACGTTGAAATCGGTGGCCACCGCGATCGAGCTGCCGCTCAGCGTCGGCAATGTCATCGCCGAGGGCGATCTGGATTTCCGCGGCACCCTCGGTATCGACAAGGAGGTGCCGGTCGGCTTCGCCGAGATCCGGCTGCGTTTCGAGGTCGGTACCGACGCGCCGCAAGATCGGCTCGATCTGCTGCTGAAACTCACCGAGCGCTATTGCGTGGTGTATCAGACCATCAAGAACGGCCCGAAGCTGTCGGTGTCGATGCAGCGGGTCTAGGCGCGCGCCGGCGGGCATTCTCCACTTTTCTTCCGCGGCGCGGTGTGGGAGAGGGTGCGGGTTCTCCCGCCATCGGCGGGAGCTGGAAATCCGAAGGCCGCCAATGTCCACCGCCGTCTCCCCGCTCGCGCCCATCAATGTTCCGCAGATGCCGGCGATCGCCGGCGTCAGGCTCGCCACCGCCGCCGCCGGCATTCGCTACAAGGGCCGTACCGACGTGCTGCTGGTGGCGCTCGACCAGGGCACCACGGTCGCCGGGGTGTTCACCAAGTCGAAATGCCCGTCGGCGCCGGTCGAATGGTGTCGCGCCAAGCTGAAGGGCGGCACCGCCCGGGCGCTGGTGGTGAATTCCGGCAATGCCAACGCCTTCACCGGTAAGAACGGCAAGGTCTCGACCAAGCTCACCGGCGACATCGCCGCCAAAGTGGTCGGCTGCAAACCGGACGAGATCTTTCTGGCCTCGACCGGGGTGATCGGCGAGCCGCTGGATGCAACCAAATTCGACGGCGTGCTCGGCAAGCTGTCGGACAATGCGGCGCCGGACGGCTGGATGGATGCCGCCAAGGCGATCATGACCACGGACACTTTCCCCAAGGTCGCCACCGCCACGGTCAAGCTCGGCAAGGCCAAAGTGACGATCAGCGGCATGGCCAAGGGCGCCGGCATGATCGCGCCCGACATGGCGACGATGCTGGCCTTCGTGTTCACCGACGCGCCGCTATCGGCGGCGTGCCTGCAGGCGCTGCTGAAGGCCGGCGTCGCCGACACCTTCAATGCGGTCACCATCGATGGCGACACCTCAACCTCCGACACGCTGCTGGCCTTTGCCACCGGCGCGGCAGCGGCGAACGGCGCGCCGAAAATTTCCCGCGCCGCCGATCCGCGGCTGACGGGTTTCGTCAAGGCGTTCAACAAGGTGCTGGCCAATCTCGCCGAGCAGGTCGCCCGCGACGGCGAAGGCGCGCGCAAACTGGTCGAGATCATCGTCGAGGGCGCCACCTCCAAGGCGTCGGCCCGCAAGATCGCGATGTCGATCGCCAATTCGCCGCTGGTCAAGACCGCGATTGCCGGCGAGGACGCCAATTGGGGTCGCGTGGTGATGGCGGTCGGCAAGGCCGGCGAGCCGGCGGATCGCGATAAATTGTCGATCTCGTTCAACGGCATCCGCGTAGCCAAGTCCGGCGCGCGCGATCCGTCCTATGACGAGGCCGAGGTCTCGGCGGCGATGAAGCATCCGGAAATCCAGATCAAGGTCGCGCTCGGGCTCGGCACGGGTCGCGACCGGGTGCTGACCTGCGACCTCACCAAGGAATATATCGCCATCAATGGCGACTACCGGTCGTAATTTTCCACCCTCCCCTGGAGGGGGAGGGGCGGACGGCGTAGCCGTCCGGGGTGGGGTGGCGCCAAGTTGGCAACGCAGCGCCTATCACCCCGCTGTCACCCCACCCCGACCGCTTCGCGGTCGACCCTCCCCCTCCAGGGGAGGGTGAAGAAAGCGCTGGCGGCCATGGCCGAGATGAACCTCCTGCTCGTCGTCGCGGTGGCGCTGATCGACGCCGATAATCGGGTGCTGATCGCGCAGCGCCCGGAGGGCAAGCAGCTCGCCGGCCTGTGGGAGTTTCCCGGCGGCAAGCTCGACCCCGGCGAGCGCCCGGAGGCCGCGCTGATCCGCGAATTGCGCGAAGAACTCGGCATCACGGTGAAAGAGGCGTGTCTGGCGCCGCTGACCTTCGCCAGCCATGCCTATGCGGATTTCCACCTGCTGATGCCGCTCTATATCTGCCGGCGCTGGGAAGGCCAGGCGATCGCCCGCGAAGGCCAGACATTGGCCTGGGTCCGCGCCAACAAGCTGCGTGACTACCCGATGCCGCCGGCGGATATCCCGCTGATCCCGCATCTGATCGATCTGTTGCTGTAGGAGCGATACCTCATCCTGAGGAGGCGCTTCTTCAGCGCCGTCTCGAAGGATGAGGCACGCAGCTCATGGTTCGAGACGCGCGGCAAGAGCCGCGCTCCTCACCATGAGGATGAACGCTACGGCTTCACCCGCTTCACCGCATCTGCGAGGCTTGCGGTCGCCGAGCCCGGCTTCAGCGGCTGTTGCTGGCTTTCATGCGGCGCCCAGCCGGACAGCCAGACGATCTCGAAAGTGGCGCGGATGCGGCCGTCGGGATCGGAGAAGCGCTCGGCATAGATCTGCGCCATCCGCAGCAAAGTGGCGCGACGGGTCGGCTTGCGGCGGCGGTCGACCAGCACATTGGTGGCGCCCATCCGCCGCAGATCCTGCATCAGCGCGAAGGCGTTGTCGTAGCGCACCAGGAAGCGGTCGACGTCGGTGACCGGCAGCGCGAAGCCGGCGCGTTGCAGCAGCGCGCCGAGGTCGCGCAGATCGGCGGTCGGCGCCACATGCGGCGACACCCCGCCCTCGAGCTCGGCCTCGGCCTGCGCGAAGGCCTGGCGCAGCTCGGTCAGCGTATCGCCGCCGGTCATCGCCGCCAGCAGCAATCCGTCCGGCCGCAGCGCGCGGCGGATCTGCGCCAGCACGCCGGGCAGATCGTTGACGAATTGCAGCGCCAGCGCCGAGACCACTAGGTCGAGCGAGTCCGGCGCGAAGGGCAGGCGCTCTTGCGCCGCGTCGTCGAGATCGATGTGGGTGATGGACTGGAAGCGATCGGTCAGATGCGTGCCCGGCGTCACCATCGGCGTCCACAGATCGGCAACAGCGGCGAAGTCACGCAACACCGCGTGTAGCCGTTCGTCGATGTCGTCGCTGACGCGGTCGAGCAGGAAGGTGGCGGGGCCGAGCCGCCGCGCACGGCTCTGCCGCGCGCGCAGCAATTGGCGGTCGAACAGGATCGGCGTGGGCGAGGGCGTGGCCATGCGGGTTGGTACGCTGAATGGCGGGGGAGAGGCAAACCCGATTACGGCTCCTCATGGTGAGGTGTCTGGCTTGGAGCCACACTCTTTGGCACTTGAGAGCCGGCGGAACCGGCGCTAGCCTTGGACATGGATGTCGAAGCCCCATCGCGTCCCTTTTCCGGCGGCCTGCGCGACGCGCTGCGGCTGTGCCATGGCGCGCTGCTGCATGGTGCGCGCCTCGCGCTCGACATCGCGCTGCCGACCTTGTGTGTGGCCTGCCGCGAGCCGGTCGACGGCGAGGGCGTCTGCGCGGCCTGCTGGTCGCAGCTGTCGTTCATCGCGCCGCCTTATTGCGACCGGCTCGGCATCCCCTTTGTCTACGATCCCGGCCCCGGCATGTTGTCGATGCAGGCGATCGCCGATCCGCCGGCCTATCAGCGCGCCCGCGCCGCACTGCGCTATGACGAGGTGGCGCGGACGCTGGTGCATGCGCTCAAATTCCAGGACCGCGTCGATCTGGCGCCGACAATGGGGCGCTGGATGGCGCGCGCCGGCAAGACGCTGCTCGATGAGGCCGATCTGCTGGTGCCGGTGCCGCTGCATTGGCGCCGCGGCTTTTCGCGGCGCTATAATCAATCCGGCGCGCTGGCGCGGGCGATCGGCCGGCACAGCGGCGTCGCGGTGGCGACGGGAGCGCTGAAGCGGATCCGGCCGACCGCGCACCAGATCGGCCTGTCGCGGGCCGAGCGCGCCGCCAATGTCCAGGGCGCGTTCCAGGTTCCGCCGGACAACAGGGCCGAGATCCAGGGCCGCCGGATCGTGCTGGTCGACGATGTGCTGACCTCCGGGGCCACGGTGGATGCCTGCGCGCGAGCGCTGTTGCGGGCCAAAGCGGCCCAGGTCGACGTGCTGGTTTTCGCCCGGGTTGTGGACAGCCTGCGATCTCCCATATAGTCCGTTCATTCCTTGTTCTCACCAGAGGCCGCCTATGCCCGTTGCGATCGAGATTTTCACGCGCCCCGGCTGCGGCTATTGCAGCGCCGCCAAGTCGCTGCTTTCTCGCAAGAAAGCCGCGTTCACCGAGCTCAATGTCGCGACCGACCCGGCGTTGCGCGAGCAGATGGCGGCGCGGGTCGGGCCCGGCGCGACCTATCCGCAGATCTTCATCGGCGCGCTGCATGTCGGCGGCTGTGACGAACTTTATGAACTGGACCGCGCCGGCAAGCTCGATGCGCTGCTTGCGGATGAAAAGGCCACCTCATGAGCGATGACCTGTCCTTCAACGCCGCGATGGTGCAGCTGCGCACCGGACTATCACCCGAATCCAGCCTGGATCAGGCCACCCAGCTGATCCGCGAGGCGGCCGCGGCCGGCGCCGATTATGTGCTCACCCCCGAGGTGAGCAACATGATGCAGGAAAATCGCAAGGCGCTGTTCGGACTGCTCGCCGCCGAGGCCGACGATAAGTCGCTCAAGGCCTATCGCGAATTGGCGCGCGAATTGAAGATCCACCTCCACATCGGCTCGCTGGCGCTGCTGGCGACCCCAGATCGCGCCGCGAACCGCTCGTTCCTGCTCGACCCGGATGGCCAGATTCTCGCCAGCTATGACAAGATCCATATGTTCGATATCGATCTGGACAATGGCGAGAGCTACCGCGAATCCGCCAACTACCAGCCCGGCGAAACCGCGGTGATCTCCGACCTGCCATGGGGCCGGATCGGCTTGACGATCTGCTATGACCTGAGGTTTCCGGCGCTGTACCGCGCGCTGGCCGAAAGCGGCGCGTCGTTTCTCACCGTGCCGGCCGCCTTCACCAAGGTCACCGGCGAGGCGCATTGGCACCCGCTGCTGCGCGCCCGCGCCATCGAAAACGGCTGCTTCGTCTTTGCGGCGGCGCAGGGCGGGCTGCATGAGAGCAAGCGCGAGACCTTCGGCCATTCGCTGATCATCGATCCGTGGGGCGTGGTGCTGGCCGAGGCCGGCACCGAGCCCGGCTTCATCATAGCCAGGATCGATCCCGCGCAGGTCGCCAAGGTGCGCGGGAAAATTCCGTCGCTGCAGCATGGCCGGCGGTTCGGCGTCGCCGATCCCAAGGCCGGTCCGGAGCATCTGCATCTGGTGCGGAGCCCGGTATGATCCGTTACACCCTGCGCTGCGACCGCGGTCATGGCTTCGAGAGCTGGTTTCAAAGCTCCGCGGCGTGCGATTCGCAGGTGCGGCGCAAGCTGGTGAACTGTCCGCAATGCGGCTCGGCCAAGGTCGAAAAGGCGATCATGGCGCCGCAGATCGCGCGCAAGAAGGGCAAGGCGGCCGCCTCGGCGCCGGCCGCGACCGGCGAGGGCGCCGAGCCGTCGATGCCGCTGCTGATGGCGCAGGAGCGCGAATTGCGCAGCAAGCTGAAAGAGCTGCGCGACCACATCGTCAAGAACGCCGACAATGTCGGCGAAAAATTTCCCAATGAAGCCCGCAAGATGCATTACGGCGACATCGAGCATCGGCCGATCTATGGCGAGGCCAGCCCGGCCGAGGCGCGCGCGCTGATCGATGAAGGCGTCGAAGTGGCGCCGCTGCCGGTGCTGCCGGAAGACCGCAATTGATGGGTCTGCCTCGGACGCGGATGTCGCCCCTCATGGTGAGGAGCCCGCGCGGTCGCGGGTATCTCGAACCATGAGGCCGGCACGCATCTTCCTTCGGGACGCCGCGCCAAGACGCGCGGCTCTTCAGAGTCTGACTCACAAACCGATCAACACAGCGAGGCCTTTAAGGCCGTCATTGCGAGGAGCTGTTGCGGCGAAGCAATCCAGTCCTTGCTTGGCGCTCCTGGATTGTTTCGCCTTCGGACGGCGCACCGCGCCGGCCTCGGCTCGCAATGACGAATCGGCCTTGATTTATGGAGGCCTTTTTCAGTCAGGCTCTCAGGATGAGGTCGTTGTTTGTCGCAAGGGCATTCAGCCATGACCCCCGAAACGCTGTGGCCCTGGCAGGTCTGGGCGCTGCTGTCGGCGGTGTTCGCAGCAATGACGGCGATCTTCGCCAAGGTCGGGGTCGCCGATATCAATTCGGATCTGGCGACCTTGATCCGGACCATCGTGGTGCTGATGGCGTTGTCGGCGGTGCTGTTCGCCACCGGCCAGTTCGCCGCGCCGGGCCCGATCTCGACCCGGAGCTGGGTGTTTCTGGTGCTCTCCGGGCTCGGCACCGGGGCATCATGGCTGTGCTATTTCCGCGCCCTGAAACTCGGCCCGGCGACGCTGGTGGCGCCGATCGACAAATTGAGCGTGGTGTTCGTGGCGCTGTTCGCCGTGGTGTTTCTCGGTGAACGACCCTCGCTCAATGGCTGGCTCGGCATCGCGCTGATCGCCGCCGGCGCGGTGCTGATCGTGTGGAAGAAATAATTCGGCATCTGCTTGATCCCGCAGGAATCAGCGCCGCGCTCTGCTTCACCTCTCCCATGGGAGAGGTCGGATTGCGAAGCAATCCGGGTGAGGGGTTACAACTTATCGATAGGTATAACCCCCTCACCCCAACCCTCTCCCCATGGGAGAGGGAGCGCGCTGCCGATGAGGCAACGCTACGATCCAAACGGATCCTACACCGCGACCAGCAGCGCCACGCCCACGATGATCAGCGCAATGCCGCTCAACTCGCGTGTCGATAGCGGCTGCTTGAACGAATAATACGCCACGCCCTGGGCGAACAGCACCTCGACCAGCGCCAAGGTGCGGACATTGGCGGCGGCGGTCAGCGCGAAGGCGAGAAACCAGAATTGCGAGGCGAGGGCGCCGACGAAGCCGGCCAGCATCGACGGTTTCCACAGCGCCAGGATGCCGCGCAGCACCTGCGGCGCCCGCGCCAACAGATAGATCGTCAGCACCAGGGTCTGGACGAACAGGGCGAGGACCAGGGTGAAGGACGCCGCGGTAACGAAGCTGACTCCCGGCACCACGATGATGGCGCCGCGGAACCCGACCGCCGACAGCGCGAAGGCGGCGGCGGCGAACAGGCCGAGCAAAGTCGGCTTCAGGCTGACGAAACCCTTTTCGGCGCCCGGCCGCAGCGCGGTGACGACGACGCCGAAGGTGGCGATCAGGATCGCCACCACCTTCAGCGCGGTGAGGTGGTCGCCGAGAAACACGAAGCCGAAGATCGCGGTCTGGATCGCCTCGGTCTTGAGATAGGCCGTGGTCACCACGAAGGAGCGGTCGTTCATCGCCGCCAGCATCAGCCCGGTGGCGAGGATCTGCGACAGCGCGCCGAGCAGCAGCCATGGCCAGAACGCCACAGGCGGCGTCGGCAGCGCGTCGCCGGTGGCGACGATCACCACGGCGAAAAACACGATCGAGAACGGAAAGCCGAACAGAAAGCGGATATTGGTGGCGCCCCAGGTGCCGAGCGGCCTGGTCAGCTGTCGCTGCATCGCGTTGCGGGCGACCTGGCCCAGCGCGGCGACGATGGTGAAGGGAATCCAGAGCGAAGCGATGCTGTACATGGGTGAGGATGAACCGGCAGGGGAAAGCGCGCGGCACCGTGACCGCCGCGACGGCCGCGGTCAACCAAAGCCGCGTCATGACAGGATTGCGGGCCCCGGCCGCGCGCTTTGCCGCGATGACGGGCGCCGGATTAGGCGCTAGAGTTCGCCCTGGTCAACCGGAGACGGGCTGCCATGCTGCGATACGTCACCGCCGTCATAGCCGTTTTGGGCGCGCTGATCGGGTCGGCCGCGGCGCAGGATGCCGCGGTCGGCAGCCAGTGCCTGGCGATGGCCCAGGCGCCGCCGCGCGCCATCCCGGTGGCGCTGCGCCGCACCGCCGCCAAACCCGACGAGGTCACCATCACCTATGCGGGGCATGCGACCTATCTGATCGACACCCCGGGCGGGATCCGGATCGCCACCGACTATAACGGCCACTACGATCTCGGCCGACTGCCTGACGTGGTCACCATGAACCGCGCCCACAGCTCGCACTACACGCTGTTTCCTGATCCGGGCATCGCCCATGTGCTGCGCGGCTGGGGCGACGACGGTCGGCCGGCGCGGATCAAGGAGCGGATCGGCGACGTGCTGATCCGCAACGTCACCACCGACATCCGCCCCTATATGAGCGCCGACGGCGCCGACGCGCTGATCAAGGACGGCAATTCGATCTTCATCTTCGAGGTCGCCGGGCTGTGCATCGGCCATCTCGGCCATCTGCATCATAAACTCGACGACAGCCATTTCGCCGCGATCGGCAGGCTCGATATCCTGATGGTGCCGATCGACGGCAGCTACACGATGTCGTTGGACGGCGTATCCGAGATCACCAAGCGGCTGCGCGCCTCGGTGGTGCTGCCGATGCATCGCTTCATGACGCCGCTCGACGACTTCATGCGCCGGATCGGCCGGGACTTTGCGATCGACGTCCGCCCCGATCGCGCCTTGACGATCTCGTTGGGCACGCTGCCGCGCACGCCGACGGTGATCATTCTCGACGGCGTGTGAATCCGCGTAGCAGCGCCGTATAGCCGGCGTCTGACGCCCGGCTCACACGGTCGAGATTGTTGCGATCCCATCGGCCAAACTACGTATATTTACTGAGGTGCGAGGTTAACGTTCCGGAAGTTGTTAAGGATTATGTTCGCCGCGCGGCATCAGGGATGCGGCAATATTGTTCTGGCTGGCGCGTCCTGCCCGATGCGAGATTAATTGGTGAGTATCCGTCTTCGCCTATCGTTGCTGGTGTTAGGGTCGGCGCTGTTGCCCGCCTTGTTCCTCGGCTGGCAATATTTTCAGGACCGCGGCAGGGCGATCGAACTCGCGGTGGGTAGTCTGGCTCGGTTGGCGGGCAACGTCGCGGTGAATCTCGACGCCAGGATCCAAGGCACCAGCCAATTGCATTTCGGCCTGGCGGAGGCCCGCGATCTGGCCTTCAGTGACAAGGCCGCATGCTCCGCATTCTTGTCCGACGTGCTGGCGAAGAACCCGCAATTCACTGAAATTTTGACGGTCGACCCCGACGGCAAGCTGTTCTGCGACTCGCTGCAGAGCGGGCGAGTGCTGGATCTAAGCGATCGCAGCTACTTCAAGCGCGCGCTCGAGACGACCGATGCCGTCATCGTGGAGCCGGCGTTGGGTCGTCTCACCGGCGCGCCGGTGTTGCAAATCGCCTATCCGGCACGCAACGCGCTGGGGCAGCTGCGGTTCGTCCTGGTGGCGGCGCTCGACCTCGATAAATTCATGGCAGCGCAGGCGGTGCATATTCCGGGCAACGTCGATGTCGTGCTTGCCGACGACAACGGCAGAGTATTCGGCGTTACATCGCCGCAATCCCGAGTTCGGCAGCAAGACAGCCTGGCCAATATGGCGCTGTTGCGGTTCGCCGCCGGCACGGATCGCGGCACCACGGAGCTGATCGACGCCGCTGGTGACACCGAGGTCTGGGCGGTGGCGCACGCCGCCAAGGCCGGCCGCAACGGTGTGCATATCCTGGCCGGCTGGGCCAAGTCGGAGCTGGCCGCGGACGCCAACCGGCGCTTCGCCGAGGAGGTGTCGGTTCTGGTTGGTCTGTCGATCTTATTGTGCGGCGGGGCCTGGCTGCTCGCCGATCGCGGTATCCGTTTTCAGATCGGCCGAGTGTCGACGATGGCCGAACGGCTTGGCGCCGGTGAGCTCGGCGCGCGGATCTCGCCGCCTTATCCGGGCGGAGAACTAGGTCATCTGATGACCGTGCTCAATGGCACGGCGGCGTCGCTCCAATCCCAGCGCCACGACATCGAGGACCTCAATCGGAAGCTGCGTCACGCCAAGGAGTTGGAGGCTCAGGAAAAGCAGCGGCTCGACCACGCCGTGAGCAACATCATTCAGGGCTTGCTGCTGTTCGACGGCGAGGAGCGGCTCGCCGTGGTCAATCAGCGCTATATCGAGATGTTCGGGCTGTCGCCGGACGTCGTGAAGCCGGGCTGCAGCTTCCGCGAGCTGATCGCGCATCGCAAGGCGGTCGGATCGTTGACGGGCGACGTCGACGATTATTGTGACTCGATCCGGCGCAAGGTCGCGCTGGGCAAAGTGAGCCGAGTCAACCTCGAGGACAGCGACGGGCGCTTGATCCAGATTCTCAACCAGCCGCTGCCGGGCGGCGGTTGGATGACGACCATGGAGGACATCACCCAGCGCCGGGCCGACGAAGAGCGGATCATCCACATGGCGCATTATGATGCGCTGACCGACCTGCCGAACCGGACGCTGTTTCGCGAGCGGCTCGATATCGCGCTGCAGGCGATGGAGCCTGGCGCCGAACTGGCCGTGCTCTATATCGACATCGATCAGTTCAAGACGATCAACGACTCGCTCGGGCATCCGATCGGCGATGAATTGCTGAAGGCGGTGGCCGGCCGGTTGCGCAATTGTCTCGGCGCGGCGGATTTCGCCGCGCGAATCGGTGGCGACGAATTCGCCATCATCCAGACCGGTGCGCACCACCGCGCCGACACGACGGATCTTGTCGGGCAAATCTACCAGACCATCCGCGAGCCGTTCGAATGCACCGGCCACCTGGTCACCACCGACGCCAGCATCGGAATCGCGGTAGCGCCGCACGATGGCATGGACATCGATCAATTGCTGAAGAACGCCGACCTGGCGATGTATGCGGCCAAGGCCGATGGTCGGCGCACCTACCGTTTCTTCGAGACCGCGATGGAGGCCCGCGCCAAGGCGCAGCGCGCGTTGGAGATGGATTTGCGCACGGCGATCGCCGATGGCGGCCTGGAGATTCAATACCAGCCGCTGGTCGATCTGGGGAGCAACGAGGTCAGCGGCTGCGAGGCGCTGCTGCGTTGGAATCATCCGCAGCGCGGGCCGATTTCGCCGGCCGACTTTATCCCGGTCGCCGAGGAGACCGGGCTGATCAATCCGCTCGGCGAATGGGTGCTGACCGAGGCCTGTACCAAAGCCGCCACCTGGCCGGACGACGTCAGGGTCGCGGTCAATGTTTCGCCGGTGCAGTTTCGCAATCAGGCCTTTGCATTGAAGGTCGCCGTCGCGCTCGCCAATTCCGGCCTTCCGCCGCGACGGCTGGAGTTGGAAATCACCGAGGCGGTGCTGATTCGCGACGACGAGGTCGCGCTCGAAATGCTGCATCAGCTGCGCGCATTGGGCGTCCGCATCGCGCTCGACGATTTCGGCACCGGCTATTCCTCGCTCAGCTATCTGCAGCGCTTTCCGTTCGACAAGATCAAGATCGACCGCTGTTTCGTCACCGATATCACCGAGGCCGGCGGCTCGTCCTGCATCGTGCAGGCCGTCGTCAACATCGCCACCGCGCGCAACATGACGACGGTCGCCGAGGGCGTCGAGACCGAGCAGCAGCGCATCGAGCTGCGCAAGCTCGGTTGCACCGAAATGCAGGGCTATCTATTCAGCCCGGCGGTGCCCGCCGCGGCCATCGCCAAGCTCTTTGCGCGGCGCGGTCAAGCTGCGGCCGGCCGGGCATAGCGCCGCGGCTCGAGGGGCGATGGTTTCTCATAGGGCAGCCGTCAGGCGAGTTGAGTTGTCTCATCGATCATCAGGCGCGGTCATTCCGGCGCGGGAGCCAAAGGGATGAGCGAATCCGATACGTGAGGATGGCAGTGAACCGAGCGAGATTCCGGGTTCGCTCGCAGCAAAGCTGCTCGCGCCCCGGAATGACGGTCGTCATAGTTTGACGCGAATCCGCGGGCCTTGCCGGTCTTATGCCAACGGATTTTGCCGTTGACTCATCAATCTGGTCATGCCCGGCACGAGGCCGGGCTAGACGAACGAAAGGCAAGGACTGTTGCTATTAGCCGGCGCCCTCGGCGACCACCATGTAGTTCACATCCATGTCGGACGAGATGCTCCAGCGGTCGCCGAGCGGGTTATAGACCACGCCGGCCTGCTCGGTGATCGCCAGCTTGTGGTTCTGCAGATGGCGGGCGAGTTCGGCCGGGGTGACGAATTTGTCCCATTGATGAGTGCCGCGCGGCAGCCAGCGCATCACATATTCGGCGCCGACGATGGCCAGCGCGAAACTCTTCCAGTTCCGGTTCAGGGTCGAGACCACCATCAGCCCGCCGGGCTTCATCATCGTGGCGCAGCGGCCGAGGAACACGCCGACGTCGGTGACGTGTTCGATCACCTCCATCGCCAGCACGATATCGAAGCGCTCGCGCGGGTCGATCTGCTCGATGGTGGTGTTGCGATAGTCGATCGCCAATTGCGACTTGTCGGCGTGCAGCTTGGCGGCGGCAATATTGCTGGCGGACGGGTCGACCCCGACGACCTGGGCGCCGAGCCGTGTGAGCGGCTCGCATAGCAATCCGGCGCCGCAGCCGATGTCGATTATGCGCAGCCCAGACAGGCAGCTCAGGCTCTTGGCGTTGCGTTCGAATTTGCGGCAGGCGGCGTCGCGGATATAGCTCAGCCGCAGCGGATTGATCTTGTGCAGCGGCGCCATCTTGCCCGTCGGATCCCACCATTCGGCCGACAGCCGGGAGAATTTGGCGATTTCGGCGGGATCGACGGTGGAGGCCGGTTCGCCGGAGGGGTTCGATTGGGTTGACATGTGCTGCGCCGTGCTCCTATCGCGCGGTGATTGAATTTCGAAACGAAAGCGGCGAGGCGATGGTGCTGATGGTTTCCTTGCCCTCGCCGACGCCGAGAATTTTCACGTCGCCGTAATTGAGAATGCGGCCGAGGATGCTCTGGTTCACATCGACGCTCTCGACCTTGTCGAGGCTCATTTCGAAAGTCCGGCGTCGGATAAAGCCGGTCTTGTGCACCACCCGCAATGTCGTGACGTCGGTCTCGGTGGTCCAGCGGTGGAACCAGGCTTTCAGCGTCCAGTACAGCGCCATCACGGCGGCCAGCGCGGCGGCCACCAGGCAGACCTGTTGTACGGAATCATTGGCGGTCATGCGCCCCAGCACCAACAAGCCGGCGGCGACGGCCCACAGCACCATTGCCGGGAGATAGAAAATCCAATGCGCATTGGTCGAATACAGCACCTTCTCCCCCGGTTGCAGGATGTCGTCGATATAGCGCCCCATACAGCCTCGATTGCCTCATATTCGGTCGTATGCCGCCGCATCGGCTGCGTTAAGCCAGCCCGGTTGCTTGCCCGCAACCGCGCCGCAATGTATACGCGCCAACGGTGTCCGCGGTCCGCGGATTGCACGATATCATTACTCGTTGTGTTCAGGGATTGCACTATTCGTCATGGGTCGGCTGGTGATGAAATTCGGCGGCACGTCCGTCGCCAATATCGAGCGCATCCGCAACGTCGCGCGGCATGTGAAGCGCGAGGTCGATGCCGGCCACGACGTGGCCGTGGTGGTGTCGGCGATGTCCGGCAAGACCAACGAATTGGTCGAATGGTGCCGCGACGCCTCGCCGCTGCATGACGCGCGCGAATACGACGCCGTGGTGGCGTCGGGCGAGCAGGTCACCTCCGGGCTTCTTGCGATTGCGCTGCAATCGCTCGGCGTTCCGGCGCGGTCCTGGCAGGGCTGGCAGATCCCGATCCGGACCAGCGACGCCCACGCTTCGGCGCGAATTCTCGAAATCGACGGCAGCGAGATCGTCAAGCGCTTTGCCGAGCGCAAGGAGGTCGCGGTGATCGCCGGCTTCCAGGGCATCAACCCGGAGACCGGCCGGATCACCACGCTCGGCCGCGGCGGCTCCGACACCTCGGCGGTGGCGATTGCTGCGGCGCTGAAGGCCGACCGCTGCGACATCTACACCGACGTCGACGGCGTCTACACCACCGACCCGCGAGTGGTGCCGAAGGCGCGCCGGCTCGACAGGATCTCGTTCGAGGAAATGCTGGAACTGGCGTCGCAGGGCGCCAAGGTGCTGCAGGTCCGTTCGGTCGAGCTCGGCATGGTGTACAACATGCCGGTATTCGTCCGCTCCAGTTTCGACAAGCCCGAGGATATCGATCCCTTCGGCACACCGCCCGGCACGCTGATCTGCAGCGAGGAGGAAGTCATGGAAAACCACGTCGTCACCGGCATCGCCTTCTCGAAGGACGAAGCCCAGATCTCGGTACGCCGGATCGAGGACAAGCCGGGCGTCGCGGCCTCGATCTTCGGGCCGCTGGCCGAGGCCAACATCAATGTCGACATGATCGTCCAGAACGTCTCCGAAGACGGCAAGACCACCGATCTGACCTTCACGGTGCCGGCGTCGGACTTCGCCCGCGCCAAGGCGACCATCACGGGCGCTCAGGACAAGATCGGCTATTCCCGGTTCGACAGCGAGACCGATGTCGCCAAAGTGTCGGTGATCGGTTCCGGCATGCGCAGCCATGCAGGCGTCGCGGCCCAGGCCTTCGCGGCGCTGGCCGCCCGAAAAATCAACATCCGGGCCATCACCACTTCGGAAATCAAGTTTTCGGTCCTGATCGACGCCGCCTTTACCGAGCTGGCGGTCCGGACGCTGCATACATTGTACGGTTTGGATCAATCCTAGTAGATTTTCTAATCATTTCAGGCTTGTGCCAGCGGGATGAAGGTTCCGCTGGCAGGCGTTTTGCTTGGCAAATCGAGCGCCAATTCGCTATACGGCCTCAGGGCGAGATGCGCCGGGCTGACGCTTCGCATGGCGAAGCGCGTGCAGGCTTGGTGCGGATCTCGTCTGAATCGTGATTCGGCTGTTTGCCGGGCGGGCCATCCGGCCTAAGACATATCAGTCGTTGTTGAGGCTAAGCGCCGGTGCCAGGAGATCAGGGGCCCGGCCTCGCAGGGGAGATGTCGGCACATGCGGAGCGCGTCGGGAGGCCCCCGCGTCTTGCTGAGACGGCTCCGCGAAACCATGGCGGAGCAGGTCTCCGCCCAGGAGCGCCTCGACAAGATCGTGGTGCTGATCGCCGCCAATATGGTGGCGGAGGTGTGCTCGACCTATGTGCTGCGGGTCGACAATACGCTCGAGCTCTACGCCACCGAGGGCCTCAACCGCGAGGCGGTGCACAGCACCGTCCTGACCGCGCATGAAGGCCTGGTCGGCCTGGTCGCCAGCGAGGCGACGCCGCTGAACCTGTCGGACGCCCAGAGCCATCCGGCGTTCTCGTTCCGCCCGGAGACCGGCGAAGAAATCTATCATTCCTTCCTTGGCGTGCCGATCCTGCGCGCCGGCAATACGCTCGGCGTGCTGGTGGTGCAGAATCGCGCCAAGCGCACTTATGTCGAGGAAGAGGTCGAGGCGCTGCAGACCACCGCGATGGTGCTCGCCGAGATGATCGCCTCCGGCGAATTGTCGGCGCTGGCGCAGCCCGGCGCCGAGCCCGCGGCACGACATCCGATTCACCAATCCGGCGCCATCCTGGCCGACGGCATCGCGCTTGGCCATGTGGTGCTGCACGAACCGCGCGTCGTCATCACCAATTACATCGCCGAGGACCTGCCGAAGGAAATCAAGCGGCTCGATGCCGCGCTGACCAAGCTGCGCGCCGATCTCGACCGCATGCTGGAGCGCGGCGACGTCGCCGAAAGCGGCGAGCACCGCGACGTGCTCGAAGCCTACCGGATGTTCGCCAATGATCATGGCTGGTCGCACAAGCTGCACGAGGCGGTCGCCACCGGCCTCACCGCCGAAGCCGCAGTCGAGCGCGTGCAGTCCGACACCCGCGCCCGGATGCTGCGCTCCACCGATCCCTATCTGCGCGACCGGCTGCACGACCTCGAGGATCTCGGCCATCGGTTGATGCGGCAATTGGTCGGGCAGAATCACGCGCCGTCGCGCGAGCAATTGCCCGACAACGCCATCCTGATCGCGCGCTCGATGGGGCCGGCGGCGCTGCTCGATTACGATCGCAAGCGGCTGCGCGGGCTGGTGCTGGAGGAAGGCACCGCCAATTCCCACGTCTCGATCGTGGCCCGCGCGCTCGGCATCGCGGCGATCGGCGAAGTGCCGAATGCGGTCGGCATTGCCGATCCGGGCGACGCGATCATTGTCGACGCCACCTCCGGCTCGATCTATGTGCGCCCCTCGGCGGAGGTCGAAGCCGCCTATGCCGAGCGGGTCCGGTTCCGGGCGCGGCGTCAGGCGCAATATTCGGCGCTGCGCGACCTGCCCTGCGTCACCCGCGACGGCCGGCCGATCGACCTGATGATCAATGCCGGCCTGATCATCGACCTGCCGCATATCGACGATACCGGCAGTTCCGGCATCGGCCTGTTCCGCACCGAGCTGCAATTCATGGTCGGCCAGAGCCTGCCGCGCTCCTCCGACCAGCTGGCGCTGTATCGCGCGGTGCTGGATGCCGCCGGATCGAAGCCGGTGACGTTCCGCACCCTCGATATCGGCGGCGACAAGGCGCTGCCCTATATGGAGACCGTGGTCGAGGAAAACCCGGCGCTGGGCTGGCGCGCGATCCGGCTCGGGCTGGACCGGCCGGGGTTGCTGCGCAGTCAGGTCCGTGCGCTGCTGCGCGCCGGCGGCGGCCGCGCGCTGCGCATCATGTTTCCGATGATCTCGGAAGTCGCCGAGTTCGACGCCGCCAAGAACATCGTCGAGCGCGAACTGACCTATCTGCGCCAGCACGGCCACACTTTGCCGGAGCGCGTCGATGTCGGCACCATGCTCGAAGTGCCGGCGCTGCTGTATCAGCTCGACGAGCTGCTGAAGAAGGTGGATTTCATCTCGGTCGGCTCCAACGATCTGTTCCAGTTCCTGTTCGCGGTCGACCGCGGAAACCCCAAGGTGGCCGACCGGTTCGACACGCTGTCGGCGCCGATCCTGCGGGCGCTGCGCGACATCGTGCAAAAGGCCGATGCGGCGCGGCGCTCGGTGTCGCTGTGCGGCGAGATGGCGTCGCAGCCGCTGGGCGCGCTGGCGCTGATCGGACTCGGCTACCGGTCGCTGTCGCTGTCGGCGATCGCGCACGGGCCGGTCAAGGCGATGGTGCTCGATCTCGACGCCCGCAAGGCCGAGGATTTGATGGCGCAACTGCTCGACGCGCCCTCGGGCAGCGTCTCGATCCGCAAGACGCTGACGGAATTCGCCGAGGCCGAGGGGCTTTCGTTGTAGCGACGCTGTCGTCGCCCGCTCTCTCCCTTCCGTGATTCGAGATCGCCTCATGTCCACACTGCCTGAAACCAAACTCGACGTCCTGCTGGCCCATCACGCCTCGCTGGAATCCCAATTGCAGGGCCAGGTCAGCGCCGAAAATTTCGTCAAGATGAGCCGCGAACTCGCCGAGCTCAATTCGCTGGTCGAGGCGGTGAAGGCCTATCGCGCCGTCCGCGACGAACTCGGCGACATCGATTCGTTGATCGAGGACCCCGCCACCGAACCTGATATGCGGGCGATGGCGGAGGCCGAACGCGAAGCGCTTGACGCCCATTGCGAGGAGCTGGCGCAGGAAATCCGCGTCGCGCTGTTGCCGAAGGACGCGATGGACGACCGCAACGTGGTGCTGGAAATCCGCGCCGGCACCGGCGGCGACGAAGCCTCGCTGTTCGCCGGCGACCTGTTCCGGATGTACGAGAAGTTCGCTGCCTTGCAGGGCTGGAGCGTCGAGGTGATCTCGGCCTCCGAGGGCACTATGGGCGGCTTCAAGGAAATCATCGCCGAGGTGAAGGGCCGCGGCGCGTTCGCCAAATTGAAATTCGAGTCCGGCGTGCACCGGGTGCAGCGGGTGCCGGACACCGAGACCCAGGGCCGCATCCATACCTCGGCCGCCACCGTGGCGGTGTTGCCCGAGGTCGAGGAGGTCGACGTCGATATCAAGCCCGACGATCTGCGGATCGAGACGATGCGGGCGCAGGGCGCCGGCGGCCAGCACGTCAACAAGACCGAGTCGGCGATCCGCATCACCCATATCCCGACCGGGCTGCAGGTGATGATGCAGGACAGCCGCTCGCAGCACAAGAACCGCGCCTCGGCGATGAACATCCTGCGCTCGCGGATCTATGACGCCGAGCAGCAGCGGATCGATTCGGTGCGCTCCGCCGAACGCAAGGAAAAGGTCGGCACCGGCGACCGCTCTGAGCGGATCCGGACCTATAATTTTCCGCAAGGCCGGGTCACCGATCACCGCATCAACCTGACGCTCTACAAGCTGCCGCAGGTGATCGCCGGCGAGGCGCTGGGCGAGCTGGTCGACGCGCTGACCACCGAGCATCAGGCCGCGCAGCTCGCCGCCCAGGGCAACGCGGCGTGAACGCTGGCGAGCTTTTCGCCGGCGCCACGATCGACACCGCGCGTCGCGCTTTGACCGCGCGCTTCAAGACCCATGACATCGACTCCGCCGAGCTCGATGCGCGGCTGTTGGTCGGCGCGGCGCTGGGGCTCGATCTCACCGGGCTGATCGTTGCCGCGGCGCGGGTGCTGACGCCCGACGAAGCGGATCGGCTGGCGGCATTGGCGAAGCGACGGCTGGCCGGCGAGCCGGTGGCGCGGATCCTCGGGGTCAGGGAGTTCTGGGGCTTGCCGCTGCACCTATCCGCCGAGACGCTGGTGCCGCGGCCCGATACCGAGACCGTGGTCGAGGCGGCGCTCGACGTGTTGCGCGCCCGGCCGGCGGGCGGGCCGATCGTGCTCGCCGATATCGGCACCGGCTCCGGCGCGATCCTGCTGGCGCTGCTGACCGAATGGCCGGCCGCCTTCGGCATCGGCACCGACATCAGCCTCTCGGCGCTGCGCACCGCGCAGGCCAATGCCGTAAGCCTCGGCTTGGCCAACCGCGCCGGCTTCGTCGCCTGCGATTTCTGCGCGGCGCTGTCCGGCGGCTTCGATCTGATCGTCTCCAACCCGCCCTATATCAGCAGCCGTGAGATCGCTTCGCTGGCCACCGAGGTTCGCGACCACGATCCGCTGCGCGCGCTCGATGGCGGCGCCGACGGGCTGGACGCCTATCGCCAGATCGTTCCCGAGGCGGCGCGGCGGCTGTCTCCCGGCGGCGCGTTGGTGGTCGAGATCGGGCAGGGCCAGGGGCAGGACGTGGGCGCCCTGATGGCGGCCGCGGGGTTGACCGTCGTCGAGCCACCCAGGCCCGATTTGTCAGGCATTTTCCGGGCCGTCACCGGATGGAAACCGTCCCCGTAATGTTCGAATTGACTGCAGAAATCGCTTGGAATATCGACGCAGAGCGACTACGTTCCGCCCAAGACATTGGTCCAGGGTGGCTGGCCCCGCATAAAGTGCGGGCTAAGACCAGCGTTCTCAAGCGAGAAACCCCTGATTGAAAGGTTCCAACTGGCAGGTTGTAGCGCGCGCGATGGCTGAGAGAGCTGCGCCGCTGGTGACCGCGAAGCGAACGAAAGCCCGATTTGCGCTTGAAGCACTCACGCGAGAGAATCTGAGTCCGTCTTGATGGACTCGATGGTGGTCCGGCCAGCGCGGCACAGTGCTCGCTGGCGGTTGGGGAACGCGTCTTGTCGAACGCGACGTGCGACACATCGGTACGGAGTTGAGCTTACGATTCGGAGGCGCGCGATCTGTCGCGCGTCGGGCACGGCTATGCGATAGCAATCTGGGGTTGGTAAAAAGGTAAGTCATGAGAAACGGTCAGAACAATAACAACAAGCGGCTGCGAAACCGAAACAACAACAGCAACAATAACAACAACAATAACAACAATAATCGGCGCGGCCAGAACCCGATGACACGGGTGTTCGAATCGAACGGACCGGATATCAAGATCCGCGGCACCGCCTCCCACGTCGCTGAGAAATACGTCCAGCTGGCTCGCGACGCCCGCAGCTCCGGCGATCCGGTCGCGGCGGAAAATTACTACCAGCACGCCGAACACTACTTTCGGCTGATCGCCGCGGCCCAGGAGCAGTTTCGCCAGAACCTGCCGCAGCAGCGCAGCGAAAACGAAATGGCCGACGATGGCAGTGGCGACGACGAGAGCGAGAGCTACTCGAATTTCGGCGCCGAGCCCGGCCTGGTCCCGGTGCCGCCGCAGCCCTTCGTGGCGCGCGAACCGCAGCGCGAGCAGCCGCAATATCAGCCGCGCGAGCCGCGCGAACAGCAGCCGCGGGAGCAGCGTGAGCATCAACCGCGCGAGCCGCGCGACCACCAGCCGCGCGAACATCGCGAACCTCGGCCGCAGCCGCAACCGCAACCGCAATTTCAGCCGCAGCCGCAGCCGGTGATCCCGGTGACCGATAGCGTCGATCGGCTGCCGTCCTTCATCACCGGGCCGCAGCCGCAGATCAGCCCGGCGGCATTCGAGGGTGGTGGCGAACGCTTTCCCCCGCGCCGCCGTCGCCGGCCGCATGCGCCGCGTCCGGATGGGGTGGCCGCACCGGCCCCGGCCGCGCCGAGCGACGATTTCAATCCCGGCAACGAGTAAGGGTTTTCCCGACCGCGACGCTCAGCGCGGCAGCCCGTTGATATCGCCGTCGTCGGTCTGCATCGGCGACGGCACCAGTGCCGGGTCGAGCGCCGGAATCAGCCTGGTGCGCTCACGGCGCACCGGGATCGCCCGATAGACCTGCTTGGTCGCCTCGACGATATGGACGCCCGCGAAAGGCAGCGACATCGCGCCGCCGACCCGCTCCCATGCGGGCGCCGAGCGCAACAGCCAGCCTTGCGCGATCGGCGGCACGAACAGCGCCTCGCCCCAGGCCGCCGGCGTGAACCAGGTTCGCCGCAGCAGCTGCGCGATTTGCAAGCGCGAATAGGGCCGGCCATGGCCGAACGGCGTATTGTCGGTGCGGGCCCAGATGCCGCGGCGGTTGGGAACGATCGCCAACAGCCGACCCGACGGCGCCAGCACCCGCCAGACCTCGCGCAACAGCCCGTCCGGATCGTCCGACATTTCCAGCGAATGCACCAGCACGATGCGGTCGACCGCGGCGTCCGGCAGCGGGAAGGTGCGTTCCTCGACCAGCGCCGACAGCGTCGGGCGCGCGGTCGGCCATTTCAGCACGCCTTGCGCCGCCGGCATGAAGGCGATGCAGCGTTCGCTGTCGCGGAACAGGCCCAGATAGGGGGTCGGATAGCCGAGCCCAAGCACGCGCTGGCCGCGCGCATCGGGCCAGCGCGCCGCGATCCCGCGATTGATGATCCGCCGCGCCACCACACCGAGGCGTTTGGAATAGAAATCGCGCAGTTCGGTCACATCCATTGTCATGGAATCGATTCTATCATGCCGGCCGATGTTCCGCCAAAGCACTGAGGCCGCTTGCCGCGCTAGGCTTAACCCCATATTGCAGGCACAGCGCGCCGATACCGCCGCCTATACCGATCGATGGAGAGCCCATGTCCGCCGAGATCCGCCTGTTCACCTGCCTGTCCGACAATTTCGGCTATCTGGTCCATGACACCGAAACCGGCGCCACGGCCTCGATCGACGCGCCCGAGGCCGGCCCGATCATCGCGGCGCTCGAGCAGGAAGGCTGGACGCTGACGGATATTCTGGTGACCCACCACCATGCCGATCATGTCGGCGGCGTCGCCGAACTGAAACAGAAATACGATTGCCGCGTCGTTGCGCCGCACGACGCCAAGGCCAAGATCGCGCTGGTCGATCTGCGGGTGAAGGAGGGCGACATTGTGCAGATCGGCGCGCTGTCGGCGCGGGTGCTGGAAACTCCCGGCCACACGCTCGATCACGTCAGCTATGTGTTCGACGAGGCCTGCGCGCTGTTCGCCGCCGACACCCTGTTCTCGATCGGCTGCGGCCGGGTGTTCGAAGGCAGCTATCCGATGATGTGGGACTCGCTGCTGAAGCTGCGCGCGCTGCCGGACGATTACCGGCTGTATTGCGGCCATGAATACACCGTCGCCAACGTCAAATTCGCCCTCACCATCGAGCCGAACAACGAGGCGCTGCTGGCCCGCGCCAGGCAGGTCGAGGATCAACGCCAGGCCGAGCAGCCGACGGTGCCGACCATGCTGGGCGACGAGAAGCGGGCCAATGTGTTCCTGCGCGCCGATGTGCCATCGGTCGCGGCCGCGCTCGGCCTTTCCGGCAAGGACGCCGCCGAGGTGTTCGGCGAGCTGCGCGAGCGCAAGAACCACTCGTGAGGCTGCCGATGCCGACCGCCACAGAGGTGATCGCGCAACTCGGGCTGCAACCGCATCCCGAGGGCGGGCATTTTCGCGAGACTTTTCGCGATGCCCGCCGCGACGCCGATGGCCGCAGCGCCTCGACGGCGATCTATTTCCTGCTGGCCAAAGGCGAGCGCTCGCATTGGCACCGCATCGATGCGGTCGAGATCTGGCACTATTACGCGGGCGCCGCGCTGGCGCTGCGGATCGCCGACGAGGCCGGGCCGCGCGAGCTGCGGCTCGGCCCCGATCTGGCCGCCGGCGAATTGCCGCAAGCGATCGTGCCGCCGCACGCCTGGCAGGCCGCGACCAGCAGCGGCGACTGGACCCTGGTCGGCTGCACCGTGGCGCCGGGCTTCGATTTCGCGGCGTTTGAGTTGGCGCCGAAGGACTGGGCGCCAAGCCCCTGAGAGTCTGACTGAAAAAGAAACCACTGAAATCAGGCTTGATTTGTCATTGCGAGCCGAGGCCGGCGCGTAGCGCCGTCCGAAAGCGAAGCAATCCAGGGGCGCCAAGCAAGGACTGGATTGCTTCGTCGCAAGTGCTCCTCGCAATGACGACCTTGAAGCCTTGATTCTGTTGATCGCTTTTTTTGTCAGACTCTGAGGCCCCTCACTATCAGCCGGTCATTCCGGGGCGCTCTCATGGCGCGTCCTAGCGCCATGAGAGCGAACCCGGAATCTCGCGGCCCGGCCAAGCGCTCATCGCCCCTTCGCAAGATTCCGGGTTCGCTCGCAGCTGAGGCTGCGCGCGCCCCGGAATGACGCGCGCGGGTGATGCGAGTCGGCGGATGACGCTGCGTGCTCAAACGTCCGATGCAAATGTCAAACAGCCACGCGCCAGCGTTCTCGCGCGCCATGCGCGAGGGAAGCTGTTAGTTCCCCCTCGCGATGAGGGGGACGGAGCGCCGCAAGGCGCAACCTTTGTTCAGTGGCGCGGCCCGCGTGACGTCAGCGACGGCGACACCCGAACCACGCACGCCTTGCGGCGCTCCATCGCGGGATTTACGATCCCAGGACCGTGCTTCCGGGGGCAGGCGCGATGCCGTTGCACCGCTGATCCCGGCGGATTTCCCGCCGTTCACCTGTCCCGCGTCCAGCCAACTAACAAGTGGCAGAGCCCCGTATTAGGCCCGGACGGTGACCCAGGACCTCCCGGACGCGTGGTTGCGAGCCACGACGCGCAGGACGCCGCACCCCCACTCCACCTCAAGAGCGCCCTCGAGAAGCGCCCCTCATGAGCGAGGGCAGGGAGATGATAATCGAGGTTTGGGGAGCGGGGATAAGCAAGGCGAGATTTTTTCAAACAGCACGGATCGGCGGCGGCATTCTTGGTGTCAGTCGCGCTAGGCCTGTGGCTCCCCCACCCGACTCGGCATCGCTGCGCTCGCCGAGCCACCCTCCCCACAAGGGGGGAGGGAGCAGAGGTGCGGCGCTCGCTAGTTATTGCTAGCAGGGCGGCCGCAAGTGGATAGCAAAGAATATTACCATTGCGGCGCAGTGCCTTATCCCTCCCCCTTGTGGGGAGGGTGGCCGGCCGTAGGCCGGTCGGGTGGGGTGGCGACACGGCAAGATCTCGTCGTCACGCATCCGGATTGTGGTCGGCCTCCGAATTCCGCAAGCGCCGTTTCTGTGGCTACCCCCACCCGACCCGGCTTCGCTACGCTTCGCCGGGCAAGCCCGGCTTCGCCACGCTCGCCGGGCCACCCTCCCCACAAGGGGGAGGGATTCGCTTGCGGCGGCTTCACGTTTTCAAATGTGATCGCGTGAGTGGGACGAGCCTTGATGCTTATTGACTACCTCGCGTCTCCGCGAGCTCAGGCCTTCGCCGCGGCTACGCCGCCTTCGCCAGCATCGCATCGACTTCCGCCCTTGTCGGGCAGGCAAACGCGCCGCCGGGGCGGGTGCATTTCAGGGCGGCGGCGGCGGAGGCGAAGCGCAGGGCTTGGGGGATCGGCTGGCCCTGGGCGAAGGCGACGGTGAAGCCGCCGTGAAAAATGTCGCCGGCGCCCAGCGTATCGACGGTGTGGACCGGGAATGCCGGGGTCTCCTGGAACTGCCCCTCGGTGTCGAGCCACAGCGTGCCCTTGGGGCCGCGAGTGACGGCGACGAAAGCGTGGGTCAGGGCCGCGACTTTCTTCAGCGCGCCTTCGTCGCTGGCGGTGCCGGCGGTGGCGTGCAGCGCCTCGGCGGAGAAGATCAGATGCGTCGCCGCGGTCAGCAGGCCCTCGCTCATCGACATCGCATTGTCGACATCGACTACCACCGGAATGCCGCGCCGCGTCGCCTCGGCGCATAGCGGCGTGACGAAGCTGGCGCAGCGGCTCTCGGTGAGAATGGCATCGCAATTGGCCAGCAGCGCGTCGGAATCGGGCAGCGCGACCTTCCACAATTCGGGATCGCGGAAGGTGACGATGGTGCGCTCGCCGGAGGGATCGACCAGCACCGCCGAGATCGGCGTCACCAGGCCGGGCATGTGGACCAGGCCGCTGGTGTCGATGCCTTCCTCGCCCAGTTTGTCGAAGATGAAATGCGCGGCGGCCTCGTCGGCATCGCCCATCGGGCCGCACATGCTGGCCTGGCCGCCGAGCCGGGCGATGCCGATCGCGGCGTTCATCGCATTGCCGCCGCAGATTTCGCCGAACGAGCTGGCGCCGATCTTGGAGCCGCGCCCCGGCACCGCCTCGATCCGGAAGGTGAGGTCGCGCACCGGAATGCCGATGCACAGAATGCGGGGCTTGCTCTTGGTCATGATTGCGGCTCCAGCCAGCGGCCCACCAGATGATGCGCGATCGCGAAGGGATGCGGCCCGGTGAGGCCGTCGGGATGTTGACGCTTGAGCATCAATTCGGTTTCATCCCGGCTGAACCAGCGCGCGTCTTCGAGCTCGGTGAGGTCGACCGTGATGTTTTCGCTGGTGGCGGTCGCGGTGCAGCCGATCATCAGCGAGGAGGGATAGGGCCAGGGCTGCGTCATGTAGTAGCGCACGTCCGAGCACAGGATGCCGGATTCCTCCAGCACCTCGCGGCGCACCGCGTCCTCGATAGTTTCGGCGGCCTCGACGAAGCCGGCGAGGCATGACCACATCCCGGGGGGAAACTGCTTCTGCCGCCCCAGCAGGCATTTGTCGCCATAGGTCACCAGCATGATCACCACCGGGTCGGTGCGCGGAAAATGCTCGGTCTTGCAGGCCGGGCAGTCGCGCTTCCAGCCGCCTTGCGACATTCCGGTGCGGGCGCCGCAATTGGCGCAGAAGCCGTGGCGCTGATGCCAGCTCACCATCGATTTCGCCATCGCGATCGCGGATAATTGCGCCGGCGGCACCGCGCCCTGCATCGCCATGCCGCGCAGCTCGGTGACGGCGGCGTCGGTGCGGGTCAGCAGTTTTTCAACCGCCGCGGCGCCGATCCCCATGCCGAACACCGGGGCGCCGTCGCGCAGCCCGAGAAAGATGGTTCCCGGATTGGCGCCGAGTGACAGCGCCTCGTCGATCGTCAACAGCGCGCGCGGGCCGTCCGCATCGTGCTTCATCACCAGCGAATCGCGATGCACCACATAGGCGCGGGCGTTGCTTTGGCCCTCCATGGCGAACAGTTTCGAATCGTCGCCACGCAGATGCGCGGCGCGATCCAGTACATTGGTGACAAAGGCCGGCTGGCCGAGCGGGAAGCCATTGATGGTCATGCTGTCACCCTAGCCAGATTCGGCGGCGCAATTCACTGATGAAAGTCTGAACTTCCTCGGGGTCGTGCGCCAGCGGCGGCATCACCCCCCAGACCGGGCGCGGCCAGGCGGCGTCGCTGGAGCGGCGCGCGATCACATGGATGTGGAGCTGCGGCACCAGATTGCCGAGTGCTGCGATGTTGAGCTTGTCGCAGCGGGTGACCTCCTTCAGCGCGCGCCCGACGCGCGACATCTCGGTCATCAATTGCGCCTGCTCGACCTCGCCGAGGTCAATGATCTCCATGGCGTCGGCACGGCGCGGCACCAGTAAGAGCCAGGGATAATGCGCGTCCTTGATCACCAGCACCCGGCACAGCGGCAGGTCGCCGATGTCGATGGTGTCTTTTTTCAGCTGTGAATTCAACGACCAGTCGGCGGATGCGGCGGACATGTCTGTTCCAATCGATCACGGCAAGGCGCGCGGCGCGCCGGCTCGGCGCCAGCGGGGCGGCGAAACGGCGCAGCTTCGGGGCGCGCTTTACCACACCAAAGGTCGTCGCCGCCACGCTTGCATTCCGGCGCTTTTCGATCCAAATAAGGGCCGGGAGATTGGCGGTGGACGAGCCACTCGCCAACCGGGTCAGGTCCGGAAGGAAGCAGCCCTAACGAGGTCCGGATCGGGTCGCTCGTCAGTCTCCTACTTTGCTTTGAGCGTCCGTGACGCTCTCGACGGTCGGCCATGGCAATCTCGCGCCCGAACCGGCCCCGGCTCTGTCGGGCGAGTTCCTAAGGGGGCCCGCCGATCGGCCAAGCGTCGCCTGCAATAGTCGCGTGAACACTCGCCTGACACGCCCGAGCAATTCCGCAATCCGGCTTCGAAAGACATGCAATTGCGGACCGATCGATGACCGAGGCTGGCACACCCGCAATTCCGTCGACCGCTGCGGCCGATCCCGATTCGTCGGGGTTCGACACCGGCGCGGCCGCGGCCGGCAAGCCCTATCGGGTGCTGGCGCGCAAATATCGTCCCAATAGCTTCGACGATCTGATCGGCCAGGAGGCGATGGTGCGCACCGTCTCCAACGGCTTCGAGACCGGGCGGATCCCGCAGGCCTGGATTCTGACCGGCGTGCGCGGCGTCGGCAAGACCACCACCGCGCGCATCCTGGCCCGCGCTCTGAATTATCAATTGCCCGACGGCTCGATCAAGGGGCCGACCATCCACATGCCGGTGCCGGGCATTCATTGCCAGGCGATCATGGAAAGCCGGCACATGGACGTGCTGGAGATGGACGCCGCCTCCCACACCGGCGTCGACGACGTCCGCCAGATCAATGACAGCGTGCGCTATGCGCCGGCCAGCGCCCGCTACAAGGTCTACATCATCGACGAAGTCCACATGCTGTCGACGGCGGCGTTCAACGCCTTCCTGAAGACGCTGGAGGAACCGCCCGAGCACGCCAAATTCGTGTTCGCCACCACAGAGATCCGCAAGGTGCCGGTGACGGTGCTGTCGCGTTGCCAGCGTTTCGATCTGCGCCGGGTCGAGGCCGACGTGCTGATGGCGCATCTGGCCAATATCGCCGCCAAGGAAAATGTCGAGGTCGAGCCGGAGGCGCTCGGCATCGTGGCGCGTGCCGCCGAGGGCTCGGTGCGCGATTCGCTGTCGCTGTTCGACCAGGCGATCGCCCATGCGGCCGGCACCGTGCGCGCCGACGCGGTGCGGCAGATGCTGGGGCTGGCCGATCGGACCCGGGTGATCCATCTGTTCGACGCGCTGGCGCAGGGCGACATCGCCGCAGCCTTCCAGGAATTCCGCGAGCAATACGACACCGGCGCCGACCCGATCGTGATTCTCAGCGACCTCGCCGAATTCGTCAATTTCGTCACCAGGGTCAAGATCGTCCCCGCCACCGCCGAGAATGTCGCCTTCGGCGAAACCGAACGGCTGCGCGCGCGCGATTTCGCCGGCAAGATGTCGATGCGGGTGCTGTCGCGGATGTGGCAGATGCTGCTCAAGGGCATTACCGAGGTGCAGGGCGCCACCCGCCCGGCCGCCGCCGCCGAAATGGTGCTGGTGCGGATCGCCTATGTGGCCGATCTGCCGACGCCCGACGAGGCGATCCGGATGATCGAGCAGGGCGGCGGCGGAGCTTCGGCATCCGCGTCGTCGGCGGCGTCGAGCAGCGCAGGCACGCGCGGCAGTTCGTCCTCGACGTCCGCGGTGTCGACGATGCCATCATCTCCGCGCGGCATGCCGATGGCGCGCGGCAGCGCCGAAGCGGCGCAACGTCCGCAACACAGTGCGCCGGCGGCCGAGCCGCAAGCCGCCGCGCTGACCATCACGACGTTTCCCGAACTGGTGGCGCTGGCGGCGGAGAAGCGCGACCTGATGACCCGCGCCGCGCTGGAAGCCGACGTTCGCCTGGTCCGGATCGAGGACGGCCGGCTCGAACTGGCGATGGAGCGCAGCGCCTCGCGCACTTTGATCAACGACCTGTCGCGCAAGCTGGAACAATGGACCGGGCGGCGCTGGACCGTGATCGTGTCCAACGAGGCCGGGCAGCCGACGCTGCGCGCGCAGAACGAACAGCAGAAGAACGAACGCGAGCGCGTCGCGGAATCCGATCCGCGGGTGCAGGAAGTGCTGGCCCGCTTCCCCGGCGCCAAGGTGCTGGAAGTGCGCCGGCTTGCCCCCGAGCCGCCGGAATCCGATGTCAGTGCTGACGACGCCGCCGAATCATTCGACAACGACGACTAGAGTCTGGTCCATTGACATGGCATCGCATGCACCGCGCGCACTGCTTCACCTCTCCCATTGGGAGAGGTCGGATTGCGAAGCAATCCGGGTGAGGGGTTGCGGCTTCACGATAGACCGTAACCCCTCACCCCAACCCTCTCCCCATGGGAGAGGGGGCGCGCTTCCGGTGTTGCAACGCTTCAATTTAATCTATCAGGCTCTAGAACGATCAACGACATCTCTCCAAGAAGGAATCGATCATGGCTGATTTTCTCGGCATGATGAAGCAGGCGGCGCAGCTGCAATCGAAAATGAAGGCGATGCAGGAAGAGCTCGATTTGATCGAGGTCGAAGGCCTGTCCGGCGGCGGTCTGGTCAGCGTGCGGATGACCGCCAAGATGGAAGTCAAGGCGATCAAGATCGACCCGTCGCTGATGAACGCCGACGAGCGCGGCGTGCTTGAGGATCTGCTGGTCGCGGCGCTGAGCGACGCCCACCGCAAGGCGGAAGCCGCGATGCAGGAGAAGATGCAGGCGCTGACCGGCGGATTGTCGCTGCCGCCGGGGATGGGCCTCGGCTAAATGGCCATTGCGGTTGCCGGCCCTGAGATCGAACGCCTGATCCAGCTTCTGGCGCGGCTCCCCGGACTGGGGCCGCGCTCGGCGCGGCGCGCGGCGCTGCATCTGATCAAGAAGCGCGAGGCCTTGATGGCGCCGCTGGCGGCCGCGCTGCAGGTCGCGATCGAGCGGATTCAGGTCTGCAATATCTGCGGCAATATCGACACGCAAAATCCCTGCACGGTGTGCACCGATCCCAGGCGCGATCGCTCGATCATCGTGGTGGTCGCCGACGTCGCCGATCTGTGGGCGCTGGAACGCGCATCCGCCACAAACGGCCAGTATCACGTGCTCGGCGCCACGCTGTCGCCGCTCGATGGCGTCGGCCCACAGGATCTGACCATCGACGCGCTGGTGGCGCGCGCCCATGCCAGCGAGGTCACCGAAATCATCCTGGCGCTCAACGCCACGGTCGATGGCCAGACCACGGCGCATTACATCACCGACCTGTTGCAGGAGGCCGGCGTGAAGATAACGCGGCTGGCGCATGGCGTGCCGGTTGGCGGCGAACTCGACTATCTCGACGAAGGCACGCTGTCGGCGGCGATGCGGCAGCGGACGCTGTTTTGACAAAACGACTTGAAAGAGGACTGATGACGCGACCACAACTGAACCGATCGATCGTCTGGGCTGCGGCACTGTGTGTGACGACCGCGCTCGCCATAGGACAAAGCGCCAAGGCGCAAGCCGCGGCTTCCGCCGCGCCGACCTTGATGAAGATCGGTGACATTCTCAGCGGCGAACTCAACGTGATGCGGACCCGCGCCGGCGGCGGACGGCGGGTCAACACCTTCCAGCTGGTCAGCGAGCCGCGCCGGCTGCCGCCGCCGAACGGGCTGTGCAATCTTGAGACCGGGCCGGAGACGTTTGAGATCGTCACCGCCAACGACGCCGAGTCCAAGCAATTGAAGCGGCTGACCGGCAAGAAAGTCTCGTTCAAGGTCAAGGAAGTCGCCTGCGCCCAGAAGGCCGGTCAGATGAGCGAAGCCATCGTGACCAAATGGAGCGTGGTGGGGACGCCGTGATGCCCTGCTGTCATCGCCCGGCTTGACCGGGCGACCCAGTATTGCAGAGCGTGCGCGCCCTGCTATCGACATTGAGGCTCTGGGATACTGGGTCCCCCGCTTTCGCGGGGGATGACGGTTGTGCCGCCCCGTCCCGCTACACCCGCACCGGACCCAGCTCGGTGAAATGGCCGCGGCGTTGCAGCCACGCCAGCAGGATCAGGCTCGGCACCGCGACCGCCACGCAGATCACGAAGAACGCCGGCCAGCCGGTGGTTTCCGCCACATAGCCGGCGCCCGACGACAGATAGGTGCGGCCGACCGCGGCCAGCGCGGTCAGCAGTGCGTATTGGGTCGCCGTATGCAGCGGATTTTTGCACAGCGCAGACAGGTAAGCGACGAAGATCACGGTGCCGATTGCGCTGGTGAAATTCTCCGCGGTGATCGCAGAGGCCAGCGCCCATTGGTTGACGCCGACCAGCGCCAGCCAGGCGAACGACAGATTGGCGAGCGCCTGCAGGCTGCCGCCGATCCACAGGCTGGCGGCCAGCGTATAGCGCCGCGCCACATAGCCGCCGGCAAAGCCGCCGATCAGCGTGGCGGCCAGCCCGACGCCCTTGACGATCGCCGCGTAGTCATTGCGGGAAAAGCCGAGGTCGATGACGAACGGTGCCGTCATGGTGCCGGAAAATGCGTCGGTGAATTTGAACAGCACCACGAAGCAAAGCGCCGCCCAGGCATCCTTGCGCGCCAGGAATTCGGCGAAGGCGCCGACCGCGGCGCGGCTGACGCGGACAAAAGCGCTCTCGCCGCTGGTTGCGGCTTCGGCGCGGGCCGATTGCTCCGGTTCGGTGGCGAGCAGCGCCGTGAGCGTGCCGATCAGCACCATCGCCGCCATCGTCACATAGCCCCACATCCAGGCCGCGAGCCTGGTCTGCCCGGTGCTCTCATAGGCGCTGACCAGGAACAGCGCGCCGGCGGTTGAGATCAGCATGCCGATCCGGTAGGCCGCCACATAGGAGGCCATGCCGGCGGCCTGCTCGCTCTCCGGCAGGCTCTCGACGCGAAAGGCATCGACCACGATGTCCTGCGTCGCCGACATCGCCGCCACCAACAGCGCGCCGAGCGCCACGAACAGCGGCGCCTTGGCCGGATCGGTCAGCGCCAGCAGCAGGATCGCGCCGATCAGCAGCATCTGCGAAAACACCAGCCAGCCGCGGCGGCGGCCGAAGCGGCGGGTGAATAGCGGCACATGCAGCGCATCGACCAAAGGCGCCCAGAGGAATTTCAGCGTGTAGGGCGTGCCGACCAGCGCGAACAGCCCGATGGTGCCGAGATCGACGCCGGATTCCCGCATCCACACCAATAGCGTCGAGCCCGACAGCGCCAGCGGCAGCCCCGACGAAAAGCCGAGGAACAGCACGATCAGCACCCGCGGCTGCAAATAGACGGTAAGCGCCTCGCGCCAGCTGGCGCGCGGCTTCGGCAAGAGACTCTGATCGGGCAGGGCGTCGGGGGAGTTTGTCATTTTGCAGTGCTAGCAGATTCGAATGGCGGGAGGCATCGGCTGCAATAATTTACCGTCATCGCCCGGCTTGAGCGGCGACCCAGTACTCACAAAATTCAACGGTTGGGGCGCGGGCTTTCTACGTCTCCATTCTCGCCAGCCGCATTGGCGGGGAGACCGGCACCACGCGGGCCAGATAGGCCTTCTGGACGATATCGGCGAAGTCGTCATGGATCTCGGCATAGACCGATTTCTACGGCACGAACATCAGGGCGGTGTCCCTGGTCTCGCCCGGGATCAGATATTTGCCGGCGATATCATGGACACGCCGCATCTCCATTTACAGCGCACCAAATTGGCGATGGCTTCCCGGTCTCCCACAGGGCATCATGCCGCACGGCCCGCCTCGCCCGCGCCGTGTTTCCGGTCGCCCGCACCACGTCACCCAGCGCGGCAACGCTCGGGCGCGAACCTTCTCCGGCGACGACGACGATGCGCCGAACCGCGTAGCCGAAGATAATCAAATGCACTGTCCCCGTCATTCTGGATTGGAAGCGGTGGCCAAGGTTGAGGCGGGGCGCCCCAATGAAAATCTTGATGTTCGGCAGAGGCGTGATTTCGGTGCTTTACGGGTGGGCGCTCGAAAAGGCTGGTCACACTGTTGAATTCTACGTCCGTCCGGGCCGCGCGGCGCAATACGGCCCGACCGTGACGCTTGAAATACTCGATGCGAGAAGATCGATCCTTGGCAAGCGCGTCAACGAGGATTGGGCAATCCACATGCGCGAGGATTTGCCCGCCTATCATGACTACGACCTGATCCTCGTGAGTGTGCAGCATTACCACTTCGAGAACGCGGCGGCGTTTCTCGGGCCGCGTGTCGGCAAGGCGACGGTGCTGGTGTTCAACAATCTTTGGGTCGAGCCCACGACGGCGGCTTCACGCCTTCCCGCCACGCAACTGGCGTGGGGATTTCCTGGAGCGGGGGGCGGCTTCAGCGCCGACGGGGTGCTACGCGGTGCGCTGTCCGGCAAGGTTACCTTTGGGACCTTTCTCACCGACCCCAGTCAATGTGAGATGGCCGTACGGGGAGCGTTTAAGAAGGCTGGATTTGCTATCGTCGAGCAACGAGACTTCCGCAGTTTCCTGTTCGTGCATTTCGCGCTCGATTGCGCCGTGGAGACCGAGGCGCTCAAATCCGGCTCGATGGCGGGCGCGTTCGCCTCCGGCCGTCACCGCCGCGGCGCGATTCTGAACATGCGGGAACTGATGCCGCTTCTCGCGGCACGCTCGGTCGATCTGAAAAATCAATCAAGCAAATTGGCTCCGTTTCGCCTACCCATCTGGCTGGTTGGCCCGATGATGGGATTTGCTTCGAGGCTGGTCCCATTGGTTCGTGTACTGCTCGACAGCCACTCGAACATCGAGGAACTGCGTTCGACCTGCCGCGATGTGCTCACCGAGGCGCGACGCCTCGGCGTGAACCTGCCGCGGCTCGAGGGCGCTTCGTCGCTTTTCGAAAGCACCGGCCAAGAGTAGACGCAGCTATTGCTGATGCCATTGCGCAGCCTGCCTGCCGTGCGGCATCGTAGCAAGGATGATCGCGCGAACGCTTTGCCTCTATTCCCCCGCCTGCAGCTGGCGCGGAAACAGTGCCGGAATATCGATGCCATCGCCATCGTTGTCATGGTCACCGTCATCGCCGTCAGCTCGGGGCGCGAGCGGCGCCAGCGCGGGCGCCTCGGCCTTGCTGAAATCCATTTCCTCGATCCGCTGGGCGCGGCGCTCGATCTTGTCGGCCGAGATCAGGATCTGGCGGACGTCCTCATTGGCCTGGCCGAAATGGGCCTGCAGCTTCAGCACCCGGTCGCGCAGCCGGCCCAGATCGTCGCCGAGGCTGAGCACTTCGGTGCGGATCTGGTCGGCGGCGTCGCGCATCCGCGCGTCCTTGAGGATCTGCTGCATCACCTGGATCGCCAGCATCAGCAGCGACGGCGACACCAGCACAACGCGGGCGCGATAGGCCTTCTGGACGATGTCGTCGAAGCCGTCATGGATCTCGGCATAGACCGATTCCGACGGTACGAACATCAAGGCGGTGTCCTGGGTCTCGCCCGGGATCAGATATTTGCCGGCGATGTCGTTGACATGCCGCATCACGTCGAGCCGCACCCGTTGCGCAGCGAAGCGTTTTTCCTCATCGCCGCAGGCGGCGTGCAGCGCGGTGATGGCTTCCAGCGGAAATTTGGCGTCGATGCAGAGCGGCCGCTGGTCCGGCAGGAACACCACGCAGTCCGGCCGCTTGCCGCTCGACAGCGTGAATTGGAACGCATAGGCGCCCTTCGGCATGCCGTCCTGCACGATGGCTTCCATCCGGGCCTGGCCGAAGGCGCCGCGCGATTGCTTGTTGGACAGCACATCGCGCAACGTCGTCACCTCGGCGGCAAGATCGGTCAGGTTCTGCTGCGCGCTGTCGATGATGCCGAGCCGCTCATGCAGCACCCGCAGGCTGTCGAGGGTGTGGCGGGTGGAGTGGTCCATCGATTGGCCAACCCGATGGGTCACGCTGTCGAGCCGCTCGGTCACCGCGCGCGCCATCTCTGCCTGCCTGCCGGCCAGCGCCGTGCCCATCGCGTCGACCCGGCCGGTGGCCTCGTGCTGCGCCCGCATCATATAGGCCAGGCGCTGCTCCAGCTCGGTGGCGCGGACCGCCTGAGCCAGCGCGGCGTCGCTGCCGCTTTGCATGAAGCGGGCGACTGCCACGGCGATCGCCACCAGCAGCAGCAGGACGAGCAGCGCAAAGGCCGCGGCCGCCACGCCGGTCGAAACCGGCCAATCGCCGAGATAGAACAGCGTCTCATTCATTTCAAAAGCATAGCAGATTTGGCACGCGGGCGAACGAAGAGGGAACGTTTGTGGTTAACCGGAGGTAAATTTTGATGGTTAACGGCCGTTAAGGCGTCCGTCGTCGTACCGGATTGACCGCGGCAATCGCGCGGCTTAAATCGCCGCCATGGCCCTTCGTGAAATCATCATTTTGCCCGACAAGCAGCTGCGGCTGATCTCCAAACCCGTCGCCGAGGTAACGGCGCAGATCCGCAAGCTGGCCGACGACATGTTCGAGAGCATGTATGACGCTCCGGGCATCGGCCTGGCTGCGATTCAGGTCGCCGAGCCGGTGCGGCTGATCACCATGGACATCGTCCGCAAGGAGGGCAATGGCCAGAGCGAGCCGCGCGCCTTCATCAATCCGGAGATCGTATCGTCGTCCGAGGAGATGAACGTCTACGAGGAAGGCTGCCTGTCGATCCCGGAATATTACGCCGAGGTCGAACGCCCGGCCCGGGTGCGGCTGCGCTATACCGACCTCGACGGCCAGGTGAAGGAAGAGGACGCCGATGGGCTGTTCGCCACCTGCATCCAGCACGAGATCGACCACCTCAACGGCGTGCTGTTCATCGATCACCTCTCGATGCTGAAGCGCCGGATGGTGATCAAGAAATTCGAGAAGGCGGCAAAGCACGGCATCAAATACGTCTGACTGGTTTGACCGGCCGGCACCGGTTTGATATCATTGATATCAACGCTGGAGGCGCCGATGCCTGACCTGTTGATCAGAAACCTCTCAACACAGCTGAAGGAGCGGATCGAGCGCCAGGCGCGGGCCTCGGACACGAGCCTGTCGGAAGCCGCCAAGGCGCTGATCGAAAAAGGCCTCGGCCCCTCTGAGCCGCCGCGCCAGCTCGGCACTGAGCTCTTTAATCTCATCCCGCCCGAATATCGCAGCGATGATCTGGTCTTTGAAATTCCGGACCTGCCAAGCGATCCGCCCGATTTTTCATGATCCTTCTCGACACCAATGTCGTCTCGGAGGGGTTTCGAGCCACGCCTCATCCGGCTGTCCGCTCATGGATGGATGCGCAACCGCATGAAACGCTCTTCATCTGCGCGCCCGTTCTCGCGGAAATCCGTTTTGGCATCGCGCTGCTGGGGCCTGGCGCACGACGCGACCTGTTGCAGGCTGGCGCCGACCGGCTGGAACAGAGCCAATATCTGGGTCGAATTCTATCGTTCGATGCCAGAGCGGCTGCAGCCTATGGGCAGCTCGCCGCCGACCGTCAGAAGCGGGGCAAGCCTGTCGGATTGATCGACGGTCTGATCGCAGCAATTGCCATCTCGCATGGGGCCGATATAGCAACGCGCGACGCATATGGTTTCTCTGAGCTGGGTTTGAATGTCATCGATCCCTTCGCATTCACCCCGTAGCCATTCTGGATTGCATTGCCCATGTCCCTTCGCCTGATTTTCATGGGCACGCCCGATTTCGCGGTGCCGACGCTGCTGGCTTTGGCCGGCCATGGCCACGACATCGTCGCGGTCTACAGCCGCGAGGCCAAGCCGTCGGGACGCGGCATGAAGCTGCAGCCGACGCCGGTCGAGCAGGCGGCGCGCCGGCTCGGCATCCCGGTGCTGACGCCGAAGACGCTGAAGACCCCGGAGGTGCTGGCGGAATTTGCCGCCTTCAACGCCGATGCCGCCGTCGTCGTCGCCTATGGGATGATCCTGCCGCAGGCCATTCTCGATGCGCCGACATTCGGCTGCTACAATCTGCACGGCTCGCTGCTGCCGCGCTGGCGCGGCGCGGCCCCAATCAATCGCGCCATCATGGCGGGCGACGCCGAGTCGGGCGTGATGGTGATGCAGATGGACGCCGGGCTCGATACCGGCGACGTCGCGATGGCGGAGCGGATCACGATCACCGACGCGATGACCGCTTCCGATCTGCACGACGCGCTGGCGCCGCTCGGCGCCGACCTGATGGTGCGGGCGATGGGGGCGCTGGAACGCGGGCAATTGCGACTCGCCAAACAGAGCGAAGCCGGCGTCACCTATGCCGCCAAGATCGACAAGGCCGAGGCGCGGATCGATTTCACCAAACCGGCGGCCGCGGTGTTGCGGCATATTCACGGGCTGTCGCCGTTTCCCGGCGCGTGGTGCGAATGGCCGATCGAAGGCGAGGCGGTGCGGGTCAAGATCCTGCGCTGCGAATTGGCGAAGGGCGCGGGCGCGCCCGGCGATCTGCTCGACGACCGGCTCACGATTGCCTGCGGCGACGGCGCGATCCGGGTGCTGCAATTGCAGCGCGCCGGCAAGCAGCCGATGCAGGCAGCGGATTTTCTGCGCGGCACACCGCTGAAGCCGCCGCTGCGGGTGTGCTAGAGATGGGACGATTGGCCGGTATCGCAGCCATGCTGTCACCGCCCGGGCGATCACGGTGGATGGTGCGGCGGCGCGTGATCTCGCGCCGTCATGCGCGGGCTTGACCCGCGCATCCATCCGGAAAACAACACTTGCCCGATTGATGGATTGCCGGGTCAAGCCCGGCAATGACAGCAGACAGATCATCGCCAACCATGCCGCGCTACAAGCTCATCATCGAATATGACGGCGCGCCCTATTGCGGCTGGCAGATTCAGCGCAACGGCCCCTCGGTGCAGGCCGCGCTGGAAGATGCGGCGCAGGCGATCTGCGGCGAGTTCGTCCGCATCAACGGCGCCGGCCGCACCGACGCTGGGGTCCACGCGCTGGGCCAGGTGGCGCATTGCGACGTCGCCAAGCCGCTGGTGCCGGGCCGGCTGCGCGACGGGCTCAACGCGCATCTGCGGCCGCATCCGATCGGGGTGCTGAGCGCCGAGATCGTGGCCGATGATTTCGAGGCGCGGTTCTCGGCGGTCAAGCGGCACTACGTCTATCGGATCAGTAACCGGCGGGCCAATCTGGCGCTCGAGATCGGCAAGGTGTGGCGGGTGGCGAAGCCGCTCGACGTGGCGGCGATGCAAGAGGCCGCGCAGCTTCTGGTCGGCAGGCACGACTTCACTACGTTCCGCGACACCGAATGCCAGGCCAAATCGCCCGAAAAGACCCTCGATCAGCTCGACGTGGTGCGCGACGGCGACAATGTCTCGATCGTCACCTCGGCGCGCTCGTTCCTGCACAGCCAGGTGCGCTCGATGGTCGGCTCCTTGGTGTGGGTCGGCGAAGGCCGCTGGCGCGCCGAGGATCTGGCCGCCGCACTGGCGGCGCGCCGCCGCTCCGCCTGTGGCCTCGTGGCGCCGCCCGAAGGGTTGTATCTGGTCCGGGTGGATTATTGAGCGGCGCGGCGCGCCGCCCGAAGGGCTTTATCTGGTGCGGGTGGATTATTGAGGCACGCGCGAGGCCCAGCGTCGCAGACCCCGCTCGGTCATTCCCGGGACGCGCCGCCGCACGCTCCGCTCGGTCATTCCGGGGCGCGAGGCCGATAGGCCGAGTGAACCCGGAATCTTGCAACGGGCACAGTTCGCGTTGCGTCGTGTCGCGAGATTCCGGGTTCGCTCGCAGCTGTCGCTGCTCGCGCCCCGGAATGACGGGCGATTGAAGAATCCGCTCAGTTCAAATGCTCAGGCGAAATATCGGTCCAGCACGCCGCGATAGATCGCGGTCAGCTGCTCGAGATCCGAGACGGGCACGCGTTCGTCGACCTTGTGCATGGTCTGGCCGACCAGGCCGAATTCGATCACCGGGCAATAATTCTTGATGAAGCGCGCGTCCGAGGTGCCGCCGCCGGTGTTGAGCTCGGGCTTGCGGCCGGTGACCTGTTCGATCGCCGCCACGACGATATCGGTAAAGCCGCCGGGCTTGGTGACGAAGGCGTCGGCGTTCGACGGCTGCCAGTCGATCCGGGCGCGGATGCGGTTGCCGGCGGCCTGTTGGAGCCGCAGCTCGATCAGGATCCGCAGCGAATCGGCGGTGTGGTGGTCGTTGAAGCGGATGTTGAATCGGGCGCGCGCCTGCGCCGGGATCACATTGCCGGCCGGGTTGCCGACATCGACCGAGGTGAATTCCAGATTGGATGGCTGGAATTGCGGCGTGCCGGCATCGAGCGGCTCGCCGTTCAAGGCCACGATCAAGGCGGCGATATCGGGCACCGGATTGGATGCGCGATGCGGATAGGCGACGTGGCCCTGCACACCGTCGACGATCAGCGTGCCGGACAGCGAGCCGCGGCGGCCGATCTTGATGGTGTCGCCGAGCGTCTCGACATTGCTGGGCTCGCCGACGATGCAGTGATCGAATGTTTCGCCGCGCGCCGCCGCCCATTGCAGCAGCTTGATCGTGCCGTTGACCGCGACGTCTTCCTCGTCGCCGGTGATCAGGAACGAGATCGAGCCTTTTGGTTTGCCGTCATGCGTCGCGAGAAAATCCAGCGCGGCGGCGACCGCGCAGGCGATGCCGCCCTTCATGTCGACCGCGCCGCGGCCATAGAGCTGCCCGTCGGCGACGTCGCCCGAGAAGGCGCCATGGCTCCACGCCGCCTCGTCGCCGGGCGGCACCACGTCGGTATGGCCGGCAAAGCACAGATGCGGCGCGCTGTCGCCGATGCGCGCATAGAGATTGTCGATGTCGGCGGCGCCGGGCTCGGAGAAGGTCACGCGGTGGCAATCAAAGCCGGCATCGCCCAGCAGCCGCTCCAGCACGCCCAGCGCGCCGGCATCCGCCGGCGTCACCGAGGGGCAACGCAGCAGGTCTTGGGCGATGCTGAGCGCGTCGGGCGGCATCAGTCGCGCAGCAATTCGTTGATGCTGGTCTTGGAACGGGTGCGTTCGTCGACGCGCTTGACGATCACCGCGCAGGCGGTCGAAGGGCCGGGCTGACCGTTCTTCAACGGTCGGCCGGGCAGGTTGCCGGGCACCAGCACGGCATATTCGGGCACTTCGCCGACAAAGATCTCGCCGCTGTCGCGGTCGATGATCTTGGTCGAGGCGCCGAGGAATACGCCCATCGCCAGCACCGCGCCCTTGCGCACGATGACGCCCTCGGCCACTTCCGAGCGCGCGCCGATGAAGCAATCATCCTCGATGATGACAGGACCGGCCTGCAGCGGCTCCAGCACGCCGCCAATGCCGACGCCGCCGGAAATATGCACCCGCTTGCCGATCTGGGCGCAGGAGCCGACCGTCGACCAGGTGTCGATCATGGTGGCCTCGTCCACATAGGCGCCGAGATTGACGAAGGACGGCATCAGCACCACGTTTTTGGCGATGAAGGCCGAGCGCCGCACGATGGCGCCGGGCACGGCGCGGAACGCGGCCTCGCGAAACCGGTTCTCGCCCCAGCCGTTGAATTTCGACGGCACCTTGTCCCACCACGACGCGCCGTCGGGACCGCCCGAGATCGCGCTCATGTCGTTGAGCCGGAAGCTCAGCAGCACCGCCTTTTTCAGCCATTGATTGACCTTCCAGGCGCCGGACGCGTCACGCTCGGCGACCCGGGCCTCGCCCTTGTCGAGCAGGTCGAGCGCGGACTCGACGGCGTCGCGGACCTCGCCCTTGGTGGCGGCGCTGACGCTGTCGCGCGCGTCGAAGGCGGTGTTGATGGTGGTTTCGAGTGCGGTCAGCGACATCGGGTTTCCTTGCGGCGGCTAGGTTAGGCGGCGATTTGCGGCGTTTGGCGAGGCTTTTGTCGGGATTTGGCCGGGGAGAGTCAAGCAGTGCCTCTCAAAGACGCGTGCGTGCCCCGGATGCTGCGCAGCGCGCCGCTCTTGGCGGCGTGGTGCGCTGCTGATCCGGGGCCCCGGTGTCCGGCGTCTAAACCGGGATCCCGGTTCTGCGAAGCGGCACTGCGTGCCGCATCGCGCCCGGGACACGCTATCGGCTTGTATTCAATGCCGCCAGAAAACCGGTCAGATCGTCGGTGACATGATCGACATGGGCGGCGTCGCGGCCTTCCAGCTCCCAGTCCTCGCGCACTACCTCCTCGCTGCCATCGGGCACCACCAGCACCGTGGTCATGCCGAGCTCATATGGCACGCTGAGATTGCGGGCGAGGTCCTCGAACATCGCGGCCTTCTGGGGATCGACGCCGTGCAGCGTGAGAAAGCGCTGATAGGTCTGCGGCGCCGGCTTCGGCTCCAGCTCGGCGGCGACGATGTCGAACACCGCCTCGAATTGTTCGACGATGCCGAGCCGCGCCAGCACCTTGCCGGCGTGATCGGCCGAGCCGTTGGTGAGGATCAGCTTGCGGCCGGGCAGCGCGGCGATCGCCACGCCCATTGCCGGGTTGGGCTGCAGCGGCGAGTGATCGATCTGATGGACATAGGCCAGAAAATCGTCGGCACGGACGCCGTGCTCGGTCATCATGCCGCGCATGCTGGTGCCGTAGCGCTTGTAATAATCCTTCTGAATCAGGCGCGCCTCGGCGGGCGGAATCTTCAGGAAATTGCCGATGAACTCGCCGATCCGCAGATCGACCTGCTGCCACAGATTGACGTGATGCGGGTACAGCGTGTTGTCGAGGTCGAACACCCAGGTGTCGACATGATCGAAGCCGCGGGCCTGTCTGGTTTTAATTGTCATGGTTCTTTCTTCACCTCTTCCCATGGGAGAGGGGGCGCGCAGTGCGAGGGACGGCGACTAGGCACTCTGTCAAGATCATGGCGATTTAAAGCGCAGCGTGTTGCCGCCGCCGGACAGGTCGACCGGGGCGAAGCCGGTGGCGGTCAGGCCGCGCGCGGCGCAATCGTCCTGCTCGTTGATCTCGAATTTGCTCTGGCGGGTGCACAGCATGGTGGTGCCGCCCCAGTTCAGCGGCTTGCCCCTGATCTCGAGCGCGCGGGCCTTGTCGTCGACCGCCTCGGCGAAGCTGAAGACGCGTTTCGGCTGGCCGGTCACGTCGGGATGCAGGCAGGCGCCAGGCGCGATCCCGTACCAGCCGCGGCTGACCACGGTCTTGCCGTCGTCGCTGGCGACCGCCGCCATGATCTTGTACGGCGTGTCGTTGCACCAGGTCAGCCCGCTCGGCGACGGCGCCTGCACCGCCTTGATCATCGCCGCGAACAGATCGGGGCTCTGCACGATCTCCGGCGAAAGCCCGCTGCTTTTGAGGAATGCCGCCAGGGCCGCCTGCGTCTTCGGCCCGTCGACGCCGTCGATCGGGGCGGCGTCGTAACCGGCGATCACCAATAGCCGCTGGATGCCGGCGAGCTTGGCCTGTTCGTCGTCATATTCGCCGGCCTCGGCCAGATAGGCCACCTGGTCGCCGTCTTCGTTCTCGGTCGGCCGAACCTCGGTGAACGGCGCCAGCGCCTGGGTGCCGCGGCACTGCCGCGCGGCGGCGATCACGAAATTGCCCTCGGCGACGCAAAGCCGGTCGGTGCCGTTCTGCGGCACCGGCGAGGCGCCATAGACGCCGAGCGAGCGGGCATGCAGCAGCAGCCGGTCGGCGCCGAGCGTGCCCTGCACCACAACGCGGCATTGCGCCGGATCGAGCCGGAACCAGCCGCGGGTCGCGGTGGTGGCCTTGACGTCGATTCCGATCGCGACCTCGACCACATAGCTCATGCGATTGCACAGCTTGAGGTCGGCACGGGCGGGGGCGGCGGCAAGCGTCAGCGTCAGCAGCGCTGCGCCGAGTCGCGGCCAAGCCGCCATCATCGCACCCACGGTCCACCCCCGTCATTGCGAGGAGCGAAGCGACGAAGCAATCCAGGGGCTCCGTGCTCGGCGCCCTGGATTGCTTCGCTTCGCTCGCAATGACGCCGAAGCGCGGGTTTTGCGCGTTCTCCGCCCCTCATCACTTGTAGATCAGCGTGCCGGTGCCCTGGTTGGTGAACAATTCGAGCAGCACCGCGTGCGGGATCTTGCCGTCGATGATGACGACGCCTTCGACGCCCTGTTCCAGCGAATAGATGCAGGTCTCGACCTTGGGGATCATGCCGCCCGAAATGGTGCCGTCGGCGATCAGTTTTCGCGCGTCCTTGATCGACAGCTCGGGGATCAGCTTCTTCGACTTGTCGAGCACGCCCGGCACGTCGGTCAAGAGCAGCAGCCGCTTGGCCTTCAGCGCGCCGGCCACCGCACCCGCGAAGGTGTCGGCGTTGACATTGAAGGTCTGGCCGGTCGCCGAGGTCGCCAGCGGCGCCAGCACCGGAATCAGTTCGTGGCCGATCAGCTGGTTGAGCAGGGTCAAATCGACCCGCTCCGGCTCGCCGACAAAGCCGAGATCGACGACCTGTTCGATCCGCGAATCCGGGTCGACCATGGTGCGCGTCGCCTTGACGGCGCTGACCATGTTGCCGTCCTTGCCGCACAACCCGACCGCCTTGCCGCCGGCCTCGTTGATATAGCCGACCAGCTGCTTGTTGATCGAACCGGCCAGCACCATCTCGACGATTTCGATGGTGGCGGCGTCGGTGATGCGCAGGCCGGCGGCGAATTCCGATTTGATGCCGAGGCGTTTCAGCATCTGGGCGATCTGCGGTCCGCCGCCATGCACCACCACAGGATTGACCGCGGTCTGCTCCATCAGCACGATATCGCGGGCGAATGCCTTGGCGGTGGCCTCGTCGCCCATGGCATGGCCGCCATATTTGATGACGATGGTTTCCTCGTCGTAGCGCTGCATATGCGGCAACGCCTCGGACAGGATGCGGGCCTGATCGAGCGGGCTGATGACATAGGGCGCGTCGGTCATGAGGCGGGTCTCGCGATTCGGTGGGCCATTTCAAGCGGGCACAGCGCTAGCATTTCGCAGCCGGCGATCCTAGTGGCGCGGCGTTCGGGGCCATAGCGCCGCGACCGCCAGCATCAGCCAGCTGGCGATCAGGAGGGTGCCACCGGTCGGCGCCGCCATCGGAAACAGGCTGTGGCCGGCGAATTGCCGCAGGCTGAGATCGCCGGCGAATAAAGCAGTTCCGGCCGCGAAGCCGAACGCCGCCGCCAGGCCGGGAATTCGCCGCGTCACGCCGCGCTCGCACAGCAGCACCGCGGCGGCAATCGCGCAGGCGTGAAACAGCAGCATGGTCGAAGCCGAGCCGAGCCGCGCGGCGTCCGGCAGATGCGCGGACGCGGCGGCCAGCGCCACGCCGGCGGCGCCGAACAAGCCGGCCAGCACCACCAGAGCGCGAAACACCCGGTCCATCAGGCGCGCTCGTCGAGCAGCCGGATCATCGCGGCGCGCAATTCCGCCATCCCGGCGCCGGTGCGCGAGGAGGTCAGCAGCAATTCGGGAAACGCCGCCGGATGGGTTTTCAGCGCCGCCAGCGTCGCTTCGACGCGCTCCTGAAGTTCGGCGGGCTTGACCTGGTCGGCCTTGGTCAGCACCACCTGGTAGCTGACCGCGGCCATGTCCAGCGTCTTCAGGATGTCGAGATCGACATCCTTGAGGCCGTGGCGGGAATCGATCAGCAGATAGACCCGCGCCAGCGAGCTGCGGCCCTGCAGAAAATTGTGAATCAGCGAGGTCCAGGATTTCACCTTGGCCTTCGGCGCCGAGGCGTAGCCATAGCCCGGCATGTCGACCAGCCGGAAGCCGGCGTCCTGCGGGCCCTCGAAGAAGATCAGCTCCTGGGTGCGGCCCGGCGTATGCGAGGTCCGCGCCAGCGCGTTGCGGCCGGTCAAAGCGTTGATCAGGCTCGACTTGCCGACATTGGAGCGGCCGGCGAACGCCACCTCCATGCCGGCCATCGGCGGCAGGGTCTCGATCGAGGGCGAGGCCCAGATGAATTGCCAGTCGCCGGCAAAGATCTTGCGCCCCCGTTCGATCAGCTTCGCATCTAGGTCGGCATTCATGCGAGCGCTTTCAATTGGTGATGAGCGATAAGGCGGGAATTGTCCTGCCTCCCGCCGTCCGTCATTCCGGGGCGCGAACAGCGAAGCTGCGAGCGAACCCGGAATCTCGCCCAAGGTGCGCGTCGCAAGATTCCGGGCTCGCTCGCAAGTGCTCGCGCCCCGGAATGACCAGGGCGCGATTGTCGAAGCGGAGCTACGTCGTTTTTTTCGAACCCCTAAAGGTCGATTTCAGATTGTCGAACAGTTCGACCTTCACGCCGTTGCGCCGCATGATGAAGCCCTGCTGCAGCACCGACAGGGTGTTGTTCCAGGCCCAATAGATCACCAGACCGGCCGGGAACGACGCCAGCATGAAGGTGAAGATCACCGGCATCCAGGCGAAGATCATCTTCTGGGTCGGATCCGGCGGCGCCGGGTTGAGCTGCATCTGCACCCACATGGTGACGCCCATCACCAGCGGCCAGGCGCCGAGCGCCAGATAATGGCCGAGCACCGGAACCAGGGTGGGGTCGAACGGCAGCAGACCGAACAGGTTGAACAGATTGGTCGGGTCGTGCGCGGACAGATCCTGGATCCAGCCGAAGAACGGCGCGTGGCGCATTTCGATGGTGACGAACAGGACCTTGTAGAGCGAGAAGAACACCGGGATCTGCAGCAGCACCGGCAGACAGCCGGCGACCGGGTTGATCTTCTCCTTCTTGTAGATCTCCATCATCTCCTGCTGCTGCTTGGCCTTGTCGTCCGGATTGCGTTCCTTCAACGCGGCCAATTGCGGCTGGATCGCCTTCATCTTCGCCATCGAGGCGTAGGACTTGTTGGCCAGCGGCAGGAACAGCAGCTTGACGATCACCGTCACCAGCAGGATGGCGACGCCGAAATTGCCGACCAGATGGTAGAAGAAGTCGAGTGCCAGGAACATCGGCTTGGTGATGAAGTAGAACCAGCCCCAGTCGATCAGCAGGTCGAAATGGTTGAGGCCGAGTTGCTGGTTGTAGCCGCCGAGGCCGGCAAAGGGGAAATTGATGCCGACGACGCGGGCTTCCTTGGCGCCGGCGAACAGCCGCGCATTGGCCGAGCCGGTACCGCCGATCGCGACGGTCTGCGGATCCTGCAGATAATCGGCCTGGTAGGTGTGGACGGCGCCGGCCAGGTTCGACGAGAATCGCGCCTGCAGCTGCGCGCTATTGTCCGGCAGCAGCGCCGAAGCCCAGTATTTGTCGGTGATGCCGAGCCAGCCATTGGTGACCTTGAAGCTCACCGACTTGGCCTCGTCGATCTTCTTGTAGGGGAATTCCTGCAGGCCCTGGTCGCCGAGATAGCCGAGCAGGCCCTCGTGAAGGATGTAATAGCCGGCGGTATGCGGCGTGCCGTGGCGGGAGATCAGAGCGAACGGATACAGCGTCACCGGCGCGGTGCCGAGATTGGTGACGTCGTCCTTGACGCTGAACAGATAGCGCTCGTCGACCGAAATGGTGCGGCGGAAGGTCAGACCCTCGCCATTGTCATATTTCAGTGTCACCGGATGCGACGGCGTCAGGCTGCCAGAGCCTTCCTGCTGCCAGACCGTGTTCTGGTCCGGAACCTTGGTTGCCGCGCCGCTCGCCGCGACCCAGCCGAATTCGGCGTAATACGGGTTCGCGGTGCCGGACGGCGAGAACAATTCGATCGCCGGCGAGGTCGGATCCACGGTCTCGCGGAACTTGACCAGCGAGACATCGTCGATCCGCGCGCCCTTCAGCGCGATGCTGCCGCTGACAGTCGGAGTCTCGATCTTGATGCGCGGGCCGGCGGCCAGCATCTGTTCGCGGCTCACGACCGGGGCAGCGGAGGCCGGCTCGGCGGGGGCGATGGCGTTCGCTGGCGGGGATGCCGTGCCGGATTGCAGCTGGTCGGGTGTTGCGGCCGGCGCGGCGCCGGACTGCGGCGCCGGCGTCGTCGACTGGATCTGCGCCTGCTTGGCGGCGCGCTGCTTTTCCATCTGCGGAATATTGAAGAAATATTGCCAGCCGAGCAGGACAAGGCCCGACAGGATGACAGCGAGAATGGTGTTGCGATTATCGGTCATCGGTCAGGTCTCGTCATTCAGTTCGGATTTGGCGCCCGCCGCGCGATGCGGCCGAGGGCGGAACGGAGATCGTCGAGCATGATATCAAAGTCGCGGCTCAGCGCCGCACGACGGCCGACTAGCACATAATCGCTATGGGGTCGCATGGATACGCCATCGACGTGCTCCACCAACGCGCGAAGCCGGCGGCGAATGCGGTTGCGCTCGGGAGCGTTGCCGACTTTTTTGGTCACGGTGAAGCCGACCCGGACCGGGCCGTCATCGTCGCGGCACCGGCCCTGGACCACGAAGGCAGGAGCGCTCATCCGCAGCCCTTTGGCAACGGCGATAAAGTCCGCCCGCTGCCTTAACCGATCCATGAGGAGATCTCGGTGAGGCCCGTTCAGGCGCTCAGACGCTTGCGACCGCGGGCGCGACGTGCCGCCAAGACCTTACGGCCACCGACCGTCGCAAGACGGGCGCGAAAACCGTGGCGGCGCTTGCGCACCAGTTTGCTGGGTTGATAAGTCCGCTTCACGGGCCGTTCTCCGCTGACCGGGCAAGTTCGCCGATAAAACCGGGCAAGTTCGCCGATAAATGAGGTAAGTCCGCCGATGCTGACTCACATTTGAGCCATTCACGGCTCAAAAATGAACCGCCCCGGTCGAACCGGGCCATCGCGGACAGTTGGCGCGGCTTATACGGGAGCGACCTGTTTTCGTCAATCATGGCCGACACCGCATTTGTGCAACCGCAAAACGGCGCATTCGCGGCGCAGAATGCCGATTGCGGGCGGCTCTCACGGCGCGGCGGGCGCAGATGAGGAAACGGTAATTTGACGGTTCCCGTGCTAGGGCGCATTCTGAGCGAGCAATCTGCGCGCGAGTGGTGAGACAGGGCAGCGACGACGTGGCAGCAGCCGAGCAACAGCACCAGGCAAAGCCGGCGCGAACGCGACCGGAGCCGCGGATCGGTCTGTCCGGCAAGCTCCTGCTGCTGACGATTCCGTTGGTGCTGATCGCCGAAATCCTGATTTACGTGCCCTCGATCGCCAATTTCCGGATCAACCGGCTGAATGACCGACTGGCTGCGGCCAATACCGCGGCGCTGGTGCTGGACGCCTCGCCCACCGGGCTGGTGCCGGATTCGCTGGCGCGACAGATTCTGACCAGCATCGACGCGCGCGCGGTGGCCATCAAGATGGGCAAGCAGCGCCGGCTGCTGGCCAGCGCCAATCTGCCGTCGACCATCGACCACCATGTCGACATGCGCGACGTGACGCCCTGGTCGGCGATCGTGGATTCTTTCGTGGTCATGCTGGAGAGCGGCAACCAGACGATCAGGGTGATCGGGCCGGCCGAAGGCGGCGGCCAGTTCATCGAGGTCGTGATCGACGAATTGCCGCTGCGTCAGGCGATGTACCGGTTTTCCAGCAATCTGCTGCTGGTGTCGCTGACCATCACCAGCCTGACCACGGCGCTGATCTATCTGGCGCTGCACTTTTTGTTCGTCCGCCCGATGCGCCGCCTGACCGCCAATATGGTCAATTTCCGCAAGAATCCGGAAAGCCCGGCGGGTATTATGGTGCCCGGGCCGCGCGGTGACGAGATCGGGCTCGCCGAGCACGAATTGTCCGACATGCAGCGCGATCTGGTGTCGATGCTGCATCAGAAGAGCCGGCTCGCAGCGCTCGGGCTGGCGGTGTCGAAGATCAATCACGATCTGCGCAATCTTTTGGCCTCGTCGCAATTGCTGTCGGACCAGCTGTCCAGCGTGCCGGATCCAAGGGTGCAGCGGTTCGCGCCGAAATTGATGCGCTCGCTGGAGCGCGCGATCGCGTTCTGCCAGTCGACGCTGTCCTATGGCCGCGCCCAGGAGGCCGCCCCGGATCGGCGGATGCTGTTGATCGAGCCGGTGGTCAATGAGGTGCGCGAGACCGCGGGGCTGGCGGCCGACGCCTCGATCACCTGGATCTCCTCGATCGAGCGCGGCCTGACCATCGACGCCGACCCCGACCAGCTGTTTCGCGTGCTGCTCAATCTGGTGCGCAACGCCGCGCAGGCGCTGGAAAACCATCCGCGCGGCGAGGCCGCCCCGCAGCAGATCCGAATCACCGGACGTCGCGAGGGCTCGGTCACGGTCATCGAGGTCTCCGACACCGGCCCCGGGGTTCCGCAAAAGGCCCGCGACCATCTGTTCGAGGCGTTCCACGGCTCGGTCCGGGCCGGCGGCACCGGCCTCGGTCTGGCGATCGCCGCCGAGCTGGTTCGTGCCCATGGCGGCGACATTAATCTGGTGGATGGCACGCTGGGGGCGACGTTCCGCTTCTCGATCCCCGACCGTCCGGTCGACCTGCACAGCCTGCGTGCCGAGCGGGCCCGGGCATAGGTCGGGTCGAAACGCAAAGCGACGCTTGCCAAGCCGAAGCGGAGCCGCTAGCTATGGCGCGCTTTCGCGGCTTGGTCGTCGCGCAACGCAAGCGGCTTTCGCGGGTCCTTCCCGCGACGCCACGCCAAACGCGCCCGTAGCTCAGCTGGATAGAGCACTAGACTACGAATCTAGGGGTCAGGAGTTCGAATCTCTTCGGGCGCGCCAGCACTATCAACCGCTTATGGTTGTCGAAAGCTCTCAAATCTGGCGCCGTCGCCAACAGCCGCTATCAGCGCGGCTTCAGTTCACATCTGGCGGCAGCCCGGGAATTTGATGCTCAACGGCGTGCCGGCGATCTGCAATTGCCGAGCTGCTAATCATCGCGCTGGTCTGCGCCTTTCCGATCGAATCGGACGCCGACCAGTCGCGTTTCCAAAGCACACCGACAGCACACCGACGACATCGATGGCCCGTTGAGGCAAGTGCCAGGCCCCGAGCCCGACAATTCACCCCTGCGTGGGCTTGGCAGTCGCCGCGGCTTCCCAGCCCGGTTCGACCGGGACGATGTACCAGGTGGTCAAGACGACCTTTGAAAACAGCCAACGGCCGTTCTCCCTGACATATTCATCGTCGAAGCGGCCGCCGACCATCAGGCTCTTGCCGTCGCGGACGGGACGCCCGTCGAGATGGCTGTAGCCCGTGCCGCGGTCGCCGTCGATTGCGACGACATGCGCGTGAATGAACTGACGCGCCCATTTGATCGGGAAATTGATGAAGAAGCTTCGTATTTCCTCCCGGCCGGTGACAAAGGGGCGGCCGCCATAGGAAACGGTGGCATTCTCCGAGAACAGATCGGCCAATTCAGTCACCCGGTCCTGATTGACGTATTCGTGGTAGGTGCAACGCAGCGTTCGTATCGCTTCCCGATCGTCATGTTCGGCCAGACGCCGCTCGAGCGCCTCGATCCTGGTCCGCAGGTCAAGGTCATTGTCGGAATTGCTCATGTTCGCTCCGTTTTCATCATGAGGTCGTCGGGCTCGTGGTGCTGATCATCACCGATGATCGCGTGAAGCCGCTCCTCCAAGCGCAGCCGGATCTCCGGGTGCGGAAGGATGTAGAATTCATCGTCGTAAATAGCCTGCATCGTTATGCTGGCGATGTCGGCGGCGCTGACATTGGCGGCTTCCATCCCGGCTCTGACGCGCCGATCGAACGCTGCGGTGTCCGGGTTCGTGGCGGCCAGATGTGCGGGGCGATGCCTGTCGGAATCGGCGATGGCGGTCTTGACCAGCGCCGGACATAATACGTTGACCTTCAGTCGCGAGCCGGCCGCCGCCAGGTCCTTCAAGAGACACTCGGACAAAGCCACCACGGCGTGCTTGCTCGCGCAGTAAACGCCGGATCCCGCGACAGAGCCCAATCCCGCCGCCGAGGAGGTGTTGACGATATGGCCGTCCTCGCCCGCCGCGATCATCCGCGGCACGAAGCTTCGAATGCCGTGGGCGACGCCCAGGAGATTGACGCCTAGCACCCATTTCCAGTCTTCGGGGGTGGCGGACCAGACCGGGCCCAGCACCGCGACGCCGGCGTTGTTGAAGAGCAGGTGGACGCTGCCGAACTCGCCAAAGGCCAGATCGGCGAGGCTCTGAACGGCCTCGAAGCTGGACACGTCGCAATGCGTCGTGCGCACCGCGACATCGCCGGGCATCAGATCCTTGGTGGCCGACAACCCGTCGACATCGACGTCGGCGAGAACGAGCTTCATGCCACGCCTGGCACAGGCAACAGCCAATTCGCGACCGATGCCACTCGCCGCCCCGGTCACAACGGCGACCTTTCCGGTGAATTGCTTCATGCCGCGGTGACCCCGCCGTCCACGGTGAACACCGATCCGGTGATATAACTGGAGGCCGCGGAGGCCAGCAGAAGGCTGACGCCGGCAATCTCGCGCGGCATCGCAATCCGACCCATCGGGACGATCGCTTCGAGCGGCTTCGACGCGGCCTCGTCCAGCAGGCGGCCGGTGCCGAGCGCCGTCCTGAAGAAGCCGGGTGCGATCGCGTTGCCCTGAACGTCGAACGGCGCCATTTCGAGAGCGGTCTGCCTCACAAGGTTCACCACCGCGGCCTTCGAAGCCGCATATGCATATCCGACGGCCGACGCTCCGCGTAATCCTCCCACGGATGCGGTGACCACGATCCGACCGTGGCGCTGCGCCTTCATGTGTCGCGCGGCGGCCTGCATGGTCGCGAATGCACCGGTCTGGTTCGTCGCGATAACCTCGTTCCATGCGGCCAGATCGATGTTTTCGATCTGGCCGTTGGGCCGGAGAAATCCGGCCCCGGCGCTTATTCCGGCATTCGCGAACACGACGTCGAGCCGGCCCTTGCGCTGGACGACGCCATCCACCAGCCGGCGAATAGCGGCGGGATCCGCGATATCAACCACCGCGGTCTCGGCCCCGGGAATGACCTCCTCGCTGACCCTCTTCATCTCCTTCTCGTTTCGGTCGACGAGAATCAGGTCGGCCCCGTTGGCCGCCATCGTCTCGGCGATGGTCAGGCCGAGCCCGCTCGCAGCGCCAGTGACGATGGTGACAAGCCCCTTAACGCAGAAGAGCCGCTCGGCCGACAAGGAATGGATTTCGTCTTTCATACGCTGAACCGCCTTTGCATGCGCTGGATTTCAGATGCGCCAATCGCGCGTCGCGGACGAGAAGCGTTCGGGCCTCTGATCGCGGCGCAGCCTCTCGCCGGGCCGTTCAGTTTCTGGTGCGTGCGGCCATTTCTTGAACGCGTCCTCGGCCAGTTCCTTCGACGCGCGCTCTCTCCCAACCCAACGTCAACCGCAATTGATGAGCGACTTTGTCGCAAGAGCGACAATTGCCGCACAAAAAAAACCTAGCGTCGCGCCGAAAGATCCGACCTGTGCGGAAGGATCGACCAACAACAAGCGAACGAATCGGCGCCGCTGGCCGCGAGGGCGTCGTCGGGATGGGGGGATGAGATGACGGCAACCGAGGCAACCAATGGTCTGGCCGCGGCTTCAGGCCAGGAACGAGACAGTACGGCCCGGCTGTTTGCGAAGATCAGCTGGCGTCTGCTGCCGTTCCTGATGCTGTGCTACGTCGTCGCCTTTCTCGATCGCATCAATATCGGATTTGCCAAGCTTCAAATGAAGCAGACGCTGCCGTTCAGCGACGCCACCTATGGCATCGGCGCCGGCATTTTCTTCATCGGCTACATGTTGTTCGAGGTCCCCAGCAATCTCCTGCTGGACCGGATCGGCGTCCGCAAGACGATGCTGAGGATCATGTTTGCCTGGGGCATCGTGTCCGCCGCGATGGCGCTGGTCCAGACGCCCGCTCAATTCTACGTCGCGCGGGTCCTGCTCGGCGTCTTTGAGGCCGGCTTTCTTCCTGGCGTGCTTCTCTATCTGACCTATTGGTATCCGCCGATGAGGCGCGGCCAGGTGCTGGCCACTTTCATGTCAGCGACGGCGATCGCTCCGCTTCTGGCCGGGCCGATCTGCGGGGCGACGCTGAAGTATCTCGACGGCTTCGGAGGGCTGCATGGATGGCAATGGCTTTTCATTTCCCAGGGCGTGCCGGCCTCGCTTCTGGGCATCGCCGCCTATTTCTACCTTCAGGACAAGCCGAAGGATGTGTCCTGGCTGACAGCCGGAGAGAAGTCCGCACTTCTGGTTCAGCTCGAGCAAGATCCTCCCGCGGTCGAGACCTCTTCGCATAGCGGGTTCTGGCAAATGGCATCGGATCCCAAGATCTACGCCCTGGTGCTGGTCGACATTCTGCTGATTGGATCGAACTACACGATGGTGTTCTCGATCCCGTCGATGATCAAGAGTTGGGGTATTTCCGATTTGTTTCACGTCGGATTGCTGTCGACCTTGCCGCAGATCGCAGGCCTGATCGGCATGATCGTGGTTGGCCGGCATTCCGACAAGCATCGCGAGCGACGGTGGCACTATGCCTCGTGTGTTGCCGTGGCCGCTCTGGGGATGCTCGTCATGACTTTCGCGCAGGGCAACATCGTGTTGGCCGTGCTGGGCCTCACGATCGCAGGCGCCGGATTCATCTCCGCCGTTCCGCTGTTTGTCACGATCTGCACCGAGTATCTGTCGAAGGCGAGCATGGCCGGGGGAATTGCCTTCATCGCGGGGCTCGCTAATCTCGGACCAGCGGTCGCGCCGCCGGTCACCGGCTTCATCACCGCGACAACCGGCAATCACATCTACAGCAATTTGCTGGTCGTCGCGTTGTATCTGCTGTCCGGCACTCTGTTGCTGATCACATTGCGCAATTCGTCGTCGCGCGGCCGCTGAGCGCGGCGCGGGCCGGAGCGGCTGGAGAGCGGCCGGGCGCGGCCGGGATCATCCTGGCGCCGCCTCCTTGCCTCCGCGCCGCCAGGGATAGACATTTCGCCGCAGATTTGCGAGGTATCCGGGGAGGGTCGAGCGGGCAGGACCGCGGGTTCGGCGACCGCGCGAACCGCAAAGAGGACGAGCGGCGGCCTGTTGCCCAATCAGCGCTCCTTTTCGTGTGGCGACCAATGAACAAAGCGATCCTCCGGGCCGATCTGCGCAAGAACAAATGGTTTGCCGGCCTTGCACCGTCGCTGGCCGACAACATTCTCCGCCTCGGCCGTGTGCGAAACGTCCAAGATTCCCTGATTTTCTCGGCGACCGACAGTCCGGACGGATTGCTTGCCCTGATCTCCGGCCAGGTGCGCATGACCAGCTTCTCGCTGTCTGGAGATCCGTCCTTCCTCCTGGTCAGCTCGCCGGGGTCCTGGATCGGCACAACCTCCGCGCTTGACGGCCGCGCCTATGGCTACGACGCATTCGCCGTCGGCAAGACCGTCCTGTTTCACCTGAGCCAGGAGCGGTTCGATGCGCTCATCGGCGAAAGCACCGAGAACTATTCGGCCTTTGTCCGAATGATCTGCGGGCATTTGCGGGTTTCGATCCAGAACCTGGTCATCCCCCGCAATCGCCGCCCGCTTCACCGCCTCGCGCAGGAATTGTGGCGGCTTGCGGAGTGTCACGGCCGTCGGACCAAGAAGGGATTGGTCATCGATCTGCGCCTGTCCCAGGAGGATCTGGCGGTGATGATCGGCGTCGGCCGCCAAACCATCAATCGTTTGTTCAAAGGCCTCGAGGAGGATGGAATTGCGACGACGAAGTACACGTCCGTCACGATTCATGACCTGGCGGCGATTGAGCGCCTCAGCCTGAGCGAGGCCCTGGACGGCTAGGGTCTGTATTCAAACCCTCAAAGCGTGAGCGGCTCAAGCGAGGCTTCCGCCGATCTTTTCGGAGATCTGTCTGGCGGCCACCAGCAGGTGCATCTTGATGCTTTCGGTTTCCCGGGGCTGGATCTTCTCCTGGCGGAGCAGCGGGATGGTCAGGGCCGCGACGGCGCGTCCGGAGGATTCGAGGACGGGGCAGCTGAAGGCGCGCAGCCGGGGCGCGTGGCTCTCCTGCGGGAAATCGCCGCCGCTCGCCACCACCTTCGCCAGTCCGGCCAACACGGTTTTGAGCGAGGCGCGGTCATGCCTGGCGATCGCCTCCGCCAATTCCCTGCGACGGTCCTCCAGCTGGAAGGCCGCCAGAACCTTGGCCGATGCATAGTCCTGGGTCATCGGAAAGGTCGCCCCCAGCCGCACCGACCAGCCCATCTGCCACTCCGGATCCATCTGCGCGATGACCATGAACTGGTGGCTGCTCAGCACGGCCAGATGGCACGACAGCCCGGTCTGCGAGGTCAGTTTTTCCATCGCCGGGAGGGCCGCCTGTTGCAGGCGCTTGGTTGGCGGAAACTGTGCGGCGATCCTGAACAATTGCAGCGTCAGGGTGTATTCGGCCGTGATCGGATCGCGCAGTACATAGCCGCGCTCCTCGAGAACGCTCAGCATCCGAAAGATTTCGCCGACCGAGCGGCCCACGCGCTCGGCGATCTGCTTCTGGTTCAAACCACGGGATTCGGCGGCGAGCGCCTCGATCAGATCGAGTCCCTTCTCCAGCGCGGGAGCGCCTGGTCGCACCGTCGGATCTTTTCCAGCCATGCGGGCGTTCTAATGGGTCCGCCGGTGCGGATCAATCTTCCGCGCCGCGGAGTCTCGTCGCAAGGCCGCGCCGCCGAACAGCCGGCGGCCGCGGCAGTTCACGCCACGGTGCTGCCGGCGTCGACGGTCCATGCCGCGCCGTTGACGTGACGCGCGGCCGGCGAGAGCAGGAACGCGACGACATCGGCAACGCTGTCCGGCGAGCCGCAAGGCGCGGTGCCGCTGCGGCCAAAGCCGTTCGTCGTCTGACCGTCGAGCGCCTGCAGCATCCGCGACTCGATCGGCCCGGGGAGCACCGCGTTGATGCGGATCGCGGTGCCCGCGACGTCCAGGGCGGCGACCCGCGTCAGGCCGAGCACGGCATGTTTGCTGGCGACATATCCGGCGAGTCCGGTGCGCCCGCGGATCGCCGAGGTCGACGCGGTGTTGACGATGGCGCCTTCGCGGCGCGGCATCATTCTGGCGATCACGTGCTTCAGGCCGAGAAAGACGCCCTTGACGTTGACTTCAAGCAGGCGATCGAACGTCGCGTCGGGATAGTCCTGAATCGGCGCCACCACGCCCTCGATGCCGGCATTGTTGGCAAACGCGCCGATCGGCCCGAGCCTGCGCTCGACCTGGTCGACATAGGCCGCGGCCTCGGCCGGATCGGAGACGTCGGCACGAATGAAGATCGAGCGGCACCCGCGCTCGATCAGGCGCCGGGTCGTCTCGGCGCCATTGACCTCGTCGGTATCGACGATCGCAACGCCGGCCCAGTCTGCCGCGAGTTTCAGCGCGATCGACCGGCCGATGTCGCCGCCGCCGCCCGTGACCAGGGCGACGGCCTCGTTGCGGGAGGTTTTGCTCATGATTTCGAGAAGTCGCAGCCACCCTCGTCGAGCGGCCGCCACGCCTCGTCGGGCGGAATGGTCTTGATCACCTTGTAGTAATCCCACGGGTACTTCGATTCCGACGGCTTCTTGACCTCGAACAGATACATGTTGTGAAGCTTGCGGCCGTCGCTGCGAATCGTCCCCTTGCCAAATAGCGGATCGTCGGTGGGCAATTCCTTCATCTTGGCGATGACCGCCTTGCCGTCGGCCGAACTGCCGAGCGCGTCCACCGCGCGCAGATAGTGCAGCGTGGCGCTATAGACGCCGGCCTGGAGCGCGGTCGGATAGCGATCGCTGTTGCGCGGCGCGAATCGCTTGCTCCATGCGCGGGTGCCGTCGTTCAAATCCCAGTAGAACGATTCGGTGAATTGCAGTCCCTGGGCGATCGCAAGGCCGAGCGAATGCACGTCGCTGAGATAGAGCACGGTCGCCACGACGCGCTGGCCGCCGGCGCCGATCCCGAATTCCGCGGATTGCTTGATCGAGTTGATGGTGTCGCCCCCGGCATTGATCAACCCGACAACCTGAGCCTTCGAGGCTTGCGCCTGCAGCAGGAAGGAGGAGAAGTCCTGGGAATTGATCGGCGTGCGAACGCCGCCGACCACCGTTCCTCCGCTCTTCTTCAGCGCGTTCTTGATGTCCTGCTCCATGGCGTGGCCGAAGGCGTAGTCGACCGTCACGGTGAACCAGGTTTTGCCGCCGGATTCGACGACCGCCCGGGCAACGCCGGTGGCGAGCGCATAAGTGTCGTAGGTCCAATGGACGAGATTGGGCGAACAGGCCTTGCCGGTGAGGTCCGACGACGAGGCGCCGGTGACGAGCAGTGCCCGGTTCTTGGTCTGCACGATGTTGCGAACCGCCAGCGCGACCGACGAATTCGGCGCATCGATGATCGCATCGACGCCGTCGCGGTCGATCCATTCGCGCGCGATGCCGGCGGCGACGTCCGGCTTGTTGAGATGGTCGGCGCTGATGACCTCGATCGGGCGCGTCATCCGATGTGGGCCCGCCAGGAAGTCCTCGACCGCCATCTTCGCGGCGACCACCGATCCGGGGCCGGTGACATCGGCATAGAGGCTGGACATGTCGGTGAGGACGCCGAGCTTCAACGGCGGTTGCTCGGCGGCGGCGTTGCCGCCGAGGGCCAGCATCAGGCAGCCCAAGCCGCCGAGTAGCCACGCCCGATGCGTTGTCTTCCAGTTCAGCATGTTCGTTTCTCCCATTGTCGTGGTCTGATGCCACTGATTGCGTCGCCCGCCTGCGGTCGGTTGCAGGTCAGACGTCGAGCCGCTTGATGAGTCGCCGGTCCTCGACTTCGAATCCGCCGCCATAGACGCCGGAATACATGAAGTGCGCACCGATGATCTCGGGATCGAGCGCGGCCAGCGGATCGAATTCGGACGCGTGCAGCGTCATCTGGGCGCGGCCCGCCAGCGGCTTTGAATATTCGAGCGGGGTGCGGCGGTAGACCACATCGGCATAGGCGGTGGCCAGACGCTCCGGGTGCGGCAGTCGCCGGACGTGGATCTCGCCGGCCGGCTGTTCCTCCCCATCCACCAGAGCGACGCTCGGCGCCGCCGCGTCGGGCACGAAGCTGAAGTCGGCCAGCGCGATCCCGCGGCGCGTCACCCGCCCGACGATGGTGTGATCGGGCGCCTCCTCGAAGGCGTAGTTCGCATCCTTTTTCGTATAGCCGAACACCTCGCGGCCCGCGCAGATGCCCATCGGATCGCTGCAATACATGTAGATGTGGGTGTGGGTGAACAGGCCTTCGTAGCGAACCGGCACCGTCACCATCAGGTCGAACATCTGTCCGGCGTGGACCGCCAGCGAGTGTCCCGGTGACAGCATGAACTGGAACGCCACCCGGTCGTTGACCAGTTCGAACGGGCTGTCGGCGAGCAGCTCGGCGATCTTTTTCTGGTCGACCCGCGTGATGATCTGCAGCGTCCGCAATGTGCAGCCCCACTCCACCGGATAGGCGGGCGAGTAAGGTGGATTGACCCCGCTGTTGGGTTTCAACTGGTAGTTTCCGAACATTCCCTCTCCTTTGGCTGCGTTGGGGCCTTGCGATCGCAAGCGTCCACGCCGCGATCTTGTCCGGCGGCGCATGCGTCCGATGTCGTGTTCTCGCTCCACGTGCAAAGCCCGATCGTGGATTTTTCGATGCCGGGACGATCGCGGGCGCAGGATCGCGCTCCGCGGAATTGGGCGGCTGTCGCGACGCTTGTACCTGCGGTGGAGGTTGCTGGTTGCGCCGCAGCTGCGACCAGGTCGAAACGGGCGATCCGCACCCGAACGGTCGCGGCCTTGCGCGCAGCCGCGCGGCGCCTCCCATAAATTTTATTAGCATCTATCGACTTTCAAATATGAAATCGAACCCCCGACCTTGTCAAGCAGCGAAATTCCGGCGGCGCATGGCTCCGGGGCCGCGTCGCCCCAAGGCAATGCGCGCCGGTTCATGCGCCGCCGCCGGCGCAGGTGACGTCGCAGATCGCCGACGTCAGCGCTGAGATGAGCCAATCCGGCGCGGCGAGGGGGAAAAGACGGCCCTGCGGTCGGCGTTGTCAGCCGGCCAGGCGCTTGGGGGGAGGGCCGGGCGCATAGACGCCGTTCGGCGCGACCTGCCGCTTCAGGCGGCTGTCATAGGAGAACCGGTCGGCGGGATGGATGCTGCGGCTGACGATGAAGACCCGGTCCTTGGCGTCCAGATAGCAGCGGGTGATTTCCAGCGCATGGGCGCCGAGCTTGGCCTTGAGCGGCCCGGCGAGCCGCTTCGGCACGCCGGTCGCCGTGATGGTCTGACGGATTTCCGCGGTGCGGTGGCCGGCGAAGTCCTCGATCAGCGTGCTGATCAGCCCGGGATAGTCGGCCACGCGCTCGCGCACGATCGGCGCGAACATCGGCGCCACATAGACATCGGTCCAGCACAGCGGCGGCGCTGATGCGTTGGGCGAGGAGCGCAGGCTCGACACCCGCAGCCAGGCCTGGCCGGGTGGGCAATTCAGCAAGGCCGCCAGCGTCACGTCGGTGACGTCGTCGGCGATCTCCTGGATCTGCCGGTCGGTCTGCGCGCCATATTGGGCGACGTCCTCGATCGTCGCCAGCGTCTGGTTGTAGCTGCCGGGCCCGCGCAGCGGATGCAGGGATTCGACGCGGGTGCCGGCATTGCGCCGCCGCGAAATCATGCCGGATTGCTGCAATTCGTTGAGCGCCGCGCGCACCGTCGAGCGGCTGACGCCGATCTGCTCGGCCAGATCCACCTCGTTCGGCATCACGGTGCCGACCGGATATTCGCCATGGGCGATCCGTTGCGCCAGCAGTTTCGCGACGATGGCCCAGCGTGTTCGCAAATCGGATGTCCTGCAACGAGATTGTCAGTCGCAGTCTACCTCGAAATGCAGCCGACTCCAGCCCGATAAGTCCGAACCTACGATTGACATAGGTCTTTCTTTGGAGATAGGTACGAACCAATAGGTGCTTGGCACCATTTTACCTGGGCGGAACTGACAAGAGGGCGTCGATGCCGAGCACCGTGACTGAATCGCTTATTTTCCGGGACATGTTCGGCACCGCCGAGATGCGCTCGGTATTTTCCGACGAAGCCCTGGTTCGCCGCTATCTCGACGTCGAAGTGGCGCTGGCCGCCGCCGAGGCCGCCGCCGGCGTGATCCCCGCCGAGGCCGCCGAGGCCATTGCGGCCGCCGCGGCGTCGATGCTGATCGATTTCGATCGGCTCCGGCATCAGACCGAAATCACCGGCTATCCGATCCTGGCCATCGTGCATCAATTGTCCGAGGCAGCAGGGCCGGCCGGCGGCTTCGTCCATTGGGGCGCCACCACTCAGGACATCATGGACACCGCGACCGTGCTGCAGGTGCGCGCCGCGCTCGATCTCGTCGGCGCCGACCTCGTCGCGCTGCGCGACATTCTTGCCGCGCTGGCGCTGAAACACCGCGACACGCCGATGGCCGGGCGCACCCATCTGCAGCAGGCCTTGCCGATCACCTTCGGCTACAAGGTCGCGGTCTGGCTGTCGATGGTCGAGCGTCACATCGAGCGGCTGCAGCAGATGCGGCCGCGCGTGCTGCTCGGCCAGTTTGCCGGCGCGGCCGGCACCCTGGCGTCGCTCGGCGCCGACGGATTGAAGGTCCAGGCCGCATTCTGCGAGCGGCTCGATCTCGCCCAGCCCTCCGCGACCTGGCATGTGGCGCGCGACGGATTGGCCGAAGTGGTGGCGTTTCTCGGCCTGGTCACCGGCAGCCTCGGCAAGATAGGCACCGACGTGATGCTGCTGATGACGACGGAATTCGCCGAAGTGGCGGAGCCCTTCGTCAAGGGGCGCGGCGGCTCCTCGACCATGCCGCAAAAGCGCAACCCGATCTCCTCCGAGCTGATGCTCGCCGCCGCCAAGACGGTTCGTCAGCACGTCGCGCTGATGCTGGACGGTATGGTGCAGGATCTCGAACGTGCCACAGGCCCCTGGCATGTCGAGTGGATTGCTATTCCCGAGAGCTTCATCCTCACCGGCGGCGCGCTGGCGCAGGCCAAGTTCATGCTGGGTGGCCTGAGCGTCGACACCGATCGGATGCGCTCCAATCTGGCGCTCAGCGGCGGTCTGATCGTCGCCGAAGCCGTGATGATGGCGGCGGCGCCCAAGCTCGGGCGGCAGCACGCTCATGACGTCGTCTACGATGCCTGCCGCGTCGCCCTGACCGAGAAGAAGACCCTGGCCGAGGTGCTGATCGAGCAGCCCGTTATCGTCGATGCGCTGGGGGGTGCCGAGGCCATTCGCCATCATTGCGATCCGGCGAATTATCTGGGGCTCGCGCCGCAGATGGTCGATCACATGCTGAGCCTGTTGCCCGGCAAGCCGGGGGCACGCTGATGGCAGACCCCGCCACCATTGCGCCGCTGCAGACCTACCTCGCGCTGTTGGCGGCGGGCCAGCTGGCGTTCCAGCGCGCGCCCGACGGCAGCGCGGTCTTCTTTCCCCGCCTGGTGGCGCCGCACTCCGGCGCGACCGATCTGCGATGGGAGGTCTCCGCCGGGTTCGGCACAGTGTATTCGGCGACCACGATCCATCCGAAGGGCGAGCCTGCCTACAACGTCTCGCTGATCGATATCGACGAGGGATTTCGCATGATGAGCCGCGTCGAGGGTGTCGATCCGGGGCAGGTCAAGATCGGCATGCGGGTGCGTGTCCGCATCGCGCAGGACGGCGCAGGCGCGCCGCTGCCGGTGTTCGATGTGCTGACGCCGGAGGTCACATCATGAGTGCGATCACCCGCGGCAGCGCCGCCGTCGTCGGCGTGGCGGAGTCCGATCTCGGCGTAGTCGGCCCGCATATGACTCCGGTCGATCTGATGGCGCAGGCGACGATGCGCGCGCTCGACGATTCCGGCCTCAAGCTCGGCGACATCGACGCGGTCTTCGCGGCCTCGGCCCAGGTTCGCTTCGGGCCGATGATGCTGGCGGAATATCTCGGCCTCAATCCGCGCTACCTCGACGGCACCCAGATCGGTGGCTCCTCCTTCATGTCGCATCTGGCGCATGCGGTGGCGGCGATCGAGCTCGGCCTCTGCGAGGTGGCGCTGATCGCCTATGGCAGCACCCAGCGCTCGGTGTCACGCAGCGCCGCCTCGCCGACCGACGTCAATCCTTACGAGACGCCGTTCCGGCCGATGATGCCGGCCAGCGCCTATGCTTTCGCGGCGGCGCGGCACATGCACCAGTTCGGCACCACCCGCGCGCAGCTCGCCGATGTCGCGGTCGCGGCGCGGCAATGGGCGTTGCTCAATCCGGTGGCCTGGGAGAAGGAGCCGCTCAGCCGCGAGCAGGTGCTGAGCGCCCGCATGGTCTCGGATCCGCTCTCCGTGCGCGATTGCTGTCTGGTGCTGGATGGCGGCGGCGCGATGATCGTCACCTCGGCGGCGCGGGCGCGCGATTGCGGCAAATTGCCGATCCATGTGCTCGGCACCGGCGAGGCGATCGGCCACGGCTCGATCTCCGGCATGGCCGACCTCACCACGACGGCCGCCGCGATTTCCGGGCCTCGCGCCTTTGGCGCGGCGGGGCTCGCGCCGAGCGACGTCGATGTCGCGCTGCTGTACGACGCCTTCACCATCACGCCGATCCTGTTTCTCGAGGATCTCGGCTTTTGCCCCAAGGGCGAGGGCGGCCCCTTCGTGCAGGATGGCGGCATCGCGCCGGGCGGCCGGCTCGCCGTCAATACCAATGGCGGCGGCCTGTCCTACTGCCATCCCGGCATGTACGGCCTGCTCGCGATGATCGAATGCGTCCGCCAGCTGCGCGGCGAATGCGGCGCCCGTCAGATCGGCAAGCACGACATCGCGCTGGCGCACGGCAATGGCGGGGTCCTGTCCAGCCAGTGTACGGCAATTTTCGGCACGCCGGCGACGCTCTAGCGGCCGTCGCAATCTCAACAATCAACAAGAGCAAAGGGAATGGAAATGGCGACGATTGAAGGACTGGGGGCAATCGACAAGCCCGCGCCTGACACGATGGAACATGTTTACCGGAAGATCACGCTGCGGATCATTCCCTTCCTGTTTGCTTGTTACGTGTTGAACTACATCGACCGCGTCAATATCAGCTTCGCCAGCCTGCAATTCCGCCAGGATCTCGGCATCAGCGCCGCGGCCTATGGATTCGGCGTCGGCATCTTCTTCGTCGGCTACGTCATTTTCGAAGTGCCGAGCAATCTGCTGATGCAGCGAATCGGCGCGCGCCGCACCATGATGCGCATCATGGTGTTGTGGGGCCTGGTCTCGATCGCGACGATGTTCGTCACCTCGGCGACGCAGTTCTACGTGGTTCGCGCCTTGCTCGGCGTCGCCGAGGCGGGCTTCTTTCCCGGCGTCATCTTCTATCTCACGCTGTGGTTTCCCTCGGCCTTGCGCGGCCGGATCATGGCGATGTTCGTGCTGGCCATCGCGGTCTCGGGTGTGATCGGGGGACCTGTGTCCGGCCTGATCATGAGCAAGATGGCCGATCTGGGCGGCCTCAGGGGCTGGCAGTGGCTGTTCCTGATCGAGGGCATCCCGCCGATCCTGATCGGATTGATGGCTTACTTCTATCTCGACGACGGTCCGGAAGACGCCAAATGGCTGACCGCCGCTGAGAAACGCTTTGTCGTCGCGAATCTGGCCGTCGAATCGGCGTCGCGCGAAAGCAGCAAGCACGGTTCGTTCTGGACCGCGCTGCGCGATCCCCGGCTTTACGCCGCCGCGGCCGCCTGGTTCACGATGGCCTGGTGCGGTTCGGTCATCAACTACTTCTCGCCGCAGATCATCCGCAATTCCGGCGTGTCGGATACGCTGACGGTCGGACTATTGTCGGCGATTCCCTACGCGGTCGGCGCGGTCGGCATGGTGCTGATCAACCGCCATTCCGATCTGAAGCTGGAGCGGCGCTGGCACTATGCGTTCAGCGTGGCGCTGGCGGCGACGGCGATCGCGCTGCTGCCCTCGGTGGCGCAGAACTGGAAGCTGGCGATCGTGCTGCTGGCGATGCTGTCGGTTGGCTATCTCGGCGGCGTCGCGCTGTTCTGGTCGATTCCCACGGCCTATCTGTCGAAGCGGGCCACGGCGGGCAGCGTCGCGCTGATCAGCAGCATCGGCCAATGCGGCGGCCTGACGGCGCCGAACATCATCGGCTGGACCCAGCAGGCGACCGGCAATTTCGCGGTTGGATTCTACACCATCGCCATCGGCATGGTGATCGGCACCATCATCATGCTGATCGGGCTGCCGGCGCGATTGCTGCGTGAACGCTATATTGACAACACGCCGGTTTAGCGCGCCGGCTGGGCCGGGAAGGCCGACGCCTCGCCACCACACCCCGCCCCCGGACCAATGGTCCGGGGGCTCCTTGAAGCCTCCGATCCAGGCCATGTCATGATCAACAAGATTGCTTTGTCGTTGCGAGATGCTGTTGCGCCGATCACCGACGGTTCCTCGGTGATGGTCACGGGTTTCGGCGATTCCGGTCTGCCGCGCGAATTGATCGATGCGCTGATTGCGCACGGCGCCGGCGACCTCACACTCATCAGCAACAATGCCGGCACCGAGCGGGTCGGTCTCGCCCGCCTGCTCGAACTCGGGCGGGTGCGCAAGATCATCTGTTCCTATCCGAAATCCTCGGGCTCGGTGGTGTTCACCGAGTTGTACCGCGCCGGTCGCATCGAACTGGAGCTGGTGCCGCAGGGCACCTTGCTGGAGCGGATGCGCGCCGCGGGCGCCGGCCTCGGCCCGTTCTTCACCCCCACCGGCTATGGCACGCTGATCGCCGAGGGCAAGGAGCAGCGTGTCGTGGATGGCAAGGGCTATGTGCTGGAGCAGCCGCTGGCCGCCGACTTCGCCTTGATCAAGGGCTATCACGCCGACCGCTGGGGCAATCTGACCTACCGTCTCGCCGCGCGCGGCTTCGGGCCGGTGATGTGCATGGCCGCCAAAACCACGATCGTCCAAGTCGACGACATCGTCCCGCTGGGAACCATCCCGCCGGAATCGGTGGTGACGCCGGGGATTTTCGTCGCTCGTATCGTTCGGAAGGATGCCTGATATGGCCACCAACAGGAAACTGAGCCGCAACCGCGTCGCGCAGCTGACCGCGCAGGACATCGCCCCCGGCAGCTACATCAATATCGGCCTCGGCATTCCGACGCTGGTGCCGAAATTTCTCGATCCGAGCAAGGAAGTCGTCCTGCATAGCGAGAACGGCATTTTGGGGCTCGAAGGGCTGAAGCCGGGGCTGCCGGGCGATGACGATCTGATCAACGCCAGCAAGCAGCACGTGCAACTGATCCTCGGCGCATCGATCGTCGATCAGTCGCTGTCGTTTGCGATGATGCGCGGCGGCCATCTCGACGCCACCATTCTGGGCGCGTTCCAGGTGGCGATGAATGGCGATATCGCCAGCTGGTCGACCGGCGCCGCGGACGACATTCCGGGAATCGGCGGGGCGATGGATCTGGTCGCCGGCGCGCGCCGCGTCATCGTGGTGATGGAGCATCTGGCCCGCGACGGCGCGCCGAAGCTGATGAAGAAGTGCAGCTATCCGCTGACCGGCCTCGGCGTCGTCACCAACATCTATACCGACATGGCGATCATCGACGTGGAGCCGTCGCGCGGATTCGTGGTGCGCGGGATCGCCGAGGGCCTGTCGCGCGAAGAGCTGCAGGCGGCCACCGACGCGCCGCTGATCTATGCGGATGATGTCGTCGTCCTGACCGAGCAGGCATAGCGCAACCGGGGTTCGCGACGGCCTACCAGAAGAAACCCCATAGCGCGCTGCCGACGCCGGTCAGGCTTTCGCCGACGATCAGGCCGGCGGCGACGACCACGACCCGCTTGGGCGCCAGATCGGGATAGGCCCTGGTCAGCACGAAAGCCACCACGGCTCCGGCCAGCAGCGACAGCGAATTCCAGGCCGGAATCACAAAGCCCAGCCCGATCGCCGAGCCGCTCGGCACGAAGCGCGCATATTGCTCCGGGATCCGGGCTTCGAGCACCGCCAGCACGATGCCGCAAGCGGCCGCGATGGCGATGGCGACCAGCGCGCCGGGCGGCATCGCCGCCAGGCCGCCCGCCAGCACTTCGGCGACCGCCTTCCAGGTGGCGACGGCCGGCGCCGGCCATTGCGGGGTCAGCAATTGCGTCTGCGGCGAGGGGATCAGCAACAGATAGGTCGCCGCGGCGACGAATGAGCCGGTCAGTATCCCGAAGATCTGCGCGATCATCTGGAACGACGGCGTCGCGCCGATGATCTGGCCGGTGCGCAGATCGTGCATCAGATCGGCGCATTGCCCGGCGGCGCCGCCGGTGACATTGGCCGTCATCAGATTGGTCGTGATCTGCCCGGGCGAGATCGCCCCAAAGGTCAGCTGGGTGATCTTGCCGAGCGCGCCGATCGGCGTGATCGCGGTTTCGCCGGAGACCCGCGCCGCCACGATTGCCAGAACGTAACTCAAGATCACCGCGATCATCGCCTCGAACGGGCCGATCGAAAAGATCGTGACCTGCGCGATCACGCCGAGGATCAGCACCACGACAAAGGCCAACCACAGCAGGCGCTTGTCGAAGCCGCGCGGGGCGGTGGCGTCCGCCCGCTCGCTAGATTCGCGTTGCGCCCGGCGGGTCGCATCGGCGCGGCGACGCACGACACCGACCAGCGACATCAGAAAGCCGGCGAGCGCCGACGTCGCCATCAAGGTCGCGCCCGGCCATAGCAGCCATTCGACCAGCGGCCCGAACCACAGGCCGGTCGCGGGGCCCGGCGACACCCAACCTTGGCTCAACGCCAGCGGCGCCAACACGGCCCAGCCGGCGAGCGCGCCGATCAGCATCGATAGGCCGATACGCAATCCGGCGATGGCGCCGAAGCCGACCATCAGCAAAGAGGGATCGAGCGCGAAGCCGAGATTGAGCGACGACACCGCCAGGGTCTTGTTGCCCGCAAGGCCCAGCGTCCAGCGCAAAGGCGGCGCCATCGGACCAAGGCCGAAGGCCGTCACCAGCGCCTTCAAAGCGGCGCTCGCGGCCGCCGCGAGACCCAGCAGGCGAAGGCGGGCGGAGGATTCGGCGCCGCTGGAATGGATCTCGGTCATCGTTTCGGCGGTCACGACGCCGGACGGAAACGGCAGCTTTTCGCGTTCCAGCAGCTGATGGCGCAATCCGGCGGCGACGACGACGCCGAGCAGGCTGATCACCAGCAGCCAGACGGCGAGGACCTCGAAGGCCAGCGTCTGGCCGGTGAGCAGCGCCAGCGCGGGAATCGGCGCCGCGAGGCCGGCGGAGATGATCGACGCCGATGCGGACGCGGCGGTCTGGTTGATATTGTTTTCGTGCAAGGCCCAATGGCGGGTGCCGAACAGGTGCGACGCCGAGCTCCAGAAGGCGAAGCCCAACAACCCCGCCGCCACCGACATGTTGAAGGTCCAACCGATCTTGAGGCCGCTATAGACATTGCACGGCGCCAACAGCGCCCCGGTGATCATGCCTGTCCCGATTGCCCGCAGGGTCAGTTCGTGGGCCGGCTTTGTTGTCCCGTCGATGGTGCTGGTTCCCCTGTCTGATCGGCGCTGGGCTCGATGCTAGCGCAGGGGCTGTGTCGAAGCCAACCCGCGTCGGCGACACGATCGGGTTTTGTTGCACCGGGACGACGCGCGGTTCAGGCCGGCGAGCTGAGTTTCAGTCCGATCATGCCGGCCACAATCAAAGTGAGGCAAAGCACCCGAATGCCGCTGGTCGGTTCGCCATAGAGCAACATGCCGACGATGATGCTGCCGGCGGCGCCGATTCCGGTCCAGACCGCGTAGGCGGTGCCGAATGGCAGTGATTTCAGCGCGATGCTCATCAGGCCGAAGCTGGCGACGATCGCCAGCAAGGTCGCGGCCGCAGGCCAGAACCGGGTGAAGCCCTCGGAATGTTTCAGACCCAGCGCCCAGACAACCTCCAGCAAGCCCGCTGCAAGCAAAGCGAGCCAGCCGTTCACGGCATCGTCTGCCGCGCCGGCAAGGTCAGCACCGCATATTGCGCATAGCCCCGGAACGGCCGCTCGAAGCTGAGTTCGGCGCCGTGGCGCCTCGCGATCTGGCCCAGCACCTTTTCGAGGTCGTCGCGCGGGGTGACGCCGAACAGGGTCAGCCAGCGCCGCAACAGGGTGCGGGCGAACCGCGGCAGGCCGCGCTGATCGCCGAAATCGACGATGTGCAGACGGCCGCCCGCCCGCAGGCTTGCGAGCGCGCGATCGAGCACCGCATTCCAGTTCGGGATCATCGACAGGCTATAGGAAATCATCACATGGTCGAAGGCGGCGCGGCCGAACAGGTTTTGCGGCGCGAAGGCGGTGGCGTCGCCATGGGCGACCCGAACCGTCTTGGTCAGGCCTGCCCGGGCGATCCCCTCGATCGCAGAGGTCAGCATTTCGGTGGAGACATCGAGGCCGAAGAACCGGGCGCCCGGATATTTAGTGGCGGAGTGGATCAGGTTGCGGCCGGTGCCGCAGCCGATTTCGAGCACGGCCTGCCCGGCCGCCGGGCGCAGCCGGTCGATCAATTGATCGCGGCCGAGAAGGTAGTAGCGGCGCGTGATATCGTAGATGTGGCGCTGCGAGCGATACATCCGATTCATGCGGCTGGTGGCGTCGGTCGGCCGGGGCGCGGTATTGGCGGAGATGTCGGAACGAGACAGTGTAGTCACGAGGTTCTCCTCACGTCGGCAGACTGCGCAATTAGTCCAACATTCCCGCGACAACGGTATGACAGCGGCTGCGCCGCACGGATCGGTCGGCTGTCGCAAAACTGCATTGAGCGCTGGCTATTTTCGACCAATTGCCGATTCGAGGAATAAATGAACACCCAACAGCTCATCGCGGACGCGGTCCGCAACAGCAAAGACCGCAGCGAGTCGACGCTGTGGGACCGGTTGTTTTCGATCTGGTTTCGCCGGCTGGTCTATACCCAGATCTGGGAGGATCCCGAGGCCGACCTCGCCGCCCTGCAATTGCCGACCGCGTCGACGATCGTGACGATCTCCTCGGGCGGCTGCAACGCGCTGTCCTATTTGACCGCCAAGCCCGCGCAGGTGTTCGCGGTCGATCTGAACGAGGCGCATCTGGCGCTGCTCAAGCTGAAACTCGCCGGGCTTCGCGCCTTGTCGGACTATGCGGATTTCTGGCGTTATTTTGGCGAGGGCAGCTCGGCCGACAATGCCAAACTGTATCGCGACCGGCTGCGGCCGCAGCTTGATGCCGATGCGCGCGGCTTCTGGGACGAGCGGGATTTCCGGGGGCGTCCGCGCTATCGCTATTTCACCAACGGGTTCTATCGCCATGGCGCGCTCGGTCATTTCATCGGCTTTGCGCATCGGCTGGCGAAATTCGCCAAGGTCGATCTGGCCGCGCTGCTGACTGCGGAAGCCGATTCGCCGGCGCGGATCGAGGCGCTGGCCCGGCTGCATCGGCTGTTTCATTCGGGCTTTGCCCGGTTCCTGACCAAGACGCCGGCGCTGCTGTTCAGCCTCGGCATTCCGCCGCAGCAGCGCGATCTTCTGGGCGGTGACCAGCCGCTCAACGAGGTGCTGCACGCGCGCCTGCTGCGGCTGATCAATGTCTATCCCAACGCCACCAATTACTTCGCCTGGCAGGCACTGCAACGCAGCTACAAGGGGCCGGGCGACTCATGCCTGCCGCTCTATCTGCAGCGCAGCAAATTCGAATTGATGCGGGCCGGCGCCGGCCTGGTCACGCCGGTTCACGCCAATCTGCGGGTGTTCCTGGAAAGCCTGCCGGCGCGTCAGGTCGACGCCGTGGTGTTGCTGGATTCGCAGGACTGGATGGCGCCCGACGAGATCCGCGCGCTGTGGGATGCGATCGATCGCGCCGGCAGCGATTCGGTGCGGGTGATCTTCCGCACCGCCGGCGCCGAATCGCCGCTCGACACCGCGGCGCTGACGCCGCTGCGGCAGATCTGGGAGCGCGACGCCGAGCGCAGCGCGATCGGATTCGACCAGGATCGCTCGGGCATCTATGGCGGATTTCATTGCTACGCGCGGCGCGGCGCGATCACCCACTAGTCGGCATCCGCGGGGCGGCGTGCAAATGGCTCAATGGCCGGTGCAAGATTCGGGGTAAACGCCGCGCAAAACCTCGTCGAAATGCCGCTTGACCGATTCATTGCAATTGCAGGAGCGGACGAGCAAGGCCTCGCGGTCGCGCACCACCAGGGAGCCGCGCCGTGATTCCAGAATGCCCTGGGCCTTGAAGGTCTGCATCACCCGGCTGGCATAGCTGCGTCCGACCCCCAGCATCGATGCCAATTGATCGTGGGTGAGGGGAACGATGTCGCTCTCGGTCCGCTCCATCGCCGCCAGGATCCATTTGGAGATGCGCTGCTCGATCGAGTGGATGGCATTGCAAGCCGTTGCCTGAAACACCTGCGCCAACAGGCAATCGGCGTAGCGCGCGAACATCTGGTGCAGGCTCGGCGATTGCGCCTTGGCCCGCTCCAGGTCGCGCAAATTCAGCCGGGCAAACGGTCCGCCAAATTTCACGACAATTTTCGAGTAGGCGGGCAGGTGCCCCAGCGAAACGATGCCGCCGACCGCGCCTTCACGCCCGACCAGAATGATCTCGACGTCGCGTCCATCCTCATTGGGTATGAGGTACGAGATCATGCTGGGGCCGCAGGGAAAATGCACCACTTCGATATTGTCGCCGGCGTTGTAGAGCAGGTGTTCGGGTGCGGAATCGCTCAGCACCAGATGCGGGCTGATCAAATCGAAGTCGGATTGGCTCAGCGCGCCGAGCAAATTGTTGTTCGGGCGAGTGCCAGCGGGGACAGTCGGCATTCTGGGCTTTCAAACAATTTTGAACTGTTGGGGTTTTTGTGTTCACTAGTGCACCGACAACGCGCCGTCAAATGTGGTGAGTTCCGTCGTGGAACCAGATCGTGCCGTGGGGGGCGATCCAGAGGTGCCAGCAAACCTCTCCGACTCCTCCGACGCCATGACCCGCTCTCGTATCGCCATCGATCTATCATTGCGCTGCCTGCGCGGCGGCGCGCACCACTGTCATCGGCTGATGGTGGGTAGCAAGGCGTCGGATCGGACGCCGCGGGGGCACCATGCCGCCGTTGTTGTCGTGGCACCTCGTTCAATCCCGGCCGCCTAGTTTTCTGGTTCGAAGTGCAAAGTCAGACCAATCCTCCCGTCGACTTGACCAATTGCGATCGTGAGCCGATCCACCTGCTTGGCGCGGTGCAGTCGTTTGGCTTCCTGCTCGCGATCCCCATGGACAGCTGGGTGATCGAGCGTTGCTCGCGCAATGTCGAGGACTTCCTCGCGGTACCGGCCGCGACCCTGATCGGCAAGCCGCTCGACACGATTTTCGCGCTCGAAGCCGTTCATACCATTCGCAGCCATCTGCAGAGCGCGATGATCGGCGAGGCCCCCGCGCGCGTCTTCAATATTGCCCTGACGGCGGCAGAGGCCCGCTACGATCTGGCCATTCACGCCGTCGCCAATCGGCTGGTGATCGAGTGCGAAAGAAGCCGGCCCGAGCAGGCCGTCAATGCCGCGGTGCTGGTGACGAGCATGCTCGGCCGCCTGGAAGCCACGGAAAGCATGCATGCGTTTTTCCGCGTCGCGGCGCGAAGTGTTCGGGCGTTGACGGGTTTCGACCGGGTGATGGTCTACCGCTTCGATCATGACGAATCCGGCGAGGTGATCGCCGAGGCGGCGACGCAGGGGCTGGAGCCTTTTCTCGGCCTGCACTATCCGGCGTCGGACATTCCCCAGCAGGCCCGGCGTCTGTATGAGCGCAACGTGTTGCGGATCATTCCGGACGTCGGCGCCGCGCCCTCGCCGATCGAGCCGACGCTGGATCGCGCCGGCCAGCCGCTTGATCTGTCGATGAGCGTGTTGCGCAGCGTGTCGCCGATCCATCTCGAATATCTCGCCAATATGGGCGTGGCGGCTTCGATGTCGATCTCGATCCTGCGCGACGGCAAGCTGTGGGGCCTGTTCGCCTGCCATCATTATTCGCCCCACCATATCGGCTTCGATCTGCGGACCACGGTGGAGCTGTTCGCCCGGATATTTTCGTTTCAGCTCGAAGCGCGCGAGCGCGAAACCGAGATCGCCTATGAGGCGCGGGCGCAAAAACTGCATCAGCGCCTGGTGACGACGATGGCCGCCGAGGCCGCCGTGATCGAATCGCTGGTCGACCATCTGGACGACATCGCCGACCTGTTGCTGTGCGACGGCATCGGGCTGTGCATCGACGGCCGGGCGACGTTGAAGGGGCTGACGCCGACGACCGAGCAGTTTCTCGGGTTGGTCAAGCATCTGAGCGCCGCCGAGATTGCCGAGGTCTATTCGAGCTATGCGATCGCGGCGGACTATCCCGAGGCCGAGGCGTTCGGCGACCGCGCCGCCGGAATGCTGGTGGTGCCGCTGTCGCGGGCCCCGGGCGACTATCTGATCTTCTTTCGCAAGGAGACGCTACGCGGCGTGAACTGGGCCGGCGACCCGGCCAAGCCGGTCACCACCGGGCCGATGGGCAGCCGCCTGACGCCGCGCAAGAGCTTCGAAATCTGGAAGGAAACCGTGCGCGGCCAGAGCGCGCCATGGCTTGCGGTTGAGCGCCGGATCGCGGAGAGCCTGCGCGTGAGCCTGCTGGAAGTGATCTTGCGGCTGTCCCATGTGACAGCCAAGGAAAGAACGCTCGCGCAAAACCGTCAGGAACTGCTGATCGCCGAGCTCAACCACCGGATCCGCAACATTCTCAGCCTGATTCGCGGCGTGGTCCATCAAAGCAAGAATGCCCAGGGCAGCGTCAGCGAATTCACCGCCGTCGTTGGCGGGCGGATTCAGGCACTTGCCCGGGCGCATGATCTCATCACGGCGGAAACATGGGGGCCGGCCTCGCTCAAGAGTCTGATCGAAGCCGAGGGCGCCGCCTATCTGGGCGGCAGGGGCGACCGGATCGTGGTCAGCGGGCCCGACGTGCATCTGGAGCCGCAGGGATTCACGACAGTCGCGCTGGTGTTGCACGAGATGATGACCAATTCGGCCAAATATGGCGCGCTCAGCGTCGCCGTCGGCCGTGTCGAGATCCGGCTTGCGCTCGACACCCAGGGACGGCTCGACATCCACTGGCAGGAATTCGACGGTCCGCGGGTCGCTCCGCCGACGCGGCGCGGCTTTGGCTCGACAGTGATTCAGCGCTCGATTCCGCATGATCTGAACGGCGAGGCTGAGGTCACTTACGCGTTGAGCGGTCTGCAGGCGCGTTTTCTGGTGCCTGATACGTATGTCAGAACCCCGAGCGCGACCGCCGCGCCTCTCGGTCGGCCCCATGTTAAGGCCGAACCGAACGAGCCCGATGGGGCACTGATACCGGCCATGAAAGTGTTGCTGGTGGAAGACAACATGATCATCGCGCTCGACACCGAGGAATTGCTGATTGAGATGGGCGCCGCCGTCACGGTTTGCAGCGGCGCGAGCGCGGCCCTTGAGGAGATCTCCCGGCAACGGCCGGATCTTGCGCTGCTGGACGTCAATCTCGGCGTCGAGACCAGCTTTCAATTGGCGCACCATCTGCGCAAGATCGGCGTGCCGGTCGTGTTCGCCACCGGCTATGGCGAGCAGATCGCCTTTCCCACCGAGTTTGTCGACGTCCCAAGGCTGCGCAAGCCCTATTCGTCGGACGACCTGCGCAAGGCGTTGGTGCGCAACGCGCCGGGCCGCAGCGATCCGCTGCCTTGAGGCCGTGATCTGGCTTGTGCGCCCCGCTTCGGTTCGCCTGCCTTGCTAGTCGTCCCCTGACCGGGGCAGAGCCGCGGGATTCAACCCCATCCTTGATGCCGTTTTGAAACGGCAGGCGCGAACGGCCTTTAGGGCTGGCAGGGGTACGGCATGTCGGCCGCGTTGCCGGGGCATTCAACCCGCATCGACGTCGTTGTCTTGTCCTGACCGGCGCCGGAAAGTCGAAATACCTACGAAATTAACATGGAATTTACTCCTCCTCTTCTATCGATGGTGAGTGGATACGAGAGCAGTAGGCCGCTGACACCGATGCGCATCGCGACAAGTCCCAAGGCGGCCGATCCATCCTGCGCCGCGTCCTTGTAAGGTCTGGTTGTATTAAAATGGACATTGATTCTGATCCATTGCGACTACTTCGTCTTCCCGCGGACTTCAGTATCGCCGGCATTCGTGACATCCATGATCTGATCTGCTCCACGCTCGGCTCGCAGGACGCCCTGGAGATCGACTGCTCGGGCGTCGAAAAGGCTGACGTCACCGCGGTCCAGCTGCTGCTGTCGACCGCCAAGACTGCACAGCAGCAGGGCTTTCGTCTCAATCTGACCGCCATCTCGCCGGTGCTGCAAGCGACGATTGAGCGCGCCGGCGTTTCCAGCGAATCCATGGGCGACGAAGCCGCCGAACCACAGGGCGAAGCAAGCTAATGGCCAATATCCTCACGGTCGACGATTCTCCGAGCATCCGCCAGATGATCAAAGTGGTGCTCGCGCCCGCCGGTCACAACGTGGTGGAGGCCAGCGACGGCGCCCAGGGGCTTGCCAAGGCGAAGGCGACCAAGTTCGACCTGGTGATTACTGATCTCAATATGCCGGTCATGAACGGCCTGGAATTGATACGCGCGCTGCGCAAGGAGCCCGCACTGGTCGGGCTGCCGATCGTGTTCCTCACGACCGAGTCCAGCGACGCGGTCAAGACCGAGGCCAAGCAGGCCGGCGCCACGGGGTGGATCACCAAGCCGTTCAAGCAGGAGCAACTGCTCGCCGTGGTGAGCAAGCTGGTGCGATCATGACGACTTTGGACCCGACAGAAATATTCCGACAGGAAGCCAGCGACTTATTCGACGTGCTTGAGTCCGCTCTCCTCGACCTCGGATCGCGACCGGACGACCGCGAGCTGGTCGATACCGCGTTCCGCGCTCTGCATACCATCAAGGGCTCGGGTGCAATGTTCGGGTTCGACGCGGTCGCCGCGTTCACTCATGAATTCGAGAGCGCGTTCGACCGCGTGCGCAAGGGTGAAATCAAGCCGACCCAGGATCTGATCTCGGTGGCGCTTTCCGCCAAGGATTATATCCGCGCGCTGATCGAAGAGCCGGAATCGACCGACAGCATTATCGGCGACGCGATCCTCGACGATTTGCGCCACTTTGTCAGTCCTGGCGAGCATGTCGAGACCGGCTCGTCCGCGGTCCAGGAAAGCCCCGTTGCCGAGGGCGGCGGGATCGGGTGGCAGCTGCATCTGGAGTTTGACGGCGATATCCTGCGCAACGGATCGAACCCGCTCGATTTGCTAGACGATTTGCGCAAGCTAGGCGCCTGCTTCGTCATCGCGCAGACCGATGACGTGCCGCTGCTGGATAAATTGGAGCCGGAATACTGCTTCCTGAAATGGGATGTCACGCTGCATAGCGATTGCGATCGCGCCGCGATCGACGACGTCTTCATGTTCGTGATGGATGAAATCAAGCTCGATTGCACCCCGCTGGTCGCGGCCGATGAAGCTGCGCTGGCACCCAGCGACAAGCAGGCGGGCTACACGTTGCAACTCGACGCTGAGCCGCCGGCTGAGCCGGACCACAAACCAGCGGCCTCGCCGGAAATTGCAAAGCCCGCCGCTGCCTTGCCGGAAAAAAAGCAGGACGAGCAACGCCGCCATGATGACAAAGGCATTGCGACGGTCCGCGTCCAGGCCGAGCGGCTCGACGAGTTGATGGACCGCGTCGGCGAGTTGGTGATCGCGCAGGCGCGGCTCAGCCAATTGGCCGCTGCCACCGACGATATCGCCATAAAGGGCATCGCCGAGGAAATTGAACGGCTCGCCTCCAGCCTGCGCGACACCACGATGGGGGCCCGCATGGTGCCGATCGGATCGTTGTTCGGCCGCTTCCGGCGGCTGATCCATGATCTGTCCCGCGACCTCGGCAAGCCCGTGGACTTCGTCACCACCGGCGAGGAAACCGAACTCGACAAGACCATGATCGAGCGTCTGGCCGATCCGCTGGTCCATCTGATTCGCAATGCGATCGACCATGGCATCGAGGCCACCGAGACCCGCAACGCATCGGGCAAGACGGACATCGGCCGGATCGAGATCGCGGCGATTCATTCCGGCGCTCAGGTGTTGGTGACGGTGCGCGACAACGGCGCCGGGCTCAACACCGCGCGGATCCGCGCCAAGGCCGAAGAGCAGGGCCTGATCGCGCCGGGCGTCGCGATGTCCGATCAGGACATCTATCAGCTGCTGTTCGCTCCCGGCTTCTCCACCGCGCAGACGATTTCCGCGTTGTCGGGCCGCGGCGTCGGCATGGACGTGGTCAAGCGCACCATCGAGGCGATGCGCGGATCGATCGATATCGGCACCCAGCCGGGTCAAGGCACCACGGTCACGCTGCGACTGCCGCTGACGCTGGCGATCATCGAGGGCCTGCTGATCCGGGTCGGCGAGGGCCGCTACATCATCCCGCTGTCGGCTGTCGAAGAATGCGCCGAGATGACGGCCGACGACCAGCGCGTCCGCGGCCGCGACTTCCTCAATATGCACGGCGATCTGGTGCCGTTCCTGCGGCTGCGCGGGCTGTTCGACGCCGTCGGCGAGCCGGACCAGCATCAGAAGATCATCATCGCGTCTTCGGGCGAAAGCCGGGTCGGCCTGATCGTGGACCAGATCATCGGCAGCCATCAGTCGGTGATCAAGTCGCTGTCGAAATTGCACTCCGGCGTCACGATGTTTTCCGGCGCCACCATCTTGGGCGATGGCAGCGCCGCGCTGATCCTGGATGTCGCCCAACTGATCGTGACCGGCCAGAGCGCGGCGGAATCCCACTCGGTCAGCGAGGCGGCCTAAATGGAACAGATCGTGAATGAGCGCGGCGCAGCCGACCACGCACTGGCCGGCCTGCACCAGGTGGTGATGCTGGGCATCGGTGACGAAGTGTTCGCCCTCGACACCCGGCTAGTACGGGAAATCATCGACCCGGTGCCGGCGACACGGGTCGCGGGCGCCCCGGCGTTCCTGCCCTGCGTCATCAACGTTCGGGGCAATGTGATTCCGCTCGCCGATCTGCGCGCGCGATTCGGCATGCCGAAAACCGAGGACACCGCCGATACCCGCGTCGTGGTGCTCGAGATCGAGATCGAAGGCGACCCGGTGCTGGTCGGCGTGGTCGCCGACAGGGTCTACGAGGTCACCGAGATATCCAACGCCGACGTCCAGCAGACCCCTCGGGTGGGAATGCGCTGGAATCCGGAATTCATCCGATTCATCGCGAAGTGGCGGGAAGAGTTCGTCATCGTCCCGAACATGGAACGCATCCTGAGCTGAACCCGACTTTGCATCGGATAATTGGGGCTAGAAATGAGACTCACGGTCAAGGCTAAGCTCGCCGGCGCGTTTGGCGCCGTGATCCTGCTGTCGATGATTATCGGCGGCATCGCCTATATGAAACTGACGACCCTCGATGCCTCGCAGCACGCCATTGTCGAGCAGGGTACGCGCGTGCAGAGGGTCGGCGAGTTGCTGGCCGAGATGCAGTATCAGGTCCGCTCCGAATTTCGCATGCTTCTGGCGACTTCAGACCAGGACACCATCGACAACCATAAGCACATGATCGAGCGCCAGGACAAGGCACTGAAGATCGCCGAAAATCTCTTCGCCATGGCAAGCGAAGATGGCAAGCGCCTGATGGATGTTGCGACGGCAAAGCTGAAGCGCCTGAACGACCTGCAGCAGCAGGCCGGCAAGTTCGCGCTGCTGAACTCGAACAATCACGCCAACAGACTTTGGAAGACGGAAGGCCTGGCCGGACTGGCGGATCTCAACGCCGCGGCGGATACGGCCTTCGCCGAGGTCGAAAAATCAAGCGGAAAAGTCGCTGGTGCGCAGGCGCTGCTGGCGATCGAGGCCGCAAAGTTCGAGATCGCGCGGCTGTCGCGTTACGTGCTCGCCACCTTCACCGCCTCGAGCGTCGAGGAACTCGACTCCCTATACAACACCGCGTCGCAGGAGGTAGGCAGACTTAAGATTGCTGTTGCGCAGGCTTCGGCGCAGATGATGACGGTCGGGGTTGCTGGCACCGGGATCACGACCCAAAGCGAGCGCTACACCGCCCTGGTCGAAAAAATCCTGGCGACTGCGCATCAAGGCGGCACGTTGCACGCATTCGCGATCACCAACGGCGAAGGCCGCAAGGCGCTCAACGAGGCGCTGTCCGCGTTCGATAATTATGTTGGCTTCGTCAACAAGCGAATGGCCGATCTTGCGGCTGCCGGCACGGAAGAGGCAGCCTTCGCCAAGCTGCTGCTGATCAGCAGCATCATCGCCGCACTGCTGATTGCAGTCGGATCGGCGCTGTGGATCGCGCTCAATATCAGCCGCGGCCTCGGCCGCGCTGTCGGCCTGGCCAACGCGGTTGCGATCGGCGATCTCAGCCAGACGATCGAGGTCTCCAGCAACGACGAGATCGGTGACCTGGTGAAGGCGCTGAACAGCATGACCATCAATCTCAACGCAACCGCGAAGATCGCCGATACGCTGGCCAGCGGCGATCTGACGGTCGACGCCAAGCCGCTGTCGGACAAGGATACGCTCGGCCTGGCGCTGGAGCGCATGGTGGAGAAGCTGCGCGCCGTCGTCAGCGACACGATGATCGCAACGCAGAACATGTCCGCCGGCAGCCAGGAACTCTCTGCCAGCGCCGAGCAGCTGTCGCAGGGTGCCACCGAACAGGCCTCTTCGTCCGAGGAGGCCTCGTCCTCGATGGAGGAGATGGCGGCCAATGTGAAGCAGAACGCCGAAAACGCCAGCCAGACCGAGAAGATCGCGCACCAGTCGTCGCAGGACGCCGAGGCCAGCGGCGCGGCCGTCAGCCGCGCAGTCGAGGCGATGCAGACTATCGCCGGCAAGATCACCATCGTGCAGGAGATCGCCCGGCAGACCGACCTGCTGGCGCTCAATGCCGCGGTCGAAGCCGCCCGCGCCGGCGAACACGGCAAGGGGTTCGCCGTGGTAGCGTCCGAAGTGCGGAAACTGGCTGAACGCAGCCAGACCGCGGCCGCTGAAATCGGCGCGCTGTCGAGCGAAACCGTGAAGGCTGCGCAGGAAGCCGGCGCGATGCTGTCCCGCCTGGTGCCGGACATCAAGAAGACCGCGCAACTGGTCGAAGAGATCACCGCCGCCTGCCGCGAGCAGGATGTCGGCTCCTCTCAGATCAACCAGGCGATTCAGCAGCTCGACAAGGTCGGCCAGCAGAACTCCGCGGCGTCGGAGCAAGTGTCGTCGACGGCCGAGGAATTGGCGTCGCAGGCCGAACAGCTGCAATCGACCATCAGCTTCTTCAAGATCGATCAGGAGGCGCATCAGGACGGCGGGCGTCCGCCGATCGCCACCGACAGGGCGGTGGCACAACTGCGCGCCAAGGCTTCGCACATGTCGGCCGCAGACCGCGGCAAGAGACCGTCCGCCAAGCCGGCGCGGGCGCTGAAGGTGGCCAGCGGCGGCTTCGCACTCGAAATGGATGCCGGCGATGAGCGCGACGCCGAGTTCCATCGCTGACGATTCAATCGGCACGGCCCGTCTCAAGCGGGTCGTGCAGACGTTACCGGCGACGCGCCGGGCAGAACGCGGCCTATCGCCGAACCAAACGCCTAGTGATGGTCCGATAATCGCTCGGCGAAGCGTCTCCAGCAAAGTGAACGACTGAACCGATTTGGACTATTATCGCAGGGGCTGATCATGAGATTTTCCATCAAAGCAAAACTGGCCATTGCCTTCGGTGCCGTGACCATCTTGTCCGTCATCGTCGGCGGCGTCGCCTACCGCGAGCTGACGTCGCTCGACACATCGCAGCAGGCGATCGTCGGTCAGGGGGTTCGGCTGAAGAAGACTGCGGCCTTGATGGACCAGATCCAGTTCCAGCAGCGTGACGAAATGAGAATGATCACCGCCGCTACCGACAAGGATACCGCGGACAGTACCCGCGACATGATCCTGCGCCAGGAAAACACCATCAAGCTCAAGGACGAGCTGTACGGCCTTGCCTCCGAGCAGGGCAAGCGCATGCTCGAGACAGCCAGCGCCAAGCTGAAGCGCTTCGATGAGTTGCAGCTGCAGTCCAGCAAGTTGGCGGCATTGAATTCGAACAACCGCGCGGTCGAGATGTGGCATGCGGTGGGATTGCCGGCCCTGGCGCAATTCAATGCGGCGCTCGAGACCGCGATGGCTGAACTGAAGAAGTCGCCGACCGCCGATCATCTGCAAGGCATCCTGGCGCTGCAATCGCCGAAGTTCGAGGCGGCCCGGCTGTCGCGACTGCTTGCGACCACGTTCGCAGTGTCGCGCATCGAAGACCTGGAGCCCGCCATCAAGGCCGTCAACGGGCAGCTCGCCGTGATGAAGGCGAGCGCAGCCCAGGCGGCGACGCAGGTCGCACCGCTCGGCATCGCGGTCGACGCCATCAACGCCCAGGTCGAGCGCGTCGGATCTGCCACCGCTCAAATCGCCGCCATCGTCGCCGAAAGCGGCAACATCAAGGCGCTGGCTTTGACGGGCGGTGAGGGGCGTGCCGCCTTCAACGAGGCACTGAACGCCTTCGAAGCCTATGGCAAATTCGCCAACGACCGGATGTCCGAGCTTGCCGCTGCGGGCACCGAGGAGGCGGCGTTCGCCAAAATGCTGCTGATCAGCATCATCATCGGCTCGGTGCTGATCGCGATCGCGTCCGCGACCTGGATCGCGCTCAACATCAGCCGCGGCCTCAACCGCGCGGTCGGTCTCGCCGATGCGGTCGCCACCGGCGACCTGACCAGGACGCTCACCGTGACCGGCGACGACGAGGTTGCCGACATGGTCCGCTCGCTCAACAACACCGTCGAGCGGCTCCGTGCGGTGGTCGCCGACACCATGATGGCGTCGCAGAACATGTCCGCCGGCAGCCAGGAACTGTCGGCCAGCGCCGAGCAGCTGTCGCAGGGCGCCACCGAACAGGCCTCGGCGTCCGAAGAGGCCTCGTCCTCGATGGAGCAGATGGCCGCCAATGTGAAGCAGAACGCCGAAAACGCCAGCCAGACCGAGAAGATCGCGCACCAGTCGGCGCAGGACGCGGAAGCCAGCGGGGTCGCCGTCAGCCGCGCCGTCGAGGCGATGCAGACCATCGCCGGCAAGATCACCATCGTGCAGGAGATCGCCCGGCAGACCGATCTGCTGGCGCTCAACGCGGCGGTCGAAGCCGCGCGCGCCGGCGAACACGGCAAGGGGTTTGCCGTGGTGGCGTCCGAAGTGCGGAAACTGGCCGAGCGCAGCCAGACCGCGGCCGCCGAAATCGGCGCGCTGTCCGGCGAGACGGTGAAGGCCGCGCAGGAAGCCGGTTCGATGCTGTCCCGCCTGGTGCCGGACATCAAGAAGACCGCGCAGCTGGTCGAAGAGATCACCGCCGCCTGCCGCGAGCAGGATGTCGGCTCCTCTCAGATCAACCAGGCGATTCAGCAGCTCGACAAGGTCGGCCAGCAGAATTCCAGCGCCTCCGAACAGGTGTCATCGACCGCGGAAGAGCTCGCGTCGCAAGCCGAGCAATTGCAGTCGACCATCGGCTTCTTCAAGGTCGATGCTGCCGGCCAAAGCGAGCCGGCGCGCACCTCCGGCACCGACAAGGCGGTGGCCCAACTGCGCTCCAAGGCTGCCCAGATGGCGGCGCGCGGCGGCCGGACTCCTGCCAAGGCCAGGCCGGCGCGCGCGCTGAAGGTGGCGGGCGGCGGCGGCTTTGCGCTCGAGATGGATGCCGGCGACGAGCGCGACGCCGAGTTTCATCGCTGATCGACGATTCGGCCTCGCCGCTCGGCGAGGCCGCCCAATCTGACCAACCGGGTGGAGCGTAACATGGCCGAAACGGCGCAATATCTGACGCTTGGTCTCGACGGCGAGACATTCGGGATCAGCATCCGCAACGTCCGCGAGATACTCGACATGCGGCCGATCGCCAAGATCCCGCATGCGCCGAACTTCCTGCTCGGCATGATCGACGTCCGCGGCTCAAGCTATCCGATTGTCGACCTGCGCACCAAGCTGGACCTGCCGAGCGTGCCGGCGACCGAGGCCACCCGCATCATCATTCTCGACGTCCCCATGAACGGTCGGTCGGTCGGCGTCGGCTTTGTCGCCGATTGCGTGTTCGAGGTCACCGGGATCGACGAGAGCCAGATCGAGCCGCCGCCCTCGGTCGGCGGACGCTGGCGTTCGGATTATCTCGCCGGAATCGGCCGCAAGGGCGACGGCTTCGTGATCCTGTTCGATCTGGAAAAGCTGATGGCGGCGACCGAGACGCTGGCGGATCGCGAGCCGGTCGCGGCGTTCGCGGCGGCTTGATATCATGCCGACCGCTGCGCCGGATCTGATCACCCATCTGAGCGACCGGCACTTTCGCTCGATCGCCGAACTGATCGAGCGGGAGGTGGGCATTCGGCTGCCGTCGTCGAAACGCATGATGCTTGAAGGCCGGCTGCAGAAGCGGGTCCGGGCGTTGCGCTATTCCGACATCAACGCGTATGTCGATCACCTGTTCGACGCCGAGCATTTCGCCATCGAACTGGTCCACCTGATTGACTGCGTCACCACCAACAAGACCGACTTCTTCCGCGAGCCGGCGCATTTCGAATTCATGCGCGCCTACGCCGTTCCGCAGATCCTGCACAGGTCGCGCGGCGTCCGTAGCATCAAGGTCTGGAGCGCGGCGGCCTCGACCGGGATGGAGGCCTACACCATCGCCATGGTGCTCGACGACATGGCGCGAACCGGACCGAATTTCCAGTTTCGCATCCTCGGCACCGATATTTCGTCGGGCGTGCTGCGGGTGGCCGAAGACGGCATCTACACCCACGCGATGGTCGAGCCGGTGCCAGGCGAGATGGCGAGGCGCTATTTGCTGTCGCCGAAGGTGCCTGCGCGAGGCGAGGTCCGGGTGGTTCCCGAACTGCGTCGGTCGGTGAATTTCATGCGGATGAATCTGATGGACCCGGTCTATCCGGTGGATCGCGACGTCGACATCATCTTCTGCCGCAACGTGCTGATCTATTTCGACAAGGCGACCCAGCGCAAGGTCGTCGACAGGCTGTGCGAACATTTGCGGCCGGGCGGTTACCTGATCGTCGGCCATTCCGAATCGATGGTCCCCAACGAATCGGGCAGGCTGAAGCAGGTCCTGCCCACAATTTTTCAGGTCTAGGCAACGGAAGGCGGTCAGATGCTGCGGCCCATGATTCGCGTCCTGATCGTCGACGATTCCGCTTCGGTGCGTCAGACGCTGAGCGCAATTCTCAACGACGACCCCGAAATCGAAGTCATGGGGGCGGCGGCCGACGCCTTCGCGGCGGCGCGCCGGCTGCAGGTCGAAGTGCCGGATGTGATCATTCTCGATATCGAGATGCCGCGGATGGACGGCATCACCTTCCTGCGCAAGATCATGGCGCAGCATCCGATCCCGGTGATCATTTGCTCGACCTTGACCGAGGAAGGCTCGGACGTGATGTTCGAGGCGTTCGAGGCCGGGGCCGTCGATATCCTGCCGAAGCCGCGGGTCGATACCCGACAGGCGTTGCAGGAATCCGCCGCGCGGCTGCGCGAAGCGGTGAAGAGTGCGGCGCGCGCGCGGATCCGCCCGCGCCGGCTGCCGCGCACGGTGATCGAAAAGAAGCTGACGGCCGACGCGATCATGCCGCCGCCGGTCGAAGGGCGCACCAAGGTATCGACCGAGCGGATCGTCTGCATCGGGGCGTCCACCGGCGGCACCGAAGCGTTGCGCGACGTTCTGGAAGTGCTGCCGCGCCGGGCGCCGGGAATCCTGATCGTGCAGCACATGCCGTCCGGATTCACCGAGGCGTTCGCCAGGCGTCTGAACGGGCTTTGCGAAATCGACGTCAAGGAAGCCGCCGACGGCGACGTCGTGGTGCAGGGTTGCGCCTATATCGCACCGGGCGGCCGGCACATGCTGCTGCAGCGCACGGGCCAGCGCTATCGGATCGCGATCAAGGACGGCCCCCCGGTGTCGCGGCATCGGCCTTCGGCCGACGTGCTGTTCCGCTCCGCCGCGCAATATGCCGGCCGCAACGCCCTCGGCATCATCATGACCGGAATGGGCGACGACGGCGCCAGGGGGCTGTTGGAAATGCGCAAGCTCGGGGCGACGACTCGCGCGCAGGACGAGGAAAGTTGCGTGGTGTTCGGCATGCCGAAGGAGGCGATCGCCTGCGGCGCCGTGGAAAAGGTGGTGTCGCTGTCGCAAATTCCGAAGGAGATCATGCTTTGGCAGGATGCCCGTCACCCGATCGCGGTGGACTGATCATGGCCGGCGCCGACCTCACGGACATCGCGGCCGGTGCGATCGCGTCGATCGAAGATCTCGGCGGCCAGATCGAGAATGCCTTCGCGCAGGTCGGCGGCCATCTCGGCCGGACCCATTCGATCTTCGGCGACCTGAATTCCGGGCTGGAATCGCTGTCGCAGGAACTATCCGGATCGAAGATCGAGGGCGCATCGGTCGCGTTCCAGGAGATCGCCGCGCGGTTGCGGTCGCTGGTGGAGATGCTGCCGCAGGAAGCCGCGTTGCTCGGCACCATCGGAACCGGCGCCGCGCAGGCCTCGAAGCTGTTGACGCTGCTGATCAAGCATACCGGGATGGTGAGCGTGATCGCGCGCAGTTCGCGGATCGAGGCCGCGTCGCTGGAGGGAGATCGGGCCGACTTCGTCAGCTTCACCCGGGAGGCCTCCGATCTTGCAACCTCGGTGCAGAATTCCATCGTAGCCTGCGCCAAGGATCAGGAGAAGCTGTCGGCGGCGATCGCCAAAGTGCAGGGCGAGCAATTGCAGTTCGATCGGAACTATCGGCATCAATTGCAGTCGGTGAGCGACGAACTGATGCTGTCGTCGTCGGACATCACCGGCCGTCAGGTGCGGAGCGGCCAACTTGCGGAGTCCGCCAAGGCCAGCACTTCGCGAATCGGCAGCGCGGTCGGCGGCGCCATCGTCTCGCTGCAGGCCGGCGACAGCACGCGACAGCGGCTCGAACATATCTGCCTCGGCCTGCGCATGATCACCGCGTCCGCCGGCAGCATCGTGCCGGCCCAGGTCGTGCTCGATCCGACGGCGGCGCAGCGGCTGGCGACGTTGCAGGCGGCGCAGCTGAAGGACGCGATATCCGGGTTCACGGTCGATATCGCCAGCATTTCCCAGACGCTGACCAGACTCGCCGCCAGTTCGACCAGCATTGTCGGACAGGGTCATTCGCTTTACGGCGGCGAAGGCGCCGATGCGAATTCGTTTTTCGAGGTGATGAAGCAAAGGCTGGCGCGCGCCACGGTGCTGATCTCCGCCAGTGCCCAAGCCAAGCAATCGGTCGACGACTCGCTCGCGGTGCTCGAAACCATGCTCGGCAAGTTCCGGGCGGCGATCGCGGAGCTGGACGAAACCGTGATCGACATCACGCTGATCGGCATGAATGCCGGGCTCAAGGCCGGCCATCTCGGTGGCAAAGCCCGCGCCTTCGTGGTGATCGCCAATGAGCTGAAACTCTCTGCCGACCAGATTTCGGAAACGGCGAAACGGCTCGATCCCGTGCTCGACCAGATCGGCCAGGCGGCGGACCAACTCAAGAACATGCGGAGCGACGATGGGGCGACTCGGGTGGCCGACCTCGAAAGCCAGATCATGCTGGCGATGCGGGAGATCGAGCTCGGCAACGGCCGACTCGTCCAGATGATGGATCACCTGACACGCGAAAGCGCAGAATTCGAATCCCTGATGCTGAGCGCCAGGACGATGATGGCGACGCTGGGCGACAAGCTTGCGAACCTTCCCGGTATCGCCACCGACCTCGAGCGACGCGACGCGACGATCAAAACGCTGGCGCCCGATCAAGCGCTGGCGATTGGTGGACTATTCGACGAGCTGTACCTGCAATATACGATGGATGCCGAACGCGACGTGCATCTGAAATGCTCCGGCCGGCTCGGCCTGCCGCACACCGCGGTGGCGCCCGCGGCGGTATCCGACGAGAGCGAAGACGCGCTGTTCTTCTGAACCTGCGTCGTGCTCCGGTTTGATCCGTGGTCTGACCGCACCGATCCCCTCGGCCGCCCTGGTTGGCAATTGACGCCTTGCTAATCGGTCTCGATCGGAGAAGACTCGTCCGCTCCCTCATGAACGCGATCGAGGCCGTTTTTGATTGACAAGCTCGAACTGCTTCTGGCGTTGGCCAAGGAGCGCCATTTCGGCCGCGCCGCCGAGGTCTGCGGCGTGACCCAGCCGACGATGTCGACAAGCATTAAGCAGCTCGAGGAAATCCTCGGCGTGATGCTGGTGCAGCGCGGCTCGCGGTTCCAGGGCTTCACGCCGGAGGGGGAGCGGACGCTGGACTGGGCGCGCCGAATCGTCGGCGACGTCCGGGCGATGCGTCAGGAGATCAACGCTCTGAAGCAGGGGCTATCGGGCGAAATTCGGATCGCCGCGATTCCAACCGTGCTCGGCATGGTGGCCTCGCTGACCACGCCCTTTCGGGCACGGCATCCGGATGTCCGGTTCCGGATCGTGTCCTGCACCTCGTCGGCGGTGCTCGGGCTGTTGGAAAATCTCGAGGTCGACGCCGGACTGACCTATATCGAGAACGAGCCGCTCGGGAAGGTGCGGACCATTCCGCTATATCAGGAAAGCTACCGGCTGGTGACCTCGCCGGAGGGCCTGTTCGGCGATCGCGACCAAGTGAGTTGGCGCGAGGTCGGCCAGGTTCCGCTGTGCCTGCTGACCCCCGACATGCAGAACCGCCGCATCATCGACCGCGCGCTGAAGGCGGCGGGCGCTGAGGAGATGCCGACCTTGACCTCGAATTCGATCATCGTGCTCTACACCCACGTGAAGACTGGGCGCTGGGCCAGTGTGATGCCCGGCAAGCTCGCCGAAACACTGGGGCTTGGCGACGCGGTGCGGACCATTCCGATCGTCGATCCGGTGGTGTCGTTCCGGATCGGCTTGGTGGTGCCACCGCGCGAGCCGCTGACGCCGCTGATCGCCGCGCTGGTGCAGACCGCGCGGGAAGTGGCGCCGACGCTGGAGTCGTAGGCGCTGCAACGACGTTTGCATCGCAACATGAGCGGTCGTTGTCTATTCCGTATCGCAGCATTGGTTTGCTTTATTGATCTTTGGAATGATTCTGCTTTTGATTGTCAGGTAAATCACCACGACCAAAGAGTGCAGATGCAAGAGGAAACCTGGGAGACCGCCCGCGCGGCTGAGATCATCGCCACGCATGCAGGCAAGGAAGGAGCCACACTGGTCATTCTGCACGCGCTGCAGGAGGCATTCGGCTATGTGCCGGAGCCGGCGATTCCGATGATCGCCGAGGCGCTCAACCACTCCCGCGCCGAAGTCCATGGCGTGTTCACCTTCTATCACGACTTCCGGAAGCAGCCGGCCGGCCGTCATGTGCTGAAGCTGTGTCGCGCCGAGGCCTGCCAATCGGCCGGCGGTGATGCGCTCGCCGCGCGCGCCGAGGACAGGCTCGGGGTTGCGATCGGGAACACGACGCCTGATGGCGGCGTTACCCTGGAGCCGATCTATTGCCTCGGCCTGTGCGCAACGGCGCCGGCCGCCATGATCGATGGTCGCGTGGTCGGCCGGCTCGACGCCGCACGGCTCGATGCTCTGTTGACGGAGGCGCAGCGATGACGCTCCGGATCTTTATTCCGCGCGATGCCGGCGCGGTCGCGGTCGGCGCCGACGATGTCGCGCAAGGCTTGGCCGATCTCGCGCAGCAGCGCGGCCTAGCGCTCGATCTGGTCCGCACCGGCTCGCGCGGGCTGTATTGGCTGGAACCGATGCTGGAAGTCGCCACCGATGTCGGCCGCATCGCCTATGGGCCGATGACAACCGACGATCTCGGCTCGGTGCTTGACGCCATCCTCGCCGACGGACCGCATCCCCTGCGGCTTGGCCTCACCGAGGAGATCCCCTGGCTGAAGCGACAGACACGGCTGACCTTTGGGCGTTGCGGCGTGATCGATCCGCGCTCCAGCGACGATTACCGCGCCCATGGCGGCTATAAGGGGCTTGAGCGCGCGCTGGCGATGAGCTCCAAGGACATCATCGACGACATCGTCAAATCCGGCCTGCGCGGCCGCGGCGGCGCCGGCTTCCCCACCGGGATCAAATGGCAGACCGTCGCCAATGCCGGGCGTGGCCAGAAATATATCTGCTGCAACGCCGACGAGGGCGATAGCGGCACCTTTGCCGACCGCATGATCATGGAAGGCGATCCCTTCATGGTGCTGGAAGGCATGACCATCGCGGGCATCGCGGTCGGCGCCACCAAGGGTTACATCTACATCCGCTCCGAATATCCGCACGCCATCGAGGCGATGGAGGCGGCGATCGCCGCGGCGCGGCGCACCGGCTATTTGGGCGCCAATATCTGCCGCTCCGACGACAGTTTCGACGTCGAGGTTCGGGTCGGCGCCGGCGCTTATATCTGCGGCGAGGAAACCGCGATGCTGGAAAGCCTCGAGGGCAAGCGCGGCGTGGTCCGCGCCAAGCCGCCGCTGCCGGCGCATAAGGGCCTGTTCGGCAAGCCGACCGTGATCAACAATGTATTGTCCTTCGCGGCGGTGCCGTTCATCCTGGCCGGCGGCGCCCAGGCCTATGCGGATTGCGGCATGGGCCGCTCGCGCGGCACCAAGCCGATCCAGCTCGCCGGCAACATCAAGCATGGCGGGTTGTTCGAGGTCGCCTTCGGCATCACGCTTGGCGAACTGGTCGACGAGATCGGCGGCGGCACGCTGAGCGGACGCCCGGTGCGGGCGGTGCAGGTCGGCGGCCCGCTCGGCGCCTATTTCCCGCGCGCTTTGTTCGATACCCCCTATGACTATGAAGCCTTCGCAGCGCGCAGCGGCATGGTCGGCCATGGCGGCATCGTGGTGTTCGACGACAGCGTCGACATGGCCAAGCAGGCGCGCTTCGCGATGGAGTTCTGCGCCATCGAATCCTGCGGCAAGTGCACCCCATGCCGGATCGGCTCGGTGCGCGGGCTCGAGACCATCGACAAGATCATCAATGGCGATCGCTCCGTCGCGAACATCGCCGTGCTGGAAGACCTCTGCCAGACCATGAAATTCGGCTCGCTCTGCGCGCTCGGTGGCTTTGTGCCGTTTCCGGTGCTGAGCGCGCTGCAACATTTTCCTGAGGATTTCGGCCTGACGCCGACACGGCTGCAGGCCGCCGAATAGGAGTCCGCCATGTCACTGATTGAAGAAATCGATTTCGGCACGCCGCGCTCGAAGTCCGAGACGATGGTGACGCTCACGATCGACGGCCAGAGCATCACGGTGCCGGAGGGCACCTCGATCATGCGCGCCGCGATGCAGATGGGCACCGCGATTCCGAAACTCTGCGCCACCGACATGGTCGACGCCTTCGGCTCCTGCCGGCTCTGCCTGGTCGAGGTCGAGGGCCGCAACGGCACCCCGGCATCGTGTACCACGCCGGTCGCCGACGGCCTTGTCGTGCACACCCAGACCGACCGCCTGAAGACCATCCGCAAGGGCGTGATGGAGCTTTATATCTCCGACCATCCGCTGGACTGCCTGACCTGTTCGGCCAATGGCGATTGCGAATTGCAGGACATGGCCGGCGCGGTGGGCTTGCGCGAGGTGCGCTACGGCTATGACGGCGATAAGCACCCCAATCCGGGACTCGACGTTTCGAATCCCTATTTCACTTACGATCCGTCGAAATGCATCGTCTGCTCGCGTTGCGTGCGCGCCTGCGAGGAAGTGCAGGGCACTTTCGCGCTGACCATCGCCGGCCGCGGCTTCGATTCGGTGGTATCGGCCGGGATGCAGGAATCGTTTCTGGGCTCCGAATGCGTGTCCTGCGGCGCCTGCGTGCAGGCCTGCCCGACCGCCACGCTGAACGAGAAGTCGGTGATCGAGATCGGCACGCCGGAGCATTCGGTGGTGACCACCTGCGCCTATTGCGGCGTCGGCTGCTCGTTCAAGGCGGAGATGCGCGGCGAGGAAGTGGTCCGCATGGTTCCCTACAAGGACGGCAAGGCCAATCGCGGCCATTCCTGCGTCAAGGGCCGCTTCGCTTGGGGCTACACCAACCACAAGGAGCGTATCCTCAACCCGATGATTCGCGCCAAGATCACCGATCCGTGGCGCGAAGTGTCGTGGGACGAGGCGTTCAATTACGCCGCTTCCGAGTTCAAGCGCATCCAGCAAACATACGGCCGCGACTCGATCGGTGGCATCACCTCGTCGCGCTGCACCAACGAAGAAACCTATCTGGTGCAGAAGTTGGTCCGCGCCGGCTTCGGCAACAATAATGTCGATACCTGCGCCCGCGTCTGCCATTCGCCGACCGGCTATGGATTGTCGACCACTTTCGGCACTTCGGCGGGGACGCAGGATTTCGATTCGGTCGAGCACAGCGACGTGGTGCTGATCATCGGCGCCAATCCGACCGACGGCCATCCGGTGTTCGCCTCACGGCTGAAGAAGCGGTTGCGCGCCGGTGCCAAGCTGATCGTGGTCGATCCGCGCCGCACCGATATCGTGCGCTCGGCCCATGTCGAGGCGGCGCATCATCTGCCGCTGCTGCCGGGCACCAATGTGGCGGTGCTGACCGCGTTGGCGCATGTCATCGTCACCGAGGGCCTCGCCGACGAGGCCTTCGTGCGCGAGCGCTGCGACTGGAGCGAGTTCGAGCACTGGGCGTCGTTCGTGGCGCAGCCGCATAACAGCCCGGAGGCGACCGCGATCGCCACCGGCGTCGATCCGAAGGAATTGCGCGAAGCCGCCCGGCTATTCGCCACCGGCGGCAATGGGGCGATCTATTACGGGCTCGGCGTCACCGAGCACAGCCAGGGTTCGACCACCGTGATGGCGATCGCCAATTTGGCGATGGCCACCGGCAATATTGGTCGTCCCGGCGTCGGCGTGAATCCGCTGCGCGGCCAGAACAATGTCCAGGGCGCCTGCGACATGGGCTCGTTCCCGCACGAACTGCCGGGCTATCGCCACATCGGCACCGATGCGGTGCGCGAGAGTTTTGAATCGATGTGGGGCGTGCAGCTCAACAAGGAGCCGGGGCTGCGGATTCCCAACATGCTCGACGCCGCGGTCGACGGCTCGTTCAAGGGGCTCTACGTCCAGGGCGAGGACATCCTGCAATCCGACCCCAATACCAAGCACGTCGCCGCCGGGCTGGAAGCGATGGAATGCGTCATCGTCCACGACCTGTTTCTCAACGAGACCGCCAACTACGCCCATGTGTTTCTGCCGGGCTCGACCTTTCTGGAGAAGGATGGCACCTTCACCAATGCGGAGCGCCGGATCCAGCGGGTCCGCAAGGTGGTAGCGCCGCGCAACGGATTGGAAGACTGGCAGGTCACGCTCGGGCTGGCCAAGGCGATGGGCTTCGAAATGACCTACGAGCATCCGTCGCAGATCATGGACGAGATCGCGGCGCTGACGCCGACCTTCGCCGGCGTGTCCTATGCCAAGCTCGAGGAAATGGGATCGGTGCAATGGCCGTGCAACGCGGCGGCGCCCGAGGGGACCCCGGTCATGCATATCGATCACTTCGTCCGCGGCAAAGGCAAATTCGTCATCACCGAATATGTCGCCACCGACGAGCGCACCGGGCCGCGCTTCCCGCTGCTGCTGACCACCGGGCGCATCCTCAGCCAATACAATGTCGGCGCTCAGACCAGGCGGACCGAGAATGTGGTGTGGCACCAGGAGGACCGGCTCGAGATCCATCCGCACGACGCCGAGCAGCGCGGCGTGCGCGACGGCGACTGGGTTCGGCTCGCCAGCCGCGCCGGCGAGACTACGCTGCGGGCGCAGATCACCGAGCGCGTGGCGCCCGGCGTGGTCTACACCACCTTCCATCACCCCGACACCCAGGCCAATGTGATCACCACCGACTTCTCCGATTGGGCGACCAATTGCCCGGAATACAAGGTCACGGCGGTCGAGGTCGCGCCCTCGAACGGGCCGTCGGAATGGCAGAAGGCCTATGACGAACAGGCCCGGCAATCGCGGCGCATCGCGCACGCGGCCGAAGCGGCGGAGTAACGATGCAGGAAGCGGTTCGCACCATTGCCAACACGACCTGGCGTAACGGCGACGCCAGACGCGCCGCGCGGGCGGTTCCCGAGGAGACCGCCGTGGCGATCAGCTATAATGGCGGCAGCTATGCGGTGATGATGGCGTCGCCCTGCGACCTTGAGGATTTCGCGATCGGCTTCAGCCTGAGCGAAGGAATCGTCGAGCACGCTTCGCAGATCGAATCGCTCGACATCGTGCCGCTCGACGACGGCATCGAGTTGCGGATGTGGCTGGCGCAATCGCATGCCGACCGGCTCGCCGAACGTCGGCGCCATATCGCAGGCCCGACCGGCTGCGGATTGTGCGGCATCGACTCGATCGCCGAAGCGCTGCGGCCGACCGCGCTGGTGCGTTCCAATGCCCGGTTCCTGCCGCAGCAGATTATGACGGCCGTTCAGGCGCTGCCGTCGCTGCAGGCGCTCAACATTGCCACCAGGGCGGTTCATGCCGCGGCGTTGTGGACGCCCGCGCAGGGCATCGCCTGCCTGCGCGAGGATGTCGGTCGCCATAATGCGCTCGACAAGCTCGCCGGCGCGTTGGCGCGCGGCGGGATCGCGGCGGCCGACGGCATGGTGCTGCTGACCAGCCGGGTCTCGGTCGAGATGGTGCAGAAAGCCGCTGCGATCGGCGCGCCGCTGCTGGTCGCAGTGTCGGCGCCGACCGCGCTCGCGGTGCGGATGGCGGAGGCCGCCGGCATCACGCTGGTGGCGATTGCACGCGGCGATGGCTTCGAAATATTCACCCGTCCCGACCGGATCGGCGTGGGCATCGGCCGCGGCGACGGCGGAGGAGTTGTCGATGTCGCCTGACAACCTCGTCCACATGGCCAACCAGATTGGCACGTTCTTTAAAAGTCAGGGGGCCGACGCGACCGTCCCTGGCATCACCGAACATATCCGGAAATTCTGGGATCCGCGGATGCGCACCGCGATCCTGGCGCATCTCGACGCCGGCGGCGAAGGATTGCAGCCCGAGGTGCGCAGCGCAGTGGAGGCGCTCAGAAACTAGGCTTCATAGGGATCAGACGTGTCCATCAAGGACGCGCTGTAAAAGGGGAGACGCAAGATGGGTCTGTTTTCGATGCTGGACCGGGAGCACACAGTTGCCGAGCCCGGCTATAGCCGCTGGATGGTGCCCCCCGCGGCGTTGTGTATTCATCTGTGCATCGGCCAGGCCTATGCGCTGAGCGTGTTCAACCTGCCGATGACCAGATTGCTCGGCATCACCAAATCCGCGCCCGACGACTGGAAGCTGACCGATCTCGGCTGGATTTTCTCGATCGCGATCGTCTGCCTCGGCCTGTCGGCGGCGCTGTTCGGCCGCTGGGTCGAAGAGGGCGGCCCGCGACGGGCGATGTTCACCGCCGGGCTGTGCTGGGGCGGCGGCTTCCTGGTTTCGGCGCTCGGGATCTACGTGCATAATCTGTGGCTGGTCTATCTCGGCTATGGCGTGCTCGGCGGCTGCGGCCTCGGGCTCGGCTACATCTCGCCGGTCTCCACCCTGATCAAATGGTTTCCTGATCGCCCCGGCATGGCGACCGGCATGGCGATCATGGGTTTTGGCGGCGGCGCCTTCATCGCCTCGCCATTGTCGGTGTGGCTGATGGCGAAGTTTTCGACGCCGACCCATGTGGGCGTTGCCGAGGCTTTCATCGTGCTCGGCATCGTCTACTTCCTGTTCATGATGGTGGGCGCCGCGATCGTGCGGGTGCCGGCGCCGGGCTGGAAGCCGGAGGGCTATGTGGCGCCGGTGGTGGCGCAGAAGCTGATCACCCGCAACGACGTCTACGTCTATAACGCGATCAAGACGCCGCAGTTCTGGCTGATCTGGTGGGTGTTGTGTCTCAACGTCACCGCGGGCATCGGCGTACTCGGTCAGGCCTCGGCGATGAGCCAGGAGATGTTCCCGGGTCAGGTGACCGCGGTGGCGGCCGCCGGCTTCGTCGGATTGCTCAGCCTGTTCAACATGCTGGGGCGCTTCTTCTGGGCCTCGATCTCGGACGTCATCGGCCGCAAGAACACCTATTCCTGCTTCTTTGCGATCGGCCTGGTGCTGTACTGCCTGGTGCCGTGGACCGGCGCGATCGGCAGCGTGGCGCTGTTCGTGGCGTGCTTCGTCGTCATCATGAGCATGTATGGCGGCGGCTTCGCCACCGTGCCGGCCTATCTGAAGGACATGTTCGGCACCCGTTATGTGGGCGCGATCCACGGCGTGCTGCTGACCGCATGGTCGGCCGCCGGCGTGTTCGGCCCGGTGCTGGTGAACTACATCCGGCAGTACCAGATCGACCACGGCGTGCCCAAGGCGCAGGCCTACAACACCACAATGTACATCATGGCCGGCCTGCTGGTGGTGGGCTTCATCTGTAACCTGATAATCAAGGCGGTGCATGCCCGCCACCACATGGATGACACCGAGTCCCCACGCCATCCGGCCTCCACCCCCACCCGCAACGCGTCGCCCGAACTGGCCTGAGGAGCACACCATGCAGACGAGCAATCAAAACGGTTCGATGAAACTGAAGCTGTTTCTGGCCTGGGGCTTTGTCGGCATCCCGCTGATCTGGGGCGTGCTGCAAACCGTCAGCAATGCGATGAAGCTGTTCAAATAGCCGCATACGGCGACGCATCGCCAGGCTCAGCGGAAAGGCCCCCCCAGCGGGCGCCTTTTCATCGCTCGGGCGCCGGACCCAAACGAGAGCGTTTCGAGCGAAGTGGATCTCGGTTCGCGTGAAGAAAACGCGTCAAAACAAGAATCTAGAGCTCCGGTTCTGATCTATCAGAACCGGAATTGCTCTGGCCTGCGGCTGAGCCTTCGGCCGGTTTTGCGCCGCTCAGTCCGATGCTGTGCCGCGAGCGCAAATTCCGGGCTTTTCCCGTCGTGGACAGGCGACGTGGCTTCGTTCCGGACCGCCGTCTCGATTTCCGCACGGGCGGCGCGTTTCGAATATCCAGGCCGGCAGGTCGGTCTTAATTCTTTCTTCAGAGCCATTCGTAAATATGCGCGCCAAAGTAGTTTCGACCGCAAAGGCCGTCTTGATTGCCGGACGGGGTGGCGCCCCCCAAAATCCAGGTCAAGAAAATTGGTTTTCAATTCCTTTATTTTTGTCCTTGGCTTCCTGCCGGTCGCGTTCGTCGCGTATTTCCTGACATCGCAGATCCGCCCTACCTGGGGCGTCGTGGTTTTGGCGGTCGCCTCGCTGGCCTTCTACGCCTATTGGGACTATCGCCTGGTGCCATTGCTGCTGGCATCGATCCTGACGAATTATGTGACGGGGCTTCTGATCGCAGGCGCACGGGAGCGCAATCCGGTCGCCGCGAAGGCGTGGCTGATCGCGGGGCTTTCCCTCAATCTGGGCTGTTTGTTCTTTTTCAAATATATGAACTGGCTGATCGATGCGTTCGACCAGGTCTCCGGCGGCGGCCTGGGCCTCGTCAGGGTCGTTCTGCCGCTCGGAATCTCGTTCTATACCTTTACCCAGATCGCCTTCCTGGTCGACATGTACAAGGGCAAGGTGCGGGATCGCAGCTTCCCGAATTACTTGCTGTTCGTCACTTATTTTCCGCATTTGATCGCCGGGCCGATCCTGCACCATTCGGAAATGATGCCGCAATTCGCCGATCCGGCGAACAAGCGCGTCGCCGTGAACAATCTGGTGTTCGGCATGACGCTGTTCTTGATCGGTGTGATCAAGAAGGTCGTGTTCGCGGATTCGGTGGCGCCGCTGGCCGATCGCGTCTTCGACGGAAGCGGCGCATTGAACGCCTATGAGGCCTGGTCCGGGGCCCTGGCTTACACCGCCCAGATCTATTTTGATTTTTCCGGCTATATCGACATGGCGCTCGGGATCTCGCGGATGTTCAATATTCAGCTGCCGCTGAATTTCGATTCGCCCTACAAATCCAAGTCGATCGTCGAGTTCTGGCGACGCTGGCACATCACGCTGTCGCGGTTTCTGCGCGACTACCTTTACATTCCCCTGGGCGGCAACCGTAAGGGGGCGCCGCGGCGCTATCTGAACCTGTTCGCCACCATGGTGCTCGGCGGCCTCTGGCATGGGGCGGGCTGGACCTTCCTGATCTGGGGCGCGCTGCACGGCAGCTATCTGATCGTCGATCACGCGATGTCCGCGTTCGGCCGATCGCTCGGAATTAAACCGGGCTGGTGGCTGGGCCGGCTGACGCAGGCCCTCACCTTCCTGGCGGTGGTGGTCGGATGGGTGTTTTTCCGGGCCACGACGCTGGATGGCGCCTTGCGGGTGCTTCACGGCATGATTCGGTTCGGCGCGCCCGCCGGCGATGGCCTGATTCGCGAATATCCCGACACGCTGCTCGGGGCCTTGAGCGGCGCCAATTGGGGTTGGATCGTCACGCTATTGTTGATCGCGTTCCTCGCTCCCAATTCGCAGCAGATCATCGCCTGGGCGGAAGACAAATGGGCGCGGCGCGCGACGGTCGCGGCGTCGTTCGCCCCGTTGGGTTATGTCGGCTTTGCGACGACCGTCCTGCTGTTCATCGTCTCACTTTCAGGGATGCGACATGGCGTTTCGCCGTTCATCTATTTCAATTTTTAGGACGGTCGTCGCTGGCGTAAGCGCCGTCGCGCTCGGCGTCGTTCTGGCGTTGGCGGCGATCGAACTGGGGATGCGCGCGGCGGGTTATGGCGCAGTGCAGACGCTGGCCTATGGCCGCGCCAATTATAATTCCGATCTTCCGGAAGTCGGCTATGCCGGTCGGCCGAACGCGCGCGGGGTGCAGTCAAACGAGGGAATGTCTCACGTCAGGCTCAACAGCCATGGCTTCAACGATGTCGAGCATGAGTTCCACAAGCCGCGCGGCGCATTTCGTCTGATGGTTGTCGGAAACTCCTACTCGATGGCGCTTCAGTCGGATCGCAAGGATGGCTATGTCGAGCGCCTGGGTGCGGACTTGCAAGCTTGTCCCGCTTTGGTTGGGCGCAACATCGAGACGATCAATCTTGGCGTCGATGGCTTCACCATCCATCAGCAATATCTGATGCTGCGCGACTATGGCATGTCGCTGGCGCCGGATTTCATTCTGTTGCAGACCAACTCCTTCGTCGTTCCGGGCGACCTCGATCCTTTGCGAAACCTGTCGCCGCGCCTGGAAAGGCGGCCCGACGGCTCGCTGACGGTGGATTATTCCTATCTGGATCTGCCGGAGTTCAAGCTGAAATCCTCGGCCGCGGCGGCGCTGCTGCAGGCCGTCAGCGACCAGAGCCGGCTGGTGCAATATGTGCTGCAATATCGCCGCGCCAATGCGCAGGCGGCGCTCAGCCCCGCCAAGACGCCGCCTGACGCTGCAAATGACGCCGCGACTTACCAACGCTACCAGGAAGGACGCGATCTGGCGTTCCTCGAAATGGCCAAACTAGCGCAGGCGCATGACGCTCGCTTCGCGGTGGCCGTAACCCCCGATGCCGACGCTTTGAGCAGTCAGCCGTTCGAGCCCAATCCCCTTCGCAGGGAGTGGGCGGCTCTCGCGGCCCAAACCAACACACCTTTTTTCGACGTCGAGGAGCAAGCCCGGGCTCATGTCCGCGCCACCGGGGCCTATCTGCATGGCTTTGGCGCGCAGTCCGGATCAGGCCATTTGAATCGCAACGGCAATGCCTTTTTTGCCAGCGCGCTCGCTCCGAAAATTTGCGCCTTGGTCGGCCATCCCCGCACTGCCATGCAACTGCCGTAACGGCCTGACGATTGGTGCTTCTGCGGATCGGCACGGCAAGCTCGACAAGGTCTTCAGCGAAGAGGACTGGACGGACATCGCGGGCGCGAGTTTGACGAGGGCGAGATAGTTGGCGTCGTGCTTTTCGAAGCTCGTCGTGACGGCGGGGAAATGTCTGAGCTTGACGAGGCGCTCGACCATGTTGCGAAAGCGACAGAGGTAGCGATTGAACCTGGGGACTTTGACGTGCCCGGGCATGGGTTGGATGTGGCCCCATGCGCCTCGCCTGGCGAGCTGCGCAAGAAAACCCGTCGCGACGCGTTCAGGCTTGCCGTTGAAAGATGAACGCGATTCCGTTACCCGAAATCGGCGTTTGCGCGTCATCTGGTCTAGTATCGCCACGTCCAAGGAATCGCTCGCGCGATATCAACTCGCCAGCGTCGGTCGCATCGCTGAGGCTCTCGACACCGAGGGACTCACCAAGGCCACCACCAGGTTCCCAGCCGCGCGCCACTCAGTCTGGCTGCCAGCTGACGAAATGCTTTCCGGAGTTTCGCGTCGCGTTTGCCGAACGCAGCGACCGGATCAATTGTCCCAGTGTTCTCCTTGATCTGATCATGAGTCAGAGTCAGCGTCGGCCTGACGGTAACCGGTCCCATTTTCAGGCCTTTGAGCACCTGCTTGAGCTGACGGCCACACTTCCCGCCACCATGTCCGCCATAGGTCACGATCACGGCGGGCTTTTTCGCCCATTCTTTGTAAAGGTGATCCAGCGCATTCTTCAAAGGTGCGGGATATCCCCAATTGTATTGGGGCGTGACGAAGACGAAGCCGTCCGCAGCCGCGACCTTTCGGCTCCAGGCGCGCGTATGCTCGAACATATAGTCGTCGATTGCGGGGATACCCGGCTCTTCGCACATAGGCAGCGGCCAGTCTTTGAGATCGACGACCTCGAATTGTACGTTGTCCACGACATCCCGGCCGATCTGGGCGACCCATTCGGCGACATGCGGACCGATGCGGCGGGCGCGAACGCTCCCAATGATAACGAGAACCCGCCGGGAAGGCGTTTGCCTGCCTTTCTGAGGACCGGCGTTCACGAAGCACCTCCCGGGCAGAGGCCGAGACCAACCGATTGAAGATAGGTTTCCAGCGCTGTGGTCTCCTGCGAGGAGACGATCGCGCCGACATAACCATCGGGACGGATCAGCACCCAATCCCCCGGAGACACTTTATAGGCGTCGCGGAAATGGCCACCATCGTCGAGAAGGTCGCCGCACTGACCGATTGTGCGGATATGCAGTCCCGGCCGCGCTGCCGGAGCTCGACACTCGACCTGGTAGCCGAGAAGCGTCCAATGCCGCCCCTTGAAGATCTCGAACAGGCGCGTCTGCTGGCCGGCAGCGCCTCGAACCGGCGCATCGGGGGCGCGGTCGCCTGCGAGCAGGCCGCTGCTTCGTTGCGGCTGCTCCAGCGCAAGTGAGGATTCCGGATAGCCGATATCGAGTTGATGCACGTCGCCGCCGCGCCGCATCTCGCCGCGTTTGAGGGCGTCGAGCAGCTTGGTCGCAAGGCCGAGCATGGCAGCAGCAACCGGTCGGCGTTCTTCCTCATAGCTGTCAAGCAGCGCATCGGGCGCGCCGCCGGCGACCGCCGCCAGCTTCCAGCCGAGATTATAGGCATCCTGCACACTGGTATTGAGACCCTGCCCGCCGGTCGGCGGGTGGGTGTGCGCGGCGTCGCCGACAAGGAAGACGCGGCCGACACGGTAGCGGTCGGCGAGCCGGGCGTTCATGTGAAAGGCTGATGCCCACGACACCGACGGGATGCGGATATCATCGCGGCCCGTCCGCTCGGCCACCAGCGCGGTCAGCCCTTCAGCGGAAAGATCGACATCGCCTTCAAGCGGAATCGGGCCCTGGAGTTGAAACATGTCGGTGCCGGCGAGCGGGCAGAACGATATCTGCCGTTCCATGTCACCCTCTGCGAAACGGTGCCAGACATCGCGGCCAAGCCCGGTCAGTTCCACATCGGCGACAATGGCGCGGACGCCAAGGGTCTTGCCGGAAAAGCCGATATCCAACGCCTGGCGCACGAAGCTGCGACCGCCATCGGCGCCGATGAGCCAGCGCACTCGGACGGTCTGTTCGCCATGCTGGCCCCTCAAGCGCGCCGTAACGCCGTCCGCATCCTGTTCAAAGCCGATCAGTTCGCAGCCGAACTCCGGTCGATGCCCAAGCTCGAGCAAGCATTCGCGCATCACGGCTTCGGTCAGGAATTGCGGGACCATGAGGCGCAGATGATAAGGTTCCGCCGGCGTCGCCTCTTCATGCTCGACGACATCGGAATCGGTGAAGGTTCCGTCGGCGCGGTACTCCCGCTGCTTGGGATAGACCCCGCCGGCCGCGACGACCCGGTCGAGAATGCCGAGATCCTCGAACACTTCCTGCGTACGCGGCTGGATGCCCTTGCCGCGTGAACCGCGAAACGGATCGTCCAGCTTCTCGATCAAACGGAAGGGGATGCCGCGTCGCGCCAGCTCGATGGCGAGCGTCAGGCCAGCCGCTCCCGCGCCGCAAATCAACATATCGGTTGCAAATCGCTCTGTCATTATTGGCTCCATATGTGTAGAATGCACATAACAGGAGCGATGGCATGGCGTCAACCAAGAAAGTGCAAAATACACGCATCAGCAAGCCGCTGCGCGGACTGCGTGGCGACATCGCGATCAAGTCCCTTTGGATCTGGCGTTGACGGCCAGCATTCGGCGGCCGCTGGCGATGCGAGCACTCAAGCGTCGCCGTAAGCCGGTGGTCATTCCAGGCCTGCGACTGAGAGCAGCAACCCAGAGCCTCATGTCAGCACCCGCTCGCTCAATCTGAAACCCGCACTTGATGAAGCGCTCGAGCTGAATGGATGCGCGATGATCGAACTCTCGGAAGCAGGAGCAGTCCAAACACCCAAGCCTGGTGTCCATCAAACCGGCAGCAGCTCACACCAAAAATCTGCGCTCTCAGAGCTCACGCCACGGGAGGGCAATGCGTTGGATGGCGCTGCGATCAACCACCTCGATCCGCTTGTAATGCAAGCTTACTAGTCCTCGTCGCTCAAAATCGCCAAGTATCTTGTTCACGGTCTGCCTGGTGACGCCAACTATCATCGCGAGCGCCTCTTGCGTCAGTTCGTGTTGTCCTGTTTCGCCGCCGTTTGCTCGCTTCCCTATGTCAATCTTAAGCAGAGCTTCCGCCAACCGAACTTGGGCAGGACGCGTCGCCGTGGATTCCAATCTGATGAAAAGGTCACGGACACGTTGCGCCATGAGATTGGCGAACGCTTCCCAGTGGCGGGGGGGCACTCTCGACAATTGATCGGAATGATTGATGCGAAAGGTTGAATAGTCCTACCTCGTTCACCGCAATTGCGTCTTGAATCCTCGGACCGCCATCAACTTCGCCTGCACGCAATCCCGAAGCAGGCAGCACAGGCAATCCGTAAGATCGGCGAGATCGGATGGCATCCGACGTTCTTCCTCGCTGCAACAACAACCTCGGTGTCGACCGTGTTGAAGCCTGCTGGCTTGGAGTATGCCAAAGGAATCATCACTACATATTACATGAAAGATCCAAACGATCCGCAATGGCAGAACGACAAAGGCGTCCAGGACTGGAAAGCCTTCAGGAAAAACTATCTTCCCGACGGAAATATTCAGGATCAGTCCAATGTCTACGGCTACACCGTCGCGCAGGCGATGGTTGAGGTGATCAGGCAGTGCGGAGACGACCTCACCCGGGAAAACATCATGAAGCAGGCGACAAATCTGGATCTTGCGTTGCCGATGCTACTGCCCGGAATAAAGGTGAAAACCTCGCCGACAGACTATTTCCCCATCGAAGCCCAAAGTCTGCGACGCTTCAACGGAGAAGCGTGGGAGCTTTTCGGCGAAGTGAGCGGGGATTGATGGCCGACCAAGAATCTTCGAACGCAAGAGAGGTTAAGGCTGCTTTGACCAGCAAACGGGCGCATCGATATCAAGGTTGGCCAACTCATAGCCCCGCCGGAAATCGACGATGTGCTTATCCATCCAAACGCGCGCTTCGACTGCATTGCGCGTGCGCAAAGCCAGCAGAATCTTTTCATGCGCAAATACCAGTCGTTCGCCGGCATTCAAGCGGGAGAATACGTTCAGGAACGCCGGATAAAACAGTTCGCCGATCGGTTGGCGGCTGAGCTGCAATGCGCGATTGCGGGATGCATGGGCAATAGTCTGGTGAAACTCGATATCGAGCTGCACCAGACTTTGCTTGTCCTCGAACGCAGCTCGCGTTTTCTCGACGTTGGCCTGAAGAACATCAAGTGTATCGTCGTCGATTCGTTTCGCGGCGCATTCAGCCAGCATCGGTTCCAGACAGCGCATGCTCTCCCACAGCTCGAAAAAGCTGATTTCGTGCAGCACGATCGCGGCTGTGATCTTTGAAGAAATGTCCGCTTCGCGGGGCGCCGTGACGTAAAGAAGTTTGCCGCCGTCATGGCGACGCACCAGGCCATTTTGCTCGAGCACGCGAATGGCTTCCCGGACCGTCGACCGATGCACTCCGAAATCAGCGGCCATGGCCAACTCCGCGGGCAGGCGGTTTCCCACGGACCATTGGCCGGACATGATTTTCGATTCAATGCTGCGAACAATCCCCCGATAGGCCGGTTCATTGCGCAATGAGGCGGTCGCCAAGTCAGATTGGGCCATTTTTTAGTCCGACAGAAAGATGCCAAGACGGCACTCTACCATCATTTTAGGCCCGCCTAGACATTTGACAGGCTTAGGCAACAGATATTATTGTCGGACAATAAAATGCCAGGGAGGAATCATGAACGCTTTAAAGGCGACGGGCCTGCTCGTTTTGTTCAATCTCGTCTTGTTCAATTTCGTGACGCCGGCATCGGCGCAGATCTCCGATGATGTCGTGAAGATCGGTGTTTTGAGCGACCAATCAGGTCTGTATGCGGATATTGGTGGCCCGGGGTCAGTGCTCGCCGCAAAAATGGCGGTGGAGGACTTCGGCGGGTCCGTACTTGGCAAGCGGATCGAGGTCACTTCTGCCGATCACCAGAACAAGCCCGATATAGGCAGCGCAATCGCGCGTCGATGGATTGACGCCGACAAGGTTGACGCAATCGTCGACGTCCCTCATTCGGCCACTGCGCTAGCCGTGCTTAGCGTCACCCGGGAAAAGAACAAGGTCCTGCTGCTGTCGGGGCCGGCCTACGTCGAATTCACCGGCAAGGAATGCGCGCCGACGACCGTCCACTGGACATATGACAGCTACGCCATGGCAAATGGAACGGCTAGCGCGGTCGTCAAGCAGGGCGGCGATAGCTGGTTCTTCATCACCGGTGACAACGCCGGCAGCCATTCGCAGGAGCGCGACGCGATGGCGTTCGTGCAGAAGGCCGGCGGGAAAGTGCTCGGCAGTGTCCGGCACCCGCTCAATACGTCTGATTTTTCATCGTATCTGCTTCAAGCCCAGCAATCGGGAGCCAAGGTGATCGGCCTCGCCAATGCCGGCGGCGACACCGTGAATTCGATCAAGCAGGCCAATGAGTTCGGACTGATCCAAGGTGGACAGAAGCTTGCCGGCCTCCTGATGTTCATCAGCGATGTGAAAGCGGTGGGGCTTGAGCAGGCCAAAGGACTGATCATCACCGATGCCTTTTACTGGGACGCCGACGAGCGCACACGAACGTGGTCGCGGCGCTTCATGAAACTGCGTGACGGGCGCGCGCCGACATCGGCGCAGGCAGGCGTGTACAGCGCCGTGACGCACTATCTCAAGGCCATCGAGAGCGCCAAGACTGACGATGGGCTCGCGGTCTCCGCGATGATGAAAAAACTCCCGGTCAACGATTTCTTTAGCGACAACTACACCATCCGACCAGACGGACGTCTGGTCCGGGATATGTATCTGTTGCAAGTCAAGACCCCAGAGGAGTCCAAGGAGCCATGGGACCTGTTCAAGATCCTGGCTCGGATTCCCGGCGATGAAGCCTATCGTCCGATGACGGAAGGTCAGTGCCCGCTGGCCAAATAGCCCTTGGGAAGACGAGGAAGCGTTCGTCTCGTTTGGATGTCGAAGAATGGCGGCCTGCGATCCCGGTCGGATCGGGCCGTCCCCGAGCAAGGACGCGCGGCGCCATTTAAAGCATCCAACCCGATAACCGATGCTCGTATGCGTGGAGAGTTGAAATGAACGATCTTGATTTTGCTGGCAAAACCGTGCTCGTGGTCGGCGGATCTAGCGGGATCGGAAATGCCATCGCGCAGTCGTTTCGCGCGCGCAACGCGGATGTCCATGTCTGGGGGACCCGGCCGCAGGCATCTGATTACAAGGCCGACGAGGGCTGCGACCTCTCCGGCCTTCAATATACCCAGATTGATGTCGCCGATTTCAATTCGATCGCGGCATTGCAGCCCGCCTTCGGCCGTCTGGACGTGCTGGTCCTTTCGCAGGGCATGGTCCTCTATGGGCGCCGGGAATTCGAGATCGAGGGGTTTCAGCGCATCATCGACGTCAATCTCAACAGTCTGATGGCGTGCAGCAGCAAGTTCCAGGATATGTTGAAGGCAAGCAGAGGATCACTGATCATTCTCAGTTCGATGGCGGGGTTTCGGTCCACCAAGGGCAATCCGGCCTATAATGCCTCCAAGGCGGGCGCCGTCGGTCTGACCCGCACGCTCGGTGAAGCGTGGGCCGAAGACGGCATTCGAGTCAACGGTATCGCGCCCGGACTGGTTGATACGAAGCTTACCAAAGTGACGACGGATAATCCCAAGCGGCGCGAGGGAATGGAGCAACGCGTGCCGCTGAAAAGGCTGGGCCAGCCTCAAGACATCGCGGGCACGGCGCTTTTCCTCGCCTCCCCGCTCTCGGCCTATATCGTCGGCCAGACAATCGTCGTCGATGGCGGCCTCACCCTCGCCTGAACCCAGGCTCGCGGATTTTCCTGCCCGGCCCGACCGGCATCATCACTTTTTTTCTGCCTGACGGGACAGTTCGAGATCGCGCAATACGCGCCTCCGGATCTTTCCCGCGATCGTCATCGGCAGTTCTGCGATGAACTCGATGGCGCGAGGATATTTGTACGGTGCCGTCACCGTCTTGACATGGTCCTGCAACTGACGCGTTAATTCCGGCGTCGGCTCGACGCCGGCGCGTAGCACAATGAACGCCTTGACGATCTCGCCTCGCTCAACGTCCGGACTAGCCACCACTGCGCAAGCCTGAACCGCCGGATGCTCGACGAGGGCATTTTCGACCTCGATCGGGCCGATCCGGTAGCCCGCGGAGTTGATAACATCGTCGGACCGCCCGCGGTACCAGAAATAACCGTCAGCATCTTTCTCTGCGCGATCGCTGGTCAAGTACCACCGGCCATCGGGGCCGTCGACGAAGCATGATTCCGTCTTCTCCTGGTCTTTCCAGTAGCCCAGCATCAACTGGGGGTGAGGAACTTTCAGTGCGAGATCACCCTCACGGCCGGCAGGCAGCCGCTGGCCGCTGGAATCGATCACGTCGAGATCCCCGCCCGGCGACGGCCGTCCCATGGATCCATAGCGGACCGGTTCATTGGGATAGTTCAAGGCGATCATCAGCGTTTCGGTCTGCCCATAGGCTTCGTCGATGCGGATGCCCGTGGCTTCTTGCCATCGCTCGGCGACGATTGGATTCATGGCTTCGCCCGCCGTTACCACGCGGCGCAGTGAGCCAAGGTCGCCTCGCTGAACCTCATTCACGACACGCGACAGTTCCGTACCGGGCGCGCAATAGACCGTCACCTTGAACTTGCGCAGAAGGCGCGGCCGCTCCTTCGGATCGAACGCTCCGTCGTAGAAGAACGAGCAGGCGCCGCAACTTAGCGGGCCGAAGATGATGCTGGTGCCAGCCTTGCTCCATCCCGTATCGGCCGTGCACCAGATGACCTCGCCCGGCCGCAGGTCGAGCCAGTAGATGGCCGACACTCGCCACGCGTAGATCGCGCGCGCCGCATGAATGACGGCCTTTGGATGGCCGGTTGAGCCCGACGTGTAGTACATGATTGCCGGATCCTCGGCCCCGACGGTCGCAGACGCGATCGTATGGGCCGCGCGCGGCACCTCGTCGGACCAGTCGAGCCAGCCCGCCACTTTGCCCAGCGCAATCTTAACCGGGATCGCGCTTGCCACCGCGCCGAATTTGGTGGCGTGTTCGGGCCGGCAAATCACCGCCTTGGCCCCGGCATTTTCGACACGATATTCGATGTCACGCGGGGTCAACATCTCGATGCAGGGGATTGGGACCGCGCCGATCCTCATCGCCGCGATGACGGAAATGAACCACTCCGGCAATCGCGGCAGCATGATAATGACGCGATCGCCTTTTTCGACGCCTTGGTCGCGCAAGACATTGGCAAGCTGGTTCGACAGCTGTGCGAGGTCCGAATAGCTGAAGGTGCGCTCGTCACCGGCCTCGTTCTGCCAGATCAGCGCCGGACCGTCCTGCTCGCTCGCCCATCTGTCGATCACGTCGGTTGCGAAGTTGAATGTGTCCGGAACCTGCCAGCGAAAGTTAGCGCGCATCGCCTCGTAGCTTTCCAACGACGCATCTTGTGTGGGCGACCAGACATCACGCATTGCATCCTCCCTGAGATTTATTCTTTTGGCGCTGCGCGTGCAGCCTAACCGGCGCGTTGCTTCATGATGCGGCGACCAAGAGCCCAACGGTGGACTTCCGACGGCCCGTCATAGATTCGAAAGGCGCGCACGTCTCGATAGAAACGTTCGACGATTGTGTCTCGCGTAGTCCCCAACCCGCCAAGAATTTGCAGCGAGCGGTCGGCGACGCGGGCGATAGCCTCGGAGCAAATGACCTTCGCCATGGAGCTCTCGGTCGCGGCGCGCTCGCCCTTGTCGAGAATCCACGCCGTGTGCCAGATCGTCAATTGTGCGGTATGGATGTCCATCGCGTTATCGGCCAGCATGAATGAAACGCCTTCGTGCTCGCCGATGGCTTTTCCGAATGCGGTTCGGCGGCGCGCAAATTCGGTGGCTATCTCCTGAGCTCTGATCGCTGATCCGAGCCAGCGCATGCAGTGCGTCAGCCGCGCCGGGGCGAGGCGAACCTGGGCGTGGCGAAGGCCGCCTCCGATCTCGCCCAAAACCGAATCCGCAGCAAGGCGCAGGCCGTCGAAGCGAACGACGGCATGACCGCCGACGAAGCTGGAATCGATGGTGTCGAGCGTTCGTTCGATCTTGATGGCCGGGTCGGGCATGTCTGCGAGGAACATCGTGGCGGCGCCGTCCGCATCCCCTCCGACGACCTTTGCCATGATGATCGCAAAGCCAGCTCCTTCTGCGCCGGTGATCAACCATTTCTCTCCCTCGATCACCCAGCTATTGCCATCACGACGCGCGGTGGTCTGAAGCTGCCCCGGATCGGAACCGGCACCGGGCGCGGGCTCGGTCATGCAGAAACAGGAACGGCTCACGCCGGTTGCCAGAGGCTTCAAATAGCGCTGGCGTTGATCGGGGCTCGCGATCACGTCCAGAAGATGGATATTCCCTTCGTCGGGCGCTGCGCAATGCAGCGCTATCGGGCCCAGCATCGAATATCCCGCAGCGGTAAACACCGCGGCCCGGCCGATGTGAGAAAGTTTCTGACCGCCGTATTCGCTTGGCGCATGCGGCGCCAGCACGCCGGCCTGCCTCGCCAGTTCGTTCAATTCCCGTCGCAAATCGTCGGTGGGACCGTGCGATGTCCATCGCGGATCCTGCTCGTACGGTATGACCTTGTCCTGAACGAATTCTTTGACCTTTGCGGCCAGTTCGAACACGTGCGACGGAAGGGAGAAGTTAAGATCGAGATCGGTCATTTGAAACTCCATGCCCGACATCCCGGGCGATTAACAACAGGTCTTCGCCCAGGCGTCCAAATTCAGCATAACGATTGTCTTTCACCGCGCCGTTCGTCCATTGCCGGTGCAGTTGCAGAAAGACGACGCCGAGCTTGAAGAGAGCGAGGACGCGCATTGCCGCCAAGTCGTCGAGATCTTGTCCAGTCAAGGCGGCATAGTATTCCGCGACTTCGGACCTTCGCCAAAACCCCGGATGCGCCGTGGGCATCTGCCGAAGTTTTTGCATGGCCGGTGGATCGCCAGGCTCTGCCCAGTAGCTAAGTAACGTTGCGAGATCGAACAACGGATCGCCGCGTGTGCCCATGTCCCAATCGACCAGCGCCAGAGGCGCCAGGCTCACCGGGTCGAGGATCAGGTTGTCGAGCTTGAAATCGCAGTGCAGAACGGCAGCCGGCCGCTCCCGGAAACGCTGCTCCGACAGCCAGTTCGAGATCTCCTTGAGAAGGCTTTGCGTCGAAGGCGATTCAGCAACCAGCGCACCCCGCTTCGACCAACCTGCGATCGCGCGTCCGATGAATCCTTGAGGCTTTCCGAGATCATCAAGCCCAACCGATCGCGCATCGACAGCGTGAAGGCTTGCCAGCGTCGATACCAGCATCTGGCATAACACAGGCGCTGCGTCCGGACGCCCTTCGACCGGCGACAAGTCATCGCCCCGGATCACAATCCCCGGGCGATACTCAATCAACTGAAACGGAACGCCGATCACGTTGCGTCGGTCACAGTAATGCAAACTCCGCGGAACGAAGGTGAGTGCATCGGCGAGCCGCGACAGAATCTTGTGCTCGCGCGCCATGTCGTGCGCACCGGGCGGCAGTTCTCCGTCAGGCGGACGGCGCAGCACGGCGTTTTGACCATCGACGACGACAAGATAATTACGGTTTGCGAGCCCCCCCGCAAATTGCCTGACGGGCTGCGCCGAATCGAACGTCATGCCCTGCGTCCGCAGGTACTGCGCGACGCGATCCCAATTCGCCGGTGCGGTGTCCGCCTCCGACAGCAATTCTGGACCTCGCGTCGCTGACGCCGGTTGGATGTGGTTCAAGGCCAACCTCGAAATATTGTCGGACAATAATGGATATGCGGAAGTGCCGCGAGGGTGTCAAGACCCAACAACAAAGACCTAAACCGTCAGCCAACTGGACGTTGGCTATCGTTTTTGTCCGACAATCATGCTACCATTCAGGAAAAGCGTTGCTGGCATGTCATCAACAGCAACTATGAATTGGGAGGTTAAATGACCATGAGCGCAACCGAGGGCGCGGACGCCGCCATCGCGGCAGGCTCTTTGGCAATGCTGCGCCAACCGACGGTCCATTACGGCGTCCATGCCGAGGAGGCCATCCCGCGCCTTGCAAGGGAACGAAACAGCCGCCGCATCCTTCCGATCGTCACGTCCTCGCTCCTGAACAGTCCCAAGGTAAAAGGCAGCCTCGCCGCTCTCGGACCATCGACGCTGCCGATCTTCAGCGACCTGAAACCCCACACGCCCTTCGACGGCGTGATCGCGTTGATCGAGACGATCGAGCGCACGAAGCCCGACCTGATCGTCGTTTTCGGCGGCGGCAGTGCGATCGACGCGGCCAAGATCGCCGGGCTCGCGGCCGGAAACACCGCTCGCGACCGGGAGGCGCTGCTGGCGCTTCGTGCCGTGCCGGACAGTCAGGGCGTGACGCAACCTTCCCCCGGCTGCCGCGCCGTTCCGATCCTCGCCGTGCCGACCACGCTTTCCGCCGCGGAGTTCGGCATTATCGGCGGCGCCACCGACGTTCAAACCGGCATCAAACACATCTTCAAGTCCGACACGCTGGCTCCCGACATCATTGTCTATGACCCATGGCTTGGCGCGCAAACGCCGCTCGATCTTTGGCTCTCGACCGGCATTCGCTCGGTGGATCACGGCATTGAAACCGTGCTCTCGCGCGACGCAAATCCGTTGACCGACGCGCTCGCGTTGCGGGGGCTTGCGCTGTTGCGCGAGGGGCTGGCTTCCGCGCACGTCGCTCCCGACAACATCGCGGCGCGCCACCATTGCCAGCTGGGTGTATGGCTCGCCGGTTCCAGCATCGGCCGGGTGCGTTACGGCGCGAGCCATGGGCTCGGCCATCAGCTTGGTGCCGTGGCGGGCGTACCTCATGGGATGACCTCCTGTGTACTTCTGCCGGCGGTTCTCGCTTTCAATGCGCCGGTCTCGGCCGCTCGCCAGGCCGAGATCGCCACCGCACTCGGCCAATCGGGAAAACCCGCCGCCGACGTGGTCCGACAGTTCATCCACTCGCTGGGCCTGCCGACGCGACTGTCGGAGTTGGACGTTGACGAACGGACTCTCCCTCGCGTGGCCGAGACCGGCTTGAACAATGCTTTCGTCAAGGCCAATCTTCGACCGATTGAATCGGTCGAAGACGTCATGGCCATCCTTCGCGCGGCGTCTTGATTGCTCAGAATTTACGGCTTCTTGATCATCGGACACTCACTATCGGCGAGCGGCCGGGCTGCCTCTTCGGCCGGAATCGTCGCAATCTTTTCGTAGTAGTCCCATGGGCCCTTCGACTCTTTCGGGCTCTTAACGCGGAACACGTAAAAATCGCGGAGTACGCGGCCGTCTTCGCGGATACGTCCGTTCTTGGTCATGAAGTCGTTGATTGGCAACTCCTTCATCTTCGCCATCACGACCGCGGAGTCCGTCGTCCCCGACGCCTTGATCGCCTTGAGATAATGCATGACGCTGCCATAGACGCCGGCGGGCACCATGTGCGGCATGACCTTGTTGCGCTCGAAGAACCGCTTCGACCAGGCGCGAGTTTCGTCGTTCATGTCCCAATAGAACGATTCGGTGACGAGAAGTCCCTGCGCCGTGGCGAGCCCAAGACCGTGAACATCGGGCAGCAGCGTCAAAAGCCCGACCATTTGCTGCTTGTCGGTGATGCCGAATTCTCTGCCGGCCTTGACGGCATTCTTGGTGTCCTCGCCGGCATTGGCGAGGGCGATGACCTTGGCGCCGGAGGTTTGCGCTTGAAGAATATAGCTGGCGAAATCGGATGAATTGGCCGGATGTAACACCTCGCCTAGCACCTTGCCGTTTTCGGCCTCGACCGCGGTCGAGGAATCGCGGGTCAGAGCGTGCCCAAAGGCGTTATCGGATGAGATGAAAAACCAGCTGTCCCCGCCACGCTTCACGATCGCTCGGCTGGTACCGGCCGTGAGCGCATAAGTATCGTAGGTCCAATGCACGCTGGTCGGAGAACATGCCTTGCCGGTTATGTCGGAAGACCCAGCCCCGGAGTAGATCACAATCTTGCCTCGCTCGCGCGCGAGTTCCTGCACGGCCAAAGCGACCGACGAAACCGCAACGTCGAGAATCGCCGTCACGCCGTCAACGTCGAACCATTTACGGGCGATCGTCGCGCCGATGTCAGGCTTGTTTTGATGATCCGCGGAGACCACCTCTATCTTGCGGCCGAGAACCGTTCCGCCGAAATCCTCAACCGCCATTCGGGCAGCATCGACCGAGCCCGGGCCGTCGATCGCCGCATAGGGGCCGGATTGGTCATTGAGGATTCCAATCTTGATCGGACCATCCTTGGCGGCAAACGCCGGTGATCCCAGTAGCGCAATCACGGCTCCTATACAGAGCACATTCATATTTCTCATTATCTGCCTCCCTTTCTGATCTTGGATTTGCCTTCTCAACTGCCGTCTTGCGGCCGCAGCTTGATCAGCGCATCGGAGCGTCCACGCTGGATGATTTCGTGGCGCTGGTTTCGAACCTCGAATTCTCGGTCGATCACACCGCCGGTTCCATTTTTGGTGAGGCGCTTTCCGATGATGGTCATGCGAACGCTGAGCGTATCGCCGACGAATATGGGGCCGAGGAATCGCCACTGATCGACCGAAAGCATCGCGACAACGGAGTCTTCGAAGATGCCCCAGCGGCTCATCGCGCCTGTGACGAGAGCTATGCCGAAGACACCGCCCACGACCCGCCGGCCGAATTGAGTGGTCCTGGCGTATTCCTCGTCGGAGTGCAGAGGATGCCAATCGCCCGACAGCATGCAGAAAAGGGAAAGGTCGGTTTCCGTCACCGTGCGGCCGGGGCTGTCGAAGGTCCGCCCGTCGTCGAAATCCTCGTAGTAAAGCGACTTCATTTCCCAGCTCCCGTACTCGGCGCGCCAGAGCGCTCGGCCCGCGCATCCCATGCCTTGTCGTTCGGCAAGGCCCGCAGCTTGTGCCGTTCGATCTCCTGTTTGGCGGCCGACCGCGGCAACGTGGGAACAAACTCCACGAATCGCGGCACCTTGAAGCGTGCAAGTCGCGCCGTGCACCACGCGATGACAGCATCGGGCGTCAGCGCGGCGCTCTCGGCCGGAATGATGAAGATCTTGACGTCTTCCTCGCCGAGTTCGGCGGGTACGCCCACTACGGCGGCCTCGGCTACGCCGGGACATGCGCACGCGACCGACTCGACCTCATAGGCCGAGACGTTCTCGCCCCGACAACGGAGCCAATGCGCCTGCCTGCCGACAAAATGCAGGAAGCCCTTCTCGTCGACACGCCCGAGATCACCGGTGTGCAGCCAAAGGTTCGACCAGCACTCGAGCGTGCGGACCGGGTCATTGTGATAACGCAGCATGAAGGTGTAGGGCAGGCGCGGGCGAAGCACGATTTCCCCGATTTCACCGGGCGCTTTTTCCTGATCGACCGAATCGACGACCCGGAAATCCGCCCAGCGGCCCGGCTCGCCATGCGCATCAGGTTGAGCGCTATCCGGCTTCGTATAGGTGATCAAAACGCCTCCCGCCTCGGTGAGAGAGTAAAGGTTCACCATCTTGATGCCGAAGCGGCGGCTGAAGGTCGGAGCCACGCCCGGCGGCACCTGGCCCGTTACGCCGACCGAGGCGCGAACACGATGATCGCGATCGGCTGGGCTTTCAGGTTGTTGTGTCAGCACGGTTACCATGGTGCCGACGGGATCGATCAGGGTTGCGCCTCTCGACTTGGCGCGTGCCCAGAAGCGCGTTGCGCTGAAACGCCGCTCAAGGGTGGTCGGAATGTCGGTCACAAGCGGACCCATGACGCCAAGCATTGTGCCGCCGACATGGAACAGGGGCAGCACGGAGTATTGGTGATCTTCCGCCCCGACATCGAACGCATCCTGGAACCGGTATCCCGCCGCCAGGAAAGCAAAATGCGGCATCACGACGCCCTTCGGTCGTCCTGTCGTCCCGCCGGTGTAGATGATCACGCCGGCGTCCTGCGGCGCGACGTCGACCTGCGGCGCGCTCGCGCCGCTCGAAAGGAAGCCGCCCCACGACTGAAATCTGTCCGCGCCTTCTGTCGAAATGCGCGTCGTCGGAAGTGGTACATCCTCGGGACAGTCACGAAAGCGAGCCGCAGTGTCCGCCTCGACAAAGAGCGCCTTCGGCGCGGCATCGCGCACGGTGTAGAACAGGTCGTCGCCCACGAGACCGGTATTGAGAGGGACCCAAATCGCGCCGAGTTTGACCGTCCCGAACCACACAATGAGCTGCTCGATCCGCCCGTCCATCATGCTGCAGACCCGGTCGCCCGGACCGACTCCACTGGCGGACAGCCCAGCCGCCATCCGGTCGGACTCCCGATCGATCTCGCCCCAGGACGTCAGCGTTCCGGCGACGTCCACACGGGGTGCATCGCCATGTTGTTCGGCGCGCGCGCGCATCAGCGCGTGGATGGAATTCCAGGGTACCTCAGTGCCAAGAATGCGCATTGATCTCTCGCTTGTTTTCTTACAGCTTTTGAGCTGCCGGAGTGCCCAACAGGCCGGTTGGTTTCACCAAAAGAACCGCGATGACGATGAGGTAGCTGAGGCTTGGCGCCCACAGGGCGGGCAGCACCGCGATCCACAGGCTCTCGCAAATGCCGAGAATGGTCCCGCCGATCACCGCACCGGGAAGGCTTGTCAGCCCGCCAAGCGCCGCAGCCGCGAAGCCCTTGATCAGAAGCCAACCGAAGCCTGGATCGACAAGCGTCAGCGGCGCATAGAGAATGCCCGCGATGGCGCCAAGTGCCGTCCCCATCGTGACAGCAATGGCGAAAACCATGCTGGTGCGAATGCCACACAAATTTGCGCCCATCTCGTTCTGCGACAGCGCCCGCATCGCCTTGCCCCAGCGCGTCCAGCGAAAGAAGGCCGCAAGCAGCACCATCACTACGACGGCTCCGGCAACAATGAGGAGTTGCTGACCGGTGATCACGACGGGTGTGGAAAATACAGGCCGCAACCGTTCGCTCGGCGGAAAGTAATAGCTTCCGGCCCCCCAGATAATCGTCGCGGCGCCGTTGATGATGTTGGCGACCGCGAGCGTCGCCAACACCTGAATCATATGGGGTGCAGTCAGAAGCCTCCGGTAAGCCAACTCGCTGACCATAAGGCCGACTGCAGTCACCGCGAGGATGCCAAGAAGTCCGGCGACCGGATAGCTGAGGCCAAACCGGTTGACCCCAGTCACGCACACATAAGCGCCGAGAAGAATGGCGCTGCCGTGGGCGAAGTTGATGACCCTGGTCGCCTTGAAAACGACGACCAGTCCGAGGCCGACCAGTGCATAGATCGCACCGCTCACCACCCCGGCCACCAGCAATTGTGGAAGCATCAACAGCGACATTTTATTCAATCGCAACCGGAGCCGCCGCCTTTTCGTCGCCCGGCCAATAGCCGGGCATGGCGAGCGTTTCGACCCCATCGACAATCTTGTAGATGCTCAGGCCGCGCCCTCCCGCATGATTTCCTGGTGTGAATGTCAGCGGATAACTCAAGGCGTGGCTATTCAGATTGGTAATGTGATCGAGTGCTGCCGCAAGCTTGTCGGGCGTGACATCCTTTCCGAGACTGCGGATCGCCTCGACCAGAGTTTCGGCAGCTCCGACGCCGGACACGACCAGCGGGTTGAACGTTACGTCGGGGTACTTCGCGCGCATTTCGTCCATCATCGGTTTCATCCGCGGGCCGTCGAGGACGTCTCTGGCGAGCATGCTGCCGAAATAATGCGCGAGCGCGCTCTGTGGGAGCGAGCGGTATATGCTGCTGTCGGTTACGGATGCCGAGGTCACAATCGTCGCTTTGAGGCCAAGGTCCTCGGCCTGACGGAGCAGGATTTGCGCCGGCACCTGGTAGAGAAAGGCAATCACCACATCTGGATTGGCGGCCTTGAGCTTCAGAATTTGCGCGGTCGCGTCGGTACCGCGCGACTCCAACGTCTCGTCGGCGACGATCTTCTGTCCGTACTGCGCCAGCATGGCATCAACGCCTTGGCGGCCTTCCTTGCCATACACGTCGGTCTGACCGATGAATGCCACTCTTTGCGGTTTGAGAACGTTCATCGCAAAGTTGACGAGGGCTCCGCCTTGCGCATGCACGGACGGCGCCACGAAGAAGAAGTTCGGCTTCAATCCGCCGAGTTGCGACGAACTGGACGTATAGCCACCGCTCGAGAACGACATGAACGGCAACGGCGTCGTTGGTGCGACAGCATCGCGAACCGCGACAGCGGCTGACGAACACGTCAGCCCGAGCACCGCGACGACCGAGCGCTCCGAGGCAAGCTTGGTTGCGACACCGACCGACTGTTTGGGCGAGCATCCGTCGTCTTCAGCGACGACTTCCAGCTTGCGCCCGTTGATACCGCCTGACGCGTTGACCTTGTCGAAGACGTAGCGAACGCCGGTGAGGCTGGGTACGCCATATTGCGAATAGGCGCCGCTCAGCGAATCCTGCACGGCAACGCGGATGCTGGTGTCGGTTACGCCATAGACGCCTTGTGCCCAACCGGCAGCTGGTGCAAGTGCAACAACCGTCGCCAAAATCACCGCTCTCATTTCGTTCTCCCTTTCAGATCACGGCTTGTTTTGCCAGTTTCTTGAGTTCAAATTTTTGGACCTTGCCGAGTGGCGTCATTGGGAAGTCCTCGACAAAGTGAAATCGCGCCGGAATTTTGTATTTGGCGATCCGTTCCGTACAGAAGCGCGTCAGATTGTCTGGATCGGGCTTCGCTCCCGCGCGAAGCTGGACGAAAGCAACGGGCAGCTCGCCCATGCGCTCGTCGTTAATTCCAACAATGTGGGCCTGAACGACATCGGGATGTTCGGCCAATAGCGCTTCGATCTCGACCGGATACACGTTGAACCCGCCCACGAGAATCATGTCGGTGACCCTGCCGGTAATTCGAATGTTGCCGTCGCGGCCCAGCACGCCCAGATCGCCGGTTCGAAACCAGCCGTCGCTGAAAGGCTTGGTCAGGCCGTCGTGCCCAGCAAAATAGCCCAGCATGACGTTGGAGCCGCGAACGCAGATTTCGCCATCGATCTCCGGCGCGAGAACGGCCGGGGACGCCGGCTCACAAATACGGACTTCCACGCCGGGCAGCGGCCGGCCGACAGTCCCCGTGACGATCTCCACCGGATCGCCGATACGGGTGAGAGTGATGACCGCGCAAGTTTCCGACATTCCGTAGCCGCTGAGGAGATCGCGTACTCCAAGTTGGCCGATGATGGCGTCTGCAAGTTGCGGAGGGCAGGGCGCACCGCCGACGATCCCCGTGCGCAACGAAGCGGTTCGCTCCGGACGAAACTCGGGATGATTCAGCAACATAAGATACATGGTCGGAACGCCGTAAATGACGTTACAACTCTCGCGCTCGATCGTCGCCAACGCGGCGCCGGCCTCGAAGGTTGGCATGACGACCAGGCAAGCATCATGGGTCCAGCTGGCGACCAGCGCATTGCAACACCCGAACACGGAGGGCAATGGCGCGCCGTACAGGACGCGTTCATTCGGAGAGATCCGCATCACGTCACCCACACTGCGCTCGGTCGAGATGATGGCGCTGTGGCTCAGCATGGCCCCTTTAGGCACACCCGTGGTTCCGCTGGTAAAAATGCAAACCGCCGGGTCGTCGGGCTCGACCAGCGCGGTCGCAAGATCGAAATACGCCTCATCGAGTTCCTCGGCGCTGGCCAGGAACTTCGACCATCCCACGACGTCACGATGACGGCTGCCGTCAAACGAGACGAGCCGACGCAGCGACGGTGCGCGCTCGATCTTTCCTTCGCCGATGTCGGGAAACGCAATCTGCAGAATGGAGTCGAGATCGACTTTGAGATAGGTTTTTTGAAAGAACAATATGGTCGGCTCGGCGCGCTCCACGATATTGCCGAGTTCGGTTGCGCCGTAGCGACTTTGAATCGGGACAAAGATCGCACCGATCAGCGTCGTCGCCAATTCGACGAGCACGAACTCCGGCCGGTTCGGGACCCAGATGCAGACGCGGTCGCCTCGTCGTACGCCTGCGCTCAGCAGAGCGCGCGCTACGCGACGCGCTTGCGTAACGAATTCCTGGCCACTGAAGGTGCGTCCTTCGTACGACAGAACAGGACGATCTCCGCGTGCGGCAACCTGTTCAGCCAGCTCCCGAAAAGTCTGCATCGCTAGACACCTGCTCGACGGAAACGCGGGAGGGTGACATCACCGACGTCCTCGAAGACGACCTCCACCCTGTCGTCGATCTTGGTTTGAAGCGCGTTCGGGCCGACGATGTTGCTCATCATGATCGGGCCTTCATCGACTTCGATCAGTGCCAAGGCATAAGGCGTTGCCGATGCAAAGACGGGCGTCGCCGGCCGGTGCACGACGGTCACGGAATGGACGCGGCCGCGGCCGCTAAGCTCGGTCCAGGCCAGGTTCTCGCTGGAGCAGACCGGGCAGATATAGACCGGGTAGAAAGTCAGATTGCCGCAATCTTCGCATTTCTGCATCAGCAGCCGGCGATCTCGGCAACCGTCCCAGAACGGCTTCGAAACGTCGGTCGGACGGGGGGCGATGGTGGGCATAACAGAGCTCATGGATCAGTCCCTTCCAAGGATGCAGACGGAATGGTTTGAGGCCACCGCGCTGACGTTGGTGACCAGCGCGATTTTCGCGTCCGGTACCTGACGTGGTCCACATTCGTGACGAAGCTGCCGGACACCTTCTATGAGGTGAAAGATGCCGCCCGGCATGCCGGGGTGGGCGAAAGAGAGAAGGCCACCGTGGGTGTTCACCGGCAAGGCGCCTCCAAGCTCGATTCGGCCGCCCTCGACGAACGAGCCGCCTTCACCTTTCTTGCAGAACCCAAGATCCTCGAACTGCATCAGTGCGGTGATCGTAAAGCTGTCGTAGATTTCGGCCACGTCGATGTCGTCGGTTGTAACACCCGCTTCCCCGAAGGCATCGCGTGCCGCAACTTTTTGAACGGTGTTGGTGAGATTGAACTCGCCTCTGCGATCGAGGGGATGCCCGATGGCTCCGGCGAGATGTCCCATGTGATAGTAGGATTGTGCCTGCCCTGCGCCCAGCAGCCGAATCGGACGGCGTCGCAATTCGCGTGCACGTTCGAGCGTAGTCACGATGAATGCGCCGCCACCGTCCGAGATCAAGCTGCAGTCGAGCATATGCAGCGGCGAGGAAATCATTCTCGAGTTGAGAACGTCGTCGATCGTGATCGGCTGGCGCTTCTGCGCGGCCGGATTGAGCGAGGCGTGCTTGCGGCAGGCAACCGCGATGGCGGCAAGTTGCTCCGGGGTGGTGCCGTATTCGTGCATGTGCCGCTGCGCGACCAACGCGTAAAATGCTGGGATATGCGCGCCGAAGGGCACCTCGAATTCGAGGGAGTGCGCACCAAGCTCGGTATAGGCAGCGACACCCTGTCCGAGGCCAGGTCCTGAAAGAAGATTGTCGGCTGCTACCACCAGAACGGCCCGACATCTCCCGGATTGCACTGCCCACTGCGCGAGCTGCAATGCGTAGCCGAACGCAGCCCCGCCAGTCCGCAACGTGTCGCACAGAGTCTTGCAAAACAGGCCAAGGTGTTCGGCAATGACCATGTGATGCCGCACATTGTCATCGACAACCGATGCGGTGGTGAGCAGGCCGTCGATCTCGTTTTTGTCGATCCCAGAGTCTTCGATCGCGCGCTTCGCAGCCTGGATGTAAAGTCCCGTTGAATGTATTCCCGGCAAGTTGCCGACGGCAGTCTCGCCGACTCCCGCGATAGCAACTTCGACATTTGACCTCAAACCCATTCATGGTCTCCTGTTGTATGAGAGTGGATGCCGGGACGCCGCCTAGCCGAGATACGCCTTCTGGACGAAGCTGCTGGCGGCGAGTTCATCGCCGGTGCCACCGGCGATGACGGCGCCGTTTTCAAGGACGAAGCTTCGCGCCGCCACGGATAGCGCCCTGGTCATGTCTTGCTCGGCCAGCAGGATGGCAAGCCCATCTGCGGCCAACCGAGCGATGACCGCGTAGACCGCATCGACCATGATCGGCGCGAGGCCGAGCGAAGGCTCGTCGAGGATCAGCAATTTCGGTCTCGCCATCAGTGCCCTGCCGATCGCAAGCATCTGCTGTTCACCCCCCGACAGGGTCCCCGCCGACTGCTGCGAGCGCTCAGCCAGCCGCGGAAAAATATCGAAGACCCGGGCCATCTCGTTCTTGATCTCTCGATCCCGCCGAACGAACGCGCCGAGCTCCAGATTTTCAAGCACGCTCATCTGCGCGAAGACCTGACGTCCTTGCGGCACCTGAACGATTCCAAGCTGCACCAGGCGCTCATTGTTGAGATTATGAACGGGCGCGCCGTTAAAGATGATGACTCCGCTGCGTACCGGCAAAAGTCCGGAAAGCGCCAGCATGGTGGTGGTCTTGCCGGCGCCGTTGGCGCCCAGCAGTGCCGTGACTTGCCGCGGCAACGCCTCGAACGTCGCGCCTCGAACTGCGAGGGCAGCCCCATAGGAAACCGTCAGATTTTCAACCCGTAACATCGTCAATGCTCGATCGCGGCGCTATGGCCGCCGAGATAAGCCTCAACCACCGCGGGATCAGCCAGAACGGTGGCGGGCGTACCTGACGCGATCACGAAGCCATGGTGCATGACGGTGATGTGGTCGGCGATCTGCCGGACCAGCGGCACATTATGTTCGACAATCAGAACCGCGATGGCGAATTGCGACACGATCAGTTTGAGCAGCCGAGAAAGACGCTCGATATCTTCCGACGCAAGCCCTGCCGCGGGCTCATCGAGCAGCAGAAGTCGCGGCGATGACGCCAACGCGCGGGCGACTTCAAGCAGCCGCTGTTGGCCATAGGCCAGCGTGTCTGCCTGGCGGTCCGCGAGGTCCGCCAAGCCGACAAGTTCAAGCAGATCGCCGACGCCGAGACCGGTCTCGGTCTTACGCCTGCGGGCGACGCGCACATTGTCGCCGACGCTGAGGCGGCTGAACAGTTGCGGGGTCTGAAACGATCGGGCAATGCCGTGGCGCGCAACGCTCGCCGCGTCGAGCGGCGGAAGCACTTGGCCATCGAGCCTGATCTCACCCGACGAGCGGCGCTGAAAGCCGGAAATGCAATTGATCACTGTGCTTTTGCCGGCGCCGTTCGGTCCGATCAGGCCGTGGATTTCGCTCGCGACGAATGCCATCGTCGCGTCGGCCACGGCCGTGAGGCCACCAAAGCGAACTGATACTTCCTGAAGTTCAAGAATGGCGCTCATGTCGAGCTCCTGCGCCGGGAAAACAAGCCCGCGAGTCCGCCGGGAAAAATCAGAAACACGGCCATCAGGCACAGGCCGTAACCAAGTTCGCGAAGCCCCGGAAAGTCGATCAGTACCCGATCGACGAGCGTCATAGTCACGCTGCCGAGGACGGAGCCGGCGAGACTGCCGAAACCCCCGATGGCGATGGCTGCGAGTTGCTGCAGCGTCACGGACAGTCCGAAGGAATAGGGATCGATGAAGCCGACGGCGGCAGCAAAGAGAGCGCCCGCGAGGCCCGCATAGGCACCCTGGATGGCGAAAGCGGCCGTCTTGATTACCCGGTGATCATATCCGATGCTGGCCAACGCTGGCTCCGAGTCACCGAGCGCCACGAACAGGCGGCCCAGAGACCCTGTTTCGATATATCGATAGGCAATCAGCGCCAAAACCGTCAGCGGCAGAAACAACAGATAGAGCTGCCCTGGCGCCGCCAACAATGCGCCTGCCACCGCCGGCCGCGGGATTGCGAGACCATCGGGACCATTGGTCAAGCTGTCGGCGTGCACCAAAACGAACTGGAAAATCTCGCCGAATCCGAAGGTGATCATGGCGAGATAGAGATCGCCGGCTCGCCAGGCGATCAGGCTGATCGCGGCAGAAGCGACCGTCGCCACCGCCACCGCCAATGGCAGCGCGGCGAAAAAGGACAGACCATAGCGCACCTGGCAGATTCCCGAGACGTATGCGCCGATTCCAAACAGCGCTCCGGTAAACAGCGCGAACTGCCGAGCGACCCCGATCACGAGGTTCAAACCGACGGCCAGGAGAATGTTCACCAGCGCGAGGTTGAGGGTGTAGAGCTGGTAGTCGGAAAACAGCGACGGCGGCAGCAGGAAAAGCCCGGCCGCAGCGAGAATCCAGGCTCCGCCGACGGCCATCCTCCCGCGCATCTTCGCCGCCTGCTCCCGGCTGCCTGCCAGGCTATCGCTCGACTGCAACAATTTTCCTCCCCGTCTGTTATGATGATTTATGATTCACGGGTCACCAATCATGATGCAGACGGAGGATGTGGTTGTCAATATCCGAACAGGAAGGTATCGCTGGACCCGAGGGTGAGGTTGAACCCGCCGCCTGCAACCGGGTCCAACGTCCCCAAGCGGGAGTCAGAGAACCGAAAGGACAAAAGTGGCAATTTCCAAGAAATCGCGGCGATCGCGAAAGAATCGGGCGGAAAGATCCGAGGAAATTCGCCAAGCTATCTTTCTCGCCGCGGCACGTGTGGTCGGACGCTACGGCTATGCCGACGCGTCGATCAGCAAGATCACTACGGCAGCGAAGGTGGCTCACGGGACGTTCTATAATCATTTTGAATCGCGTCAGGATTTGTTCGAGCAATTGCTTCCCGCGCTCGGGCAACTGCTGCTGTCGCACGTCACCAGCGAAGTCGCTCCGGTTGCCGAGGGGCTCGCGCGGGAAGAAAAGCGGTTGCTGGCCTGGTTCGATTTTCTCCAGGTCCATCCCGAGTTTTACCGAATTCTCAACGAGGGCGAGGTTTTTGTGCCGGCCGCGTTTCGGCGGCACGTGGAAGCATTCGGGGCCGGCTACTTGCGCGCGCTTCGCCGGGCGAAGCTGCGTGGAGAGCTTCATGATTTCGCTGACGAGGAGCTTGAACCGATCGCTTACATTCTGCTTGCGGCCCGTTCGTATCTCAGCTTCAGGTACGGATCCGTCGCGAGCGCGGCCGAGCCGCAGGTGCCCGACTATGTGCTGACGGCTTACATGAAGCTGCTTCGTCACGGCCTGTTTATTGATTCCCCAAAACCTGACGCTCCAAAACTTGACGCTGCAAAACCTGGCGCTGCAAAACTTGGCGCTGCAAAACCTGGTGCTCCAAAACCTCGTGCTCCAAGACCCGGCAAGATCGATCGCGCGGTATCAAAAAAAGCCCGCAAGGAAGCCGAAGCAGATTAGCCACGATACGACCTTGCCGCCAATCCCTCTGGAAAGCCTGACATGCGCAACGCTGTGAAATATGAAGTCATCGACCAGCACATCGCCCTGGTCACGATTAATCGCCCCGAGGCGCGCAACGCGGTGAACGGCGATGTAGCGGCCGGCCTTGAAGCTGCCGTCGATCAAACCAACGACGATCCGCGCATTCGGGTCTGCGTCCTGACCGGCGAAGGCGACAAGGCTTTCTGCGCCGGCGCGGATCTCAAGGCCGTTCGTGCGGGCGAAGTCAAATCGATCCGGACGCAAAGAGGCGGATTCGCCGGGTTCGTGTTCGCTGATCGGCGCAAGATATGGATTGCCGCCGTGAACGGCTTCGCACTCGGTGGAGGCCTCGAGATTACGCTCGCTTGCGATATGGCCGTCGCCGATCCGGCGGCGCAGCTCGGATTGCCGGAGGTCAAGCGCGGCCTGATGGCTCTGGCGGGAGGATTGGTGCGGCTTCCGCGAGCGATCCCTAAGGCGGTTGCCTACGAGGCAATTGCGACCGGTGAGCCCTTCACCGCCCAGCGGGCGTTCGAGCTGGGTCTCGTCAATTATGTCTCCGCACCGGGCCGCGCCCGCGAACGGGCACTCGAACTGGCGCATTCCATCGCGACGAATTCGCCGATCGCAGTGCAGGAAAGCATGCGGATCGCACGCAACCGGGGTGAAGTCGCCGAGGGCGAGTTGATCGACCTCGGCATGAGAGCGCGCGGTGAGCTCGAACGAACCGATGACTATGCCGAAGGACTTCGCGCGTTTGCCGAGAAACGCAAGCCTAATTGGACGGGCCGCTAACAGATTAAGCGGAAGGGAGGGATCCGGGTTCACACATGACTAACAGATCAAGATTACCGGTCATCGTCGGCGTCCATCAGATTACGGATACCAATTCGCCACCCGCCAGTGCACGCAGTCCCAAGGAGCTGATGGTCGCGGCCGCGCGCGGCGCAGCGATGGATTCCGGCGCGTCCGATCTCCTCAAGGCGATCGATGGCGTCACTGTGGTTCGTCAATTCTCCGATACGCTGCCCAGATTTGCCAGCCCGTTCGGTCGAATGGAGAATCCGCCCTGGAGCGTGGCACGCGCACTCGGATGCAATCCCCGGGAACTTCTCTACACCACGGCCGGCGGCCACACTCCCCAAGTCGTGGTCACGCGCTTCTGCGAGGAGATTGCGGCCGGACGGTTGAGTTGCGCATTGATGGTCGGGGCCGAGGCGCTTCGCACCCAGCACGCCGCTCAGAAAAATGGGACAGACCTCGACTGGTCCGAAGCTGCGCCGACGCCGCCAGAATCGTTCGGCGTGGAGCGGGCCTCGTTTTCGGACCTGGAGGGCAAATACGGTCTGAACGCGGCAATCTACGGCTATCCAATTGTTGAGCAGGCGATCCGCCGTCAACGACAATTGAGCCCGTCGGTCCATGCGCATCGCATGGGCGCCCTGATGGCGCGCCTTGCCGAGGTGGCAAGTTCGAACCCGCTGGCAACCCGGCGCACCCCGCTGACGGCGGCGGAAATTGCCAGCGTTTCGGAAAAGAACCCCTATATCGGCTATCCCTACACCCGATACATGAATGCCAATGTATTCGTGGACCAGTCGGCGGCGATTCTTGTCTGCTCGGCGAAGATGGCTGACGACTACGGCGTTCCCGATGCAAAGCGAGTCTATCTCCACGGCGCGGCGGCTGGTAACGATCACTGGTACGTCACCGAACGGGAGCCGATGCAACGCTCCCCCGCAATCCGCGAAGTGGTGCGGCGGACGCTCTCCAGGGCCGGCGTTGGCGTCGAGCAGGTGTCGTTCTTCGATCTCTACAGCTGCTTCCCCTCGGCGATCGAGATCGCATGCGCCGAGATCGGCCTGTCCGAGGACGATCCCCGCAATTTCACGATCACCGGCGGACTGCCCTTCTTCGGCGGCCCCGGCAACAACTATGTGACCCATTCGATCGCCGCGATGGTCGAGAAACTTCGTTCGTCTCCGACCGCGTATGGATTGGTGACGGCAAATGGCAGCTATCTGGCCAAGCATGCCGCGGGGCTGTATTCCGCCCGGATGCTCGAGGGGCCCTGGGACCATACAAATTCGCAAGGGCTTCAGGCGCAGCTCAATGCTGTCCCGATGGCACCGTTGATAGACGGTGCCGGCGGTGCGGCATCGATCGAGAGCTACACGCTCGCGGTCAGGGCCAATGTTGTGGAAAAGGCAATCATCGTCGGACGGCTGCGCGACGGGAATCAGCGCTTCCTCGCAAACATCGAAAATGACGACCAGGCATTGCTGCAATCCTTCATAGAGAGCGATCGCCTAGGCGCCGAAGGAACGGTCCGGACCATCGACGGCAAGTGCCGTTTCGCCCTCTAGCAACCGCGGTGAGCATTGGCCACGTACGCTGGAATCTGTCGCGCAGCGAGCGGCACCAGCTGACCCGTGCTGCATTTGGGTTGAATGCGCTTCTGCATTCGCCCTGAAAGCGCAGCTCGTGGCCCGACAGCGTAGCGACTCCCATTGGCTTGGCGCGACAGCCTGATCTGGTCCCGCTCCAACGTCCGCCGGAGCGACTGACCCCGACTCCAATGCCCCGTCCGGCTGATCCGGGCGGAGCATTAACTTGGCCGCATTGCGGACCCCAACGTCACCCTCCCTCAATTTCGAGGCGCACGCGACGATTATCGCTTGCCTCCTAGCTAGCGGCCGCCGGGAAAGGCGTTTTCGCGGCCTCCAGATACGAGCGGGACATAAAAATGAGTTGCTGTTGGAGGCCACACGCCCACGGCTTTGGCAAGCTGCGATCAAACAAGCTGCGAATAGTCCCAAAAAGCGAATTGAGGAGTGTGAGGTTGACGATCGCAAGATCGACGAACTCGGCGTCTGCCGCGGTCGCGAACATCGCGGCGGTGGCGATTTCAACGCGCTTGAAGAAATGCTCGACCAGGGCCGCGGTGTCTACCTCCGCTGCAACCAGATAAAGCGCGCGGGTCGCGTCGCATCGCACGACATTCGCGTGCCAAAGGGCCTCCACAAGCGCCTCGGCCATCTGTCCAATCGGTGCGCCGTGATGCTGCCGGCAGGCTTGTTCCACGCTGTCCGCTACGATGCCCAAATACTGCTCGGTCACCGCATACATTAGCGCCTGCTTGTTGGGGAAATACTGGTACATCGTGCCAACGGAGACACCGGCTCTTTCCGCCACGCGCGTCGTGGTCAGCCGAGCAGGGCCCGTCACCACCAAAACCTGAATGGTCGCCTCCAAAATCGCTTCCAGCGTCGCCGTTGCTCGTGCCTGACGCGGCGATTTCCGAGGGGTTAGGCGGGTCGGCGAAGCCGTAGCCATAAGCGAATCCCGTAACTGAAGAAGCCTTCATATAATGGATCGAACGCGGCTGACCAACCATGGAGTTCATATGACAACCACAAACCGCATCGCACTCGTCACCGGCGCAAACAAGGGCATCGGATTGGAGATCGCTCGCCAACTCGCGCAGGCCGGTGTCTCCGTCATCATCGGCGCCAGAGATGCCGAACGTGGCGAGGCCGCGGTCAAAGACCTGGCGTCCCAAGGCCTGAACGCAACGTTCGTTCGGATCGACCTTCTCGATGAAGCAAGCATAGTCGCCGCCGCCACCGCGATCTCTGACCAGTTCGGGCATCTCGACATTCTCGTCAACAATGCCGGAATCGTGGATTGGACCGACAGCGTTCCAAGCCGCGCCAAGCTACAAGCCGTCCGTCGAGTGTTCGAAACCAACTTTTTCGGCACTCTAGCGGTGACGCAGTCTATGTTGCCCCTGCTGCGGAAATCGACGGCGGCTCGGATCGTGAATCTGTCCAGCACTTTGGGCTCGCTAGCTGGGAACGGCGATCCGTCGTCTCCCTTTTATTCGGCGCAGCTGATCGGCTACAATGCTTCAAAGGCGGCGCTCAACATGCTGACCGTTCAACTCAGCGAAGAGTTCCGCAACACTTCGCACGTCGTGAACTCGGTAAGCCCGGGATACGTAAAAACCGATCTCACCGGCGGCAACGGCCTCTTGACACCGGACCAAGCAGCGAAGACGCCCGTCCAATTCGCGCTGCTCGGAGATGATGCTTTGTCCGGTCGGTTCGTGACATCGGACGGTGAAATCGCATGGTGAATGGCCGCGTGGGGATACGACCGATCTCGTCCATCCCGACGGCATATCCATGGCCCAAACACGTATCAGGCGGCGATTCGACAAAGTTGGGAACTCGTGGCCGTCGCTGAGTCCAGACCCGTATTTCCGAGCTTGATGTATTGCATGTCGCTCCCCTCAAGCCGCCAAAAGCGCGCGGACATTCCCTTCAAATATCTGCGTCATTTGTTGCTCCGTGAGCCCGCAGTTGCGGATATATCCCACCGTCTCGGCGTAGCTTTCGTACGATGTCAGGAAGGGGTAATCGCTCCCTACCAAGATGCGGTCGGCGCCGAGGATTTCGGCGCCCATTTTCAAAACGGGGATCGATCCGTGAATGCAGCTGTCGTACCACATACGCCGCGCAGCGTCGCTGGGCCGCTCGGCGAGGGCGTGGGTCGCGCTCAATTGATTGTCGAGGCGGGCGAGCATTGCGGGCAACGCGCCGCCCAGATGCGGAACGATGATCTTCATATTGGGAAAGCGGGACGGAATGTTAGCTGCGATAAAATGGAGCCCAATGAGCGTATCCTCGAGGACAGGCCCTGCGGCTGTTTCCAGCTTCCAGTCACACACAAAATGCGAGCAGATCCCGTTGATGCAGGGATGCAAGAAAAGCACCGCGCCTCGCCGGTTCAGTTCAGCAAAGATCGGCTCGAAATAAGGGGCGGCGACGGAGCGTTTGCCGCAGGCGCAGTTTAGCGTCACCCCGGAAAATTTCAGATCGTCCAGCGCTCGCGCCATTTCTTTCAACGATGCGTCGAGGTGAGGCAGCGGAAGCGACGCAAACGCCTTCAAGGCCGAAGGGGCCTTCGCGACAAAGGCGGCGAATTCGTCGTTGATGACCTGGGCAAGGCCGATGCCAGCAGCTTCGTCCGCCTGGTAAGGCGAGAAGCCCGGCGAGAGGAATTGCGTCTTCACGCCGGCCTCGGACATCAAGGAAAGCCGCGATTCCAAATCAGATGCCGAATCCGACCAGGGAGCCATCGTCCGCCTTGGGGCATCATCGGCGCGCGGCGGCGGCCCAAGGGGGAGTGCGGCGCCCCATTGCTTCAACGCCTGGATATATCGCTGCGGCAAAAGATGTGCGTGGACGTCAAACATGCGGAGGCTCGGTCACTGTGGCGGGGTCATTCGGGCGAATGCTTTCAGCCCTGGCCAGCGCTTCCAGACCGCCCACAGCAAAGGCGATCGCGCGTTCGATCACCATTCCATTCGCCGCCCGCAAATCGAACGCGGGAAAGACCCGGTTCAGCATATTGTCCGGAGAGACAATCATCAGCTGCCAAGGCGCGAAGGCACAAATGCATCCCTGGGCTACCGCCGGGTGATCGACGGGCAAACCCATGATTTCCGCGACGACCTGCCTGAGAATTTGCCCTTTCGGCAGGATCTCCGCTTCCAGGAACAACCTTTCAAACGTCGGGGACGGAGCGACCAGCTCGCGCAACAGAACGCGGATGACCCAGGTTTCAGTGGTTCGCTCGGTCGCCGCGGTGACCAAAAGGCTGATGATCGCGGAGAGCTGCTCACGAGCACCGTTGCCCATGACAGCAATTTTCGAGAGTGCTTGAATCTTGCCGACCTGCTGAAGCGCGTCGGCAAGCACGGCTTCGTATAAGCCAATGAGCCCGCCAAAATAATAGTTGACCGCAGCAGTGTTCACACCCGCGCGCCGGCAGATTTCCTGCCCCGTAGACGCGTGGATTCCCTTCTCCCCGAACACCTCACCCCCCGCCCGCAATAGCTCACGCTGCGTGTCGGGCCGCGGCGGCTTGTTGCGCACGCGCGTCCGGGCTGGACCATCAACCTTCGTAGTTCTCATGCGGCCAACATATACCCCCGCTTTCGCCCTTGTGCAATTCAAAATTTGAATTTAAAATCGGCATTGGAAATCGACATGCGCGCCGCGCAGGGTCGGCTTCCCCTAACGTGTAAGGAGACACCCATGTTCACGACGACCTTTGGCGGCAAAACCTACGACGACGGTGAAATCGACCTAATGGAAATGCAGCATGCGCGCGGAGCACTGAAACTGTGGAAGGAGCGGGGGCGGCCGGCGCCGGAAATCTTCACCGCGAGCGAGCTTGCTGCAACGGACGCGCTCATGAAGAAATGGATCACGGACGCCAACGGCGACCTGAAACCCAGTGACGTCATGATCGCGGCGACTGGGATGACCGCGGAGGAGTTCATCGCGCAATTCCACGAGATCACAATGGACAAGCAGTTGATGCTCGCTTCCGAACCCGAGCATTACCTGATGAGCGTTGAGAACGGAAAGATCCGCGGCATCGAAATATGCGGAGGTGAGCCTCTCGAGCTCACAATGACGATCAGCGACGAATTCCTCAGCGAAGTCGCCCCTGATCCAGATTTCCCGACGCGCCTGGTCGCAAAGGGCTTTACGCGGGCGGGTGATTTTGTCACCGCGGGAATGCATCAGTTTCGCACTACGCCAGACGGTTTCGAGGCGAAGCTCGCGCTGTACTTTGGCGGCGCCATTCCCGACCACAATGTACATCATCACCGCGAGCATCTCGCGGTAGAGCACCGTAACTGGTATCGGTTTGCTCTGGAGAAGCTTGGCAGAACGGGGTGAGCGTCTAAGCGAGCGTCGGCTGCAACCGGATAGGCATCTCGTTGGGGCTCCTGAAAACCTGGAGCCCCATGGCCTAGCCACCCTTAAAGCAGCCATTTGCAACTTGGGTGGGACGTGCATCGAGAACGCGCCCACATAGTGCGCTTGAATCACGGCGATCGGTTGGGTGGGCTTCGAGAGAGTCCGGCCAGCTCTCCAAGCAAGCCGATTTCCAAGCCAGCGCATAGGTCCTGCTTGGAAAGTTGAATGGTTGGCGCGCCCGGCGCGATTCGAACGTGTGGCGTCCAGCTTCGGAGGGCGAGGCATAGACGCCGATCGTCAATTGGCCATTTTCGCCGCGACTCCGAGTTTCCAGTTTCTGGAACGCAGCCTCGGCCTCGGCGAGGATGCCGGCGGGCGGTCTCGATGAACTCCAACCCTGCAACAGTCGGCCCGGTGCCTCCATTGGTTAGTTCAAACAATTCGGCGCCAAGCCAATATTCGATGAGGCGAAGCCGGCGGCTGAGGTGGGCTGACGAATGTTAGACTTTCCGTAGCTTGCCTAAGGCGGCGATGCTGCGACGCGATAACTTCCCATCTCAAATGTCGAAGCGCAAAGGTCTCCACTCTCGTCATTTCCTATCCGCTGAGCGGAGGTATGCGCGTCGAGGTTATGATCGCGATAGTCTGGTCGAGTATCGCCACGTCCAAGGCATCGCTCGCGCTATCCTGACTGCAAAGCAACGCGTGTAGCCGTGGCAACCCGGTAGCCACGTCGACGAAGAGCCTCGCCTGTACCGCCGTGTCGCGAGCAGTCAGTCGCCGCTCGGCGATGCACCGGTCAAGATAAGCCGCGACAGCCTGCTCTGCGCCCAGGATCGAAGTAGAACGCGCGGCCGAGGTCCGGCTGGCGTTCGGCCTCCGCAATAATCAGGCGCTGAAAGCGGATGGCATCGGGCGAGTTGACGAGTTCGCATAAAGCCGGCAATCCGCCCGGGCCGGTTCACGACGCCGCGGCACGTCTCTTCGCCTCCATGACCGCCCTCGTGACCACAGCGGTCGGCCACCGTGTTAGTGACACCGCAATTATCGCGCGCCTCACGCTCATTTTGTCGGCGACAATTCAGGGAATCTCCTCCCTCGTGGTCTCCGGACGCATTCCGGCCGCTCAGGGCGACATCCTTCTCGACGACGCCATCCGCGTCTTCTTGGCCGGAACCCCTAGCGATATGCCTTAGGAGTGGAGGGCGCCTCCAGCAGAGGCCGGTGGAGCGCTGCCTCAGCAGCGGGCCGACGGAGCCGACGCGATGGCGAACTCTTAGACCACGGAACTGCCCATTTGCTTGATAAGGGCGCTCTCCCGTCCATAGCGGGCGGGAGACTGTCCCATGGTCCGGCTGAAGGCGGTACTGAAAGCGCTGGCGGACCCGTAGCCTATCGCCTCCGCGATTTGATCGAGCGACTTCAGTCCGGCGCGCAGGGCATCGCGCGCGCATGCCATGCGCCAGTGGAGCACGTAGCTCATCGGCGGCTCGCCAACCGTCTCCATAAAGCGCCGAGAGAACCTCGATCTCGACATGCCTGCCGCACCGGCGAGGGCTTCGACCGACCAGTCCCCGCGCACATCGGCGTGAAAAGCACGCAACGCTCTGCCGATCTTGGGATCGGCAAGCCCAGCGATCATGCCCCCAGGCCAATCGCCCGCGCGCGCGAGCGGGGTCCGAAGCATCTCGATCAGCACCATCTCCATTAACCGGGTCAGCATCGACAATCGGCCGGGACGATCGGCGGAGGCCTCGCGATCTATCATGGCAAAGATGTCGGTGAGACGGCGCTGTTCTTCTCCGTCGCCGGGCTGTACGACCACAATCGGCGGCAACAGAGCGGGCAGCAGGCCTTCGTTCGCGGAGTCGAAGTCGAAATGCCCACCGACGATGTGAACCTCACCCTCGTCGGCGGTCTCGGGCCAGGTGCCGGACGGCAGCACGGGATGGACATCGTCGAAATCCAATACTGGAGCACCATCACCGTTCTGCAATGTCCATGTCGACGGCCCCGTGATGAACAGGCAGTCGCCGACACCCAACGGGCGTTCCCCGCCGTCCCGCGGTCGCAAGCGACAGGCGCCGCGCACGACCAGACCGAATGCCACGCCGCTTTGACTGTGGAAGCGCCAAGCCCAATCGCCCCGCCCCATCATCCGTTTCCAGGCCAACGCCTTCGGTCGGAGCAGTTCGACGAGTTGGGTCAAGGGGTCCATGAGATGATCTATAACGAAAATAGGAGATCTGGCTATAGAACATCCCGGAAATGGGCGTAGCGTGAAACCTCAGATCGAGGAGATTTTGAAATGGCACGGACTATTCTCATCACCGGCTGCTCGTCCGGCATGGGCCGCGCCGCCGTTGCGGCATGTCGCAGCGCCGGCTGGAACGTCGTCGCGACCATGCGCAACCCGGACGATTGGACAGGGGAAAAGGAGGACGCAGGGCTGCTGGTATGCGCCCTAGACGTGACCGACACAGCCTCGATCGATACGGCCTTCTCGACGGCGATCCAGCGCTTTGGCCGGGTGGATGCGGTCGTGAACAACGCGGGCCGCGGTCTCCTCTCAATATTCGAGGTGACGCCAGTGGAAACGATCGAGGCGGTGTTCGCAACCAACACCTTCGGCCCGATGAACGTCATGCGGGCTGCGATCGATCATATGCGAGAAGCGGGAGGTGGCCGAATTATCAATGTCACCTCTGGCTCGGCGATCGTCCCCGAGCCATTGATGAGCATCTATTCGGCGTCCAAAGCGGCGCTGGACACTTTCACCGAGTCCGTGATGTTCGAACTCGCGCCCCTGGGGATCGTGCTCAAGCTGATCGTCCCCGGTTTCGTGCCTGGAACCAGCTTTGTCGAGCAAACGCAAGCCGCCGCCCAGGCTGTCCCCGTGCCGCCAGCGTACATGAGCTACATGACTCAACGTCTCGCATCCTACTCCGCCACATCCCCCATTGCCTTTGCCACCGACGTAGATGTCGCGAATGCCATTCTCGCGGCCGCCGGTGATGAGACGGACCAGTTTCGTCGCCTGGTTGGCCCAGATGCCGCTGAGTTCGCGCATATGCGATGGGAGACGTCCGAAATTGAGTATGCGGCGTGGACGAAATCCAGATTCGCGCTGAGTGAGTGCACGTGAAGGCCGGTTCGAGATCATATCGGTCGAACGACCACGGTTGATTATTGGCCGCGATCAAATGCCGCGCAACAAGCCGAAGGGCGGGTGATGGCCGGCGGGCCCTACCAAGGCACGATTTGACCGGCGCGATCCAGGAACCGCAGCCCAGGCCGTTCGCGTTGTGCAATGAGCACGTCGACGATCTGCGGAACGGTTTCCTCGACGCCGAACGGTGCGTCGGGCCCGCCCATTTTCGTACGGATCCAACCCGGCGCCATCAGGATCGTCGCCCGCGCGTCGATCGCGTGCCGGCTTGCGTAGCTCGACATGGCCTGGTTCAGAGCCGCCTTGCTGGCGCGGTAGATGTCGTTCACGCCGCTCGCGTTGTTGGCGATGCTGCCCTGCCCGGACGACATCGCGCCGATCACGCCGCCGGTTCGGACAAGGACGCCAAAGGCTTCGACGGCGCGCATCACGCCAAGAACATTGGTAACCATGACGCGCACGAACTCGTCCGTCGACACGTCCGCCATCGTGTCTGCGGGCGAGCGATTAACGGTCCCTCCGTTGACGAACACGATGTCGAACTTGCGGTCACAAAGCCGGTCCCGGAGAGCGAGCATCTGGCCGTGGTCGGTCAACTCGATCGTTGCGATCTCGACGAGGTCGGGTCGATCGGCTGCGAGGCTGTGCAATGGGGTTCTGGCTGCGCGAACCGTGCCGAGCACGCGCCATCCGCGTTTCGCGAACTCGGCCGCCATCGCAAAGCCCAAACCGCGCGACGCGCCAACGATGAGGATGGATTGACCAGTATCGGCTGGGTTAGTGGGTTCAGTCATCGCGTGGCTCCCATGCCATCTCGTCTTACGCCTATGAGCCGTAGTCCATGTCACGCAGGTCGGTCAGCAGGTCTGGCCCCGTGGTAGCCCACCCCAGTTCCTCGCGCGTCAAAGCGCTGGAAGCGGAAAGGTCGGTTTGGGCAAGATCAGCCAGCCAGCCAAAATACGCCTTCCCCTCCTCTTGCGTGAGCGACACCACCGGCAGATTCAGACCCGCGCCAATCACCTCACAGATGTCGCGCAGGGGCACGCCTTCCTCGCCCACGGCATTGTAGCGCGCGCCCGGCCGGCCCTTCTCCAGCGCCAGTCGAAACAGCCGCACAGCGTCGGTGACGTGCACGGCGGCTAAGCCGTTCTGTCCCTCGCCGACATACGCCACTTGCCCTTTTTCTCGGGCAAGCTTGATGTGCAAGGCGATCCGGCCCTGGTGGCGTGTGTCGTGCACCTGCGACAGGCGCATAACCACGACGTGTCCGCCCTTGTCTGCAACGGCGTCGGCCGCCTCTTCCGTGGCGGCGCGCGCGACTTCGACCGAGCTGACATGGGGATCGGTTTCAAGCGCCGGGCCGCTACCGTTTGAGCGCCGCGCGAGGCCCGTCCCGGAGGCAATGACCAGTGGACGGTCCGAACCGGCCAACGCCTGCCCGAGTGCCTCGATGACCTTGCGGTCCTCTTCGCTGTGCTGTTTCAGTTTGGAAAAATCGTGGTTGAAGGCGGCGTGGATGACGCCGTCTGATGCCCCCGCGGCAGTGCGCAGGCGGTCCCAGTCGTTCACATCACCACGAAAGGCTTCCGCGCCGGCGCGGGCGAGCGTCTCGGCGCCCGCATCGGAGCGGGTGAGGCCAACCACATGATGCCCCGCCTGGATCAGCTCCGGAACAAGATAGGAGCCGATGAACCCCGTGGCGCCGGTCAAGAACACTCGCATGGTGAAATCCTCCTGATGAGCTGACTTTCGTAGCGCGGCCCTTTGGCCCCTAGCTTGCTGGCGGGAACTGATTTACCAATAAACGGAATGGCTGTCCACGTATATGGAATACCATTCCGGTTATTGAGGAGACTGACGGCGGCTATGGGCCACGAGGACGAAATTGAAGGCGCGGCAAACTGGCAGCTTCCCGTTCGCGCGGATGCCCGGCGAAATATCAACGCGCTGCTCAAAGCCGCCATGACCGTGTTCGCCACATCAGGCGTGGACGCCCCGATGCGCGAGATCGCGGAACAGGCTGGGGTCGGAGTCGGCACGATTTACCGGCACTTCCCTGTGCGGGCAGACCTGATCGTGGCGGTCTGCCGGAACGAGGTCGACACCTGCGCGGAGGCCGCCGCCACCCTGGCTGCCCAGCATCCGCCAAGGAAAGCGCTGAGCTGCTGGATTGATCGTTACATCGCTCTTGTTTCGGCGAAACGCGGCCTAGCCGCGGCGTTGCATAGCGGCGATCCCGCCTATGACGGGTTGCCCGCCTACTTCGAGAACCAGCTCAGTCCCGCGCTCGATCGCTTGTTGAAGGCGGCCGCCGCGGCGGGCGAGATTCGAAGCGATGTAAGCGCCCGGGATCTGCTTTGGGCTGTCGCCGGCCTCTGTGCGCCGAGGCGGACCGACAATTTTGAGTTGGCGCGGCGGATGATCGACTTATTGCTCGACGGCCTGCGGGCTGCGCCGGACGCTGCGATTGACGCCTTCGCCACTAAGATTTGATCTTTTACTTGATCTTCCACCGGACCGTTTCGTCCATGAAGCGGAGAACTTACCGACCGGGCAAAGAACGTTGATTTAAAGTCGCCGTTGGACCCCCGCGGTCGATCTCGGCAGTCGCTCTACGACAGAACGCAATCCGAGTCGTTCCCGCTTTGGCGCCGTATGTCGCCATGCCTTCAGCTCGCGAAGACCGACCGACCTGGCCCAGCTCACTGGGCGCGGCGCGTCACTCGGTCAAATTCCCCGTTAGATCTCGATCACGATCTTGCCGAAGTGGGCGCCGGATTCCTCGTAGCGGAACGCATCCGCCAGCTTGTCGAGCGCGAAGCTACGATCAAGAATAGGCCTGATTTCGTGCGCGCCGAGAAAGTCGACGAGATCAATCTGGTCCTGGCGGCTGCCGTCGAGGCATCCTTGCAACCGAATCTGCTTGGCAAGGATGGGAATTATCGGCAAATCGACCGAGAGGCCGCCGAGAAGGCCGATCATCGCGATATGGCCTCCAACCTTCACGGCTTCGAGGGATTGAGCCAGCGTTGTCGGCCCTCCCACGTCGATGACATGATCAATACCCTTGCCGCTCGTCCATTGATGGGCCAACCGGCCCCATTCGGGTTCGTTGCGGTAGTTGATAAGATGGTCGGCGCCAAGCGCGCGGAGCCGAGCAAGCTTTTCGTCGGACGAAGAGGTCGCGATTACGGCGGCCCCCGCTGCCTTGGCGATCTGCAACGCAAAGAGGGAGACGCCACCAGTACCCTGGATGAGCACAATCTCACCGGCTTTCAGCGGACCGTTCACCATCAGCGCGCGCCAAGCTGTCACGCCCGCCGTCGGCAAGGTTGCAGCTTCGGCACTGCTGTAGCCTGCCGGAGCGTGTGTGAACGCGCGGGCAGGGGCCGTTACCAACTCGCACGCAAAGCCGTCGACGCCGTCGCCCGGCGTTTGGGAGAAGTCACTCACTTGCGGCGAACCGGACTGCCATTGCGGGAAGACACAGCTCACGGCTGCTTCACCGGGCGCGAATTCCACGACACCGCTGCCCACTGCCTCGACAATGCCGGCGCCGTCCGTCAGAAGGATGCGTCCATCGGCGGTCGGTGACCGACCGGCCGCCACGCCGTAGTCATGATAATTCAGACAGCTCGCGCGGACCCGTACGGTGACCTCGTCCGACGCAGGCGACGGCGGCGGAGCGGTCTCGACGAGTTTTATCCGACCAAGGCCGCCAGGAGCCTCAAGAACCATTGCTTTCATCGATATATTCCGTTGCTGGGACCACCCGTGGCCGGCAGTCCGGCCGAATTGTCTATTGATCGGCGCTTTCTGAAGACGCCCAGGGCCTTTCTCGGACAAGCGACTTGGTCTCGTGCGGGGGGCTCTCAGATGCCCTTCAGCGACGGCCGCTTTAGACGAAAATTCCATTGTCTCCCGATGCGCGGTTTGATGTTGCCGTATTTTTAATTGCTACATTCTGTCGTGGCCAGTACCCACAAAAATGTGCCTATTGTGGAATTGAGAGCTTTGGGGACAGGAAATGCCGAAACGTGCGAAGGATGAGCCGATACGATGCGCAATCGAATCGGTGATCGACGTCATTGGTGGGAGATGGAAGTGCGTCGTGCTGTTTCATCTGCGAGACGGCAAAAAGCGCTTCGGAGAGCTACATAGGCTCCTCCCGAACGTCACGCAGCGCATGTTGACCCTTTCGCTACGCGAGCTCGAAGCGGATGGACTCGTCGAACGGACGGTGTATGCCGAGGTCCCGCCCCGCGTCGAATACGCCCTCACCACATGGGGCAAGAGTCTGGAGCCGACCCTCGCGGCGATGCGCGAGTGGGGCGATCGCTACAAGCGCCGCCTTGATGCGATATCGGACTCGACCGCTCGGCGCGCGAGTGGTGGCGCCTAAATTACTGAGGTTCAAGCTAGCTGGCGCAGACGATCGGCGGCGGCATTCAAAGATTGGCATGCCGATCGAGCGCTCCAATTTGGAATTGCGCGGCTCAACCTCGATTGTTCGATGCCTAGGATTCAGGCCGCTCGGTAGAAGCTGCCGTGATCCGCCGCCGCTATGGCGTAACGAAGTTGTCGAATATCAAATGACATATTAACAGCTACAGGCCGGTCCCTTTGTAGACCGACTGGCGATGTCGTGGCTCATACTAGCTACTTGGCTGCCTTGTCGCACATGATGCGACGGCTGCCCCACCATTACGTGTAGCGGGGAAACACGAAGTCCTTCGCAACCCTGGCGTTTCGCTTGGCGTCGCTCGGCTTCAACAGCCGCTGGATGACGCGGCTTGTCACCAGCCTTTGCACCAGTCGGAAAAACGTTAGGCCGAATTGCGTCTTCATATGCAGGGCGCGGATGACGGTCGGGCTCAGGCGCTTTTGCGACTTCTCGACATGAGGCCGAACAAGATTTTCATAAGCAGAAAAGGCGTCTTCAAAACCCGAACTGCGCTTGAGCTCGCCGGCGAGAACATAAGCACCGATCAAGGCGAGCGCCGCACCCTCCCCGGTGAACGGTGTCGGGCAATAAGCCGCATCTCCAATCATGACGAACCTTCCTTTGGCCCATCGGGATGCCTGGACCTGGCTCATCGGACCGCACCAAAAATCACTGACTGCGTCCAGCTCCGAGCGAACCCGCTCGGCGATCGTGCCCCTCCCTTCGAGCGCCTTGGCCACTAACGCCTTGCGAGTGGCTGCATCTTCTTGTTCGAATCCATGATCTTCTCTGAGGAAGGTCGTCAGGACCGTCGTCTCGTGGTTCTTGCCAGGCCTGAGCGTCACGAGCGTCCCCCCTGTTCCACTGACGGAACGAGCCCAATTGTCATCCTCCGAGCGCTGCGGGATATTGAAGAACGACATGTAGGCACCGAGGTAGCGAAAATGCGTCTGCTCCGGCAGCACCATCGTCCTGGTCGATGAGCTTATACCCTCCGCACAGATCACGAGTTCGAACGCTTCGACCCGACCGTCATTGAAAGCGACGGTGATACCGTCACTGGTTTCCTCAAGTGCGGTGACGAATGTGCCGAAGCGATATTCGCATCTGTCTTGCGTGGCCTCGAACATGATTTGCGCGAGATCACCACGAAGGATCTCGAACTCGGCGGTAAGGCTGGGAAACCCGCCTTTGGGAAAGACTGCTACGATATTGCCGGATTGATCGAGACATTTGACGCCTTGCTCCATCGTGTCCTTGGCCGCAATCTTATCGGCGATGCCCATGATAAAGATGATCTGTTGGGCGGCTCCTTTGATATCTACGTTCTGGCCGCCATCCCGCAGGGCTTTCGCCCGCTCGGCAATGACGACCGAAAAGCCATGCTGGTCCAACCAATATGCGCACGCGGGACCGGCGATACCGGCGCCGCAGATCAGGATTTTCTTCTCAGCTCTCACGCAGCGATCCTCGATTAACAGACCTGATGGCTTGCACGGTGCAAACCTGCGCTCAGTCCATTCCCGTCTTGCCGGGGGCCCAATATGCCTTGGTGACGACCCGGTTCGCCGGGACGCCCCGGCGTTTCAGCTCGTGGCGCAGCCGCTGTACGGTGCTAGCCTTGCCGGTCAGCACGAACGCCGCACCGGCGTTGAGGACGGGAGACAAGGCGGCCTCCATCTGTGCTAGATGGGCATCGCCCTCGCTACGCAGGAACAGGGTGACATTGCGAATCTGGAGCGCGGTGCGAACATGCTCGGCGCTCGCCTTGTTTCCAATCTCGAAATAGCTGGAGATGGATCGCGCCGGATCCTGCTGCGCCAACGCGTAAGCGAGCCCGATCGAGGTTTCGTCGCCGAACACCCCCAGCGCTCCCGTCCCATGCCCCGCATCGAGCGAGGCGCGAGGGCCGAGGATATCGCACCCATCGCCGGCGCCGACGCCTCGCACCCACGCGCTCCCCGGGCCATCGCCATGTGCAAAGCATAGGATGCGCGTGCGCCCCTGCTCCGGATCCCAGTCGATCGGCGTATAGGTTCGCGTGGCCAACGCCGTCCCCACCGCGACCTGCACCTTCTGCCCCGGCGTCCACACGACCCCTCGCAATGCTTGCCCTTCGAGGGTGACGAGCCGAAAACCCTCGGCCAGCCAATCGGCTGCGACGATCGTTGCACGCCGCATCAGCAGCCGCCTGAGCACGTTGCTCAAGCGGCTTTGCTTCGTCGAGGAAGGACGGTCATGGGAGGCGAGCGGGGGCGTCATGCGATGCACCTCGTGAACTCGTTGCTGCGGCCTTCGTCGAGCAGGAAAGCCTGCGCGAGATAGCCGTCGCGTGGATTGCCGACGTAGTCGAGATAGTTCGCCGCAAAGCCGTTCTCGGCGAGGATTGCGGCGTTGGGCAGCAGTGGGGGCTCGATGAGCTTGAGCCCGGAAGGTCGAACCGCCAGGCGCCATTGATGTGTGCAAGGTCCCGTCTCGCCACCAATTCCTGCATCCGCGCGCTGGACGCCAACTCAGGCTCTTGATGAAGCTGCATCACCAATCGAGGGACGGGTCCGCTGCTCAACGTCTCCACACTGTCTCCTTCCCGATCAGGACTCCCGGCGGGGGAGTGCACTCTGGTATAGGCGGATCGGGATATGGCGTCATTCCGTAGAACAGCCATTATATTATTCATAACCGCCATTGATGCGGTAAGGTCCACGATGCCATTTCTGAACCATGAGCTGGACGCCATCGGGTGGGTCGAGCCAGATGATGTGCCGCGCCCGTTCGTCGCCTACGGGATCGAGGAATCCAGGTCGGCGTGATCGAACTGCCCGCCCACCGACACCAGAAGGGGCAGCTAATGCTGGTCCAGCGCGGCGCCCTCAGTCGCGAAGTCGAAGGTGGTCTGTGGATCGTGCCGCCACGGAGCGCCATCTGGATACCGAGTGGCGTGACCCACGCGGTCAAGGTCGCGGGTGTGCTGGAGGGCTATGACGCCTTCCTGGATCCTGCCTTGTCGAACAAGTTAAGGCCGCCAAATCTAAAGAACCATCGTCTTTCGCGCAGTTCTTGCAGGCTGTCTTCGTAGCGCGCAATCACGTCCATGTACCCTTTTCGAACATCATGATAAAATTCTGGAGGGTAGCCGGGAACGCGAACATTCGACACGTCTTGTCCCCGCGCGGTGAGGCTCCGATAAACCTCCTCCGCCGTATAGTGCCGAAAGTAAGCTGCGAAGCTTTCAGGCATCACTCGACCTTCGAGAAGATGAACGTTGCTTTTAAGGATCGCGTTGATTTCTTCATGAATTGGGAGAAAGAACTGATCGTAAACTAGCCCAGAAACGACGCCACTTTCGTCCGGGCTCTTTCCGGCCACCATAGTGTCGTTTATGTCTGCGGTCGTATTCAGTTGGTCGGTCAACGCCACGAGTGGGGCGTAGAAATCTTTCATCTGGGCTGATGAGTGGTCTAGTTCGATCTGCAGCCGTTTGGTTCGATCCTGCCGCCAACCGTTCAGGACATAAGCAATTAGCCAACCGATGGCGGCGGTCGCAGTCAAAAACAGGGCCGGAGATTCGGGCACCACAACCTCCCAAATGAATTTGGGTTGCTTACCCTAAGCTTACCTAGAGGGAAGCCCGAAGAAACAATCGCCTTCTAAGTCCTTGATTTGGCTGGCGCACCCGACACGATTCGAACGTGTGACCTTTGCCTTCGGAGGGCAACGCTCTATCCAGCTGAGCTACGGGTGCTTGGCTGTCCATTTAGCCGATCGGTTGGCCGTCGGCAACGGGCTGGTGAGGGCGATTTGGTCTAAAATGGGCCGGCGGGGTGGCTCGGACCTCCGAGGGGCATAGGCCGGGCGTTCGAATCGTGTCCGGTCGGCCCAATGGTGGTCTCGACCCGCCGCGGCAGCTGGCGAACCGGGCGGCCGCCGCGTCAATCCCCGCGCAGGCGATAGCCGATGCCGGTCTCGGTCAGAACGAAGCGCGGCCGGTCCGGGTCCGGCTCGATCTTCTGCCGCAGCTGCCGGACATAGACCCGCAAATATTGCGGGTCGGTGGTTTCGTCCCACAGCGCCTTGAGCAGGAAGCGGTGGGTCAGCACCTTGCCGGCGTGCTGCACCAGCACGCGCAACAGCTCGTATTCCTTCGGCGACAGCTTGATCTCGTTGTCGCCCAGCTTGACGATGCGCCGCACCAGATCGACGCTGAGCTCGCCGACGCGAAACGCCGGGCGTTCGCCCTGGATCTGGAGTTGATGGCGCAGCGCCGTGCGCATCCGCGCCAGCAATTCCTCCATCCCGAACGGCTTGGTCACGTAATCGTCGGCGCCGAGATCGAGCGCCTGCACCTTGCCGGCCTCGTCGTCGCGGCTCGACAGCACCACGATCGGCACATGGTCGTTGCGCTCCTTGATCATGCGGAGCAGGTCATGGCCCTGGATGTCGGGCAGCCCGAGATCGAGGATGATCAAGGCCGGCTGCTGCTCGAGCAATTCCAGCGCGGCCCGGCCATTGCCGGCTTCGAGCACCTCGAACCCCTGGGTGCTCAGCCCCATTCGCAACAATTTGCGGATCGGCGGTTCGTCGTCGATCACCAGCACCTTGATCGGGCTTGCGCTCATGCGGCGGTCTCCAGCGCCGCGCCGGCCGGCGGCACCGGCAGCCGGATGGTCAGCACCACGCCGCTGCGGTCGTGGCGATTGGCGGCCAGGATCGTTCCACCCAGCGCCTCGACGAAACCGCGCGAGATCGCCAGCCCAAGCCCGGTGCCGGCCCGCACGTGATCGGCTTTCTGTGCCCGGAAGAACTTGTCGAACACATGGTCGAGATCGTCGGGCGGAATGCCCGGACCTTCGTCGATCACCTGCAAGGCAACAATGCCGTCGTCGCGCCAGGCCTTGATGTCGATGGTGGTCTGCTCGGGCGCGTATTTCGCCGCATTGTCGAGCAGATTGAACAGCACTTGCTCGAACAGCACCGCGTCGAGCGCCAGCATCGGCAGGTCCGGCGCGATGTCCAGCCGGACCTGATGGCGGGCGAGAATGCGGCCGGCGCGGCGCAAGGCGCTGCCGACGATCTCGCCGAGATCGTGCTTGGCGGCATTGGGGACGACGGCGCCGGATTCCAGCCGGGTCATGTCGAGCAGATTGGCGATGAAGCGGTTGAGCCGCTCGGATTCCTCGATCACAGTGCCGAGCAGTTCGGCCTTTTGCGCGTCGGTCAGATCGGCGGCGAGGTCGCGCAGCGTGCCGGCGGCGCCAAGCACCGAGGCCAGCGGCGTCTTGAGGTCGTGCGAGATCGACGTCAGCAGCGCCGCGCGCAACCGATCCGATTCGATGTCGCGCTTGGCCCGATCCATGTCCTCGACCAGGTGCACCCGTTCGATCGCCAGCGCGCCCTGGTCCATCAGCGCATCGAGCAGTCGGCGTTGATCGGGCGTCAACAGCGGCCCGCTGCGGTCGTCGTCGATCCCGATCACCCCGATGGGGCCGCGGCCGGTGCGCATCGGCAGGAACAGGCGCCTGGCGCCCGGCAGGGTGTCGGAGCCGCGTCCCGCGGGGCGATCATTGCCCCAGGCCCAATGCGCGGCGGCGAGATCGGCCTTGTCCAGCTGATCCTCCGGCGGGTAACCAGCCTTCACCGTCAGCTCGCCATCCTCGGGCAGCAGCAGCACGACGCGAACCTTCAACATCAGCGCGGTTTGATAGGCCGTGGCCCACAGCACGTCGTCGAGGGCGGCGGTGCCGGCGAGCTTGCGGCTGAACGCGTAGAGCGATTCGGTGGTCCGCATCCGATCTGACGAGGTGATCGCCTGGGCGCGGACGCGCGCGGCGAGGTTCGACACCAGCAGCGCGATCAGCATGAACAGGAAGAACGCCGCCACATTGGTCGGCTCGGCGATGGTGAAGGTGTAGAACGGCGGCATGAAGAAGAAATTGTAGCACAGCGATGCGGTCACGCTCGCCAGCATCGATGGCCATAGGCCGTAGCGCACCGCGGTGCCGACCACCGCGGTCAGAAACACCAGGTCGACATTCTCGATGCCGAAGAACGGCTCGATCAGTTCGGCGAAGCCGAGCCCGATCGCGGCGAGCAACACCGCCATCAGATAGGGCTTTGGGTCCAACGCTTCGCTACGCTCGGCAGCGCGCAGCGCGGTAGTCGGCGCGGGTTCGGTGGCCAGCGCGTCGCCGGCGATGACGTGAACGCTGATATTGCCCGCGTCGCGCACCAGCGCATGCACGATGGAGCCGCGGATCAGTTCGGACCACCACGAGCGCGGCGAGCGGCCGACGATGATCTGGGTGATGTTGTTGCCGCGCGCAAAGCTCAGCACCTCGTCGGAGATGCCGTGGCCGGATCCGGGAATCGACAGTGCCTCGGCGCCGAGCGATTCGGCGAGCCGCAGGGTGTCGGCCAGCCGGTCGCGCTGCGCTTCACTGACATGCAGGTTCCGGCTGGTCTCGATATTGATCGCGGTCCAGGGCGCCCGCAGCCGGTCGGCCAGACGCTTGGCGTAGCGCACCAGACCGGCGGAGCGCGGCTCGTCGCTGACGCAAACCAGGATTCGCTCGCCCACCGCCCAGGGGCCGGCAATCGCATTGGCCTGCATATGGGTGAGCAATTGCTCGTCGACCCGCTCGGCGGTGCGCCGCAAGGCGAGCTCGCGCAGCGCCGTCAAATTGCCCGGCGAGAAATAATGCTCCAGCGCGCGCTCGGCCTGCTTGGGGACGTAGACCTTGCCTTCGCGCAGCCGCTGGATCAGGTCGTCCGGCGTGAGATCGACCAGTTCGATGGCGTCGGCGCGGTCGAACACCGAATCCGGCACGGTCTCGCGGACCCGCACATGCGTAATCTGGGCGACGACGTCGTTGAGGCTCTCGATGTGCTGGATGTTGACGGCGGTGTAGACGTCGATGCCGTGGCTCAGCAGTTCCTCGACGTCGAGATAGCGCTTGGGGTGGCGGCTGCCGGGGGCGTTGCTATGGGCGAGTTCGTCGACCAGCGCGAGCTGCGGGCGGCGAGCCAGCAACGCGTCGAGATCCATTTCCTCCAGGATATGATCCTTGTAGCCGAGCGCCCGGCGCGGGATCACCTCGAGGCCATCGAGCAGCGCCTGGGTCTCGACGCGGCCATGGGTTTCGACGACCCCGACCACGACATCGACGCCGGCTGCCATCTTGGCATGGGCGCTTTGCAGCATTTCGTAAGTCTTGCCGACCCCGGGGGCGGCGCCGACGAAAATCTTCAGACGGCCTGCGCGATTGTCCTCCCGCCGCGCCGCCTCCAGCAGCGCGTCTGGCGAAGGTCGTTGATCAGGATCGCGGCGGGGATTTGCCATGGGGCTATATAGTCTCGCTGCGGCCGTAAGCCTAGCTCGCACTAGTTCGCGGCAAGGCGATCGAGCGCCAGATTGAGCGCCAGCACATTGACCCGCGGCTCGCCGAGCAGGCCGGCGAAGCGGCCGTGAATTTCCGCCATGACGAGTTGCTGCACCCGATTCTCGGGAAGGCGTCGCGCCGATGCGACCCGCGGCACCTGAAACAGCGCGGCCTCCGGCGAGATGTCGGGGTCGAGCCCGCTGCCGCTGGTGGTGACAAGGTCGACCGGAACGGCGAGCGCCGGATTTTCCGCCTTCAGCTTTTCAACGTCGCCTTTGACCCGGTCGATCAGCGCCTGGCTGGTCGGCCCGAGATTGGAGCCGCCGGATGCAGCCGCGTTATAGGGCGCCGGCACGGTCTTGCTGGAATCGGCGGGGTCGGCGGCGGAGGTCGCCGACGGACGGCCGTGAAAATATTTGGCGTCCTTGAAGTCCTGGCCGATCAGCGTCGAGCCGACGATGCTGCCGTCGCGTTCGATCAGGCTGCCCTGCGCCTGCTGCGGAAACAGCACGCCGGCGAGGCCGGTGATGCCGAGCGGATAAGCGAGGCCGGTGATCAGCGCGAGCGCGACCAGGATGACGATGGCGGGACGGATTTCTCTCAACATGATAAACTCCTCAAATTCCAATGTCGTCGCGTCTTGTCTCGTCATTGCGAGGAGCGAAGCGACGAAGCAATCCAGTCTCTTTTTGTCGCTTTCTGGATTGCTTCGCTGCGCTCGCAATGACGACTCTCCTCAGACCAAATGCAAGGCAGTGACCGCAAGGTCGATCGCCTTGATGCCGGCGAAGGGGATCACGATGCCGCCGAGGCCGTAGATCAAGAGATTGCGGCGCAGCAGCGCGCCGGCGCCGACCGCCCGATAGGCGACGCCCTTCAGCGCCAGCGGAATCAGCGCGATGATGATCAGCGCGTTGAAGATGATCGCCGACAGGATCGCGCTTTGCGGACTGGCCAGATGCATCACATTGAGCACGCCGAGCTGCGGATAGAACGCCAGGAACATCGCCGGGATGATGGCGAAATATTTCGCCACGTCGTTGGCGATCGAGAATGTGGTCAGCGCGCCGCGGGTCATCAACAATTGCTTGCCGATCTCCACCACCTCGATCAGCTTAGTCGGGTTGGAATCGAGGTCGACCATGTTGCCGGCCTCGCGCGCCGCTTGCGTGCCGGTGTTCATGGCGACGCCGACATCGGCCTGGGCCAGCGCCGGCGCGTCATTGGTGCCGTCGCCGCACATCGCCACCAGCTTGCCCTTGGCCTGTTCGTCGCGGATCAGCCGCAGCTTGTCCTCGGGCGTCGCCTGCGCCAGGAAATCGTCGACGCCGGCCTCGGCGGCGATCGCAGCGGCGGTCATCGGATTGTCGCCGGTGATCATCACGGTGCGGATACCCATCCGGCGCAGCTCGGCGAAGCGCTCGCGAATGCCTCCCTTGACGATGTCCTTGAGATGGATGACGCCGAGCAGGCGGCCGTCCTTCGCCACCGCCAAAGGCGTTCCGCCGGCCTTGGCGATGTCGTCGGCGATGCTCTGGATTTCGCGCGCCGCTTCGGAAACCACGCCTGAGTGCAACGCGCGCGCCGCATTGCCCGACGCCAGGGTGGTCTGATCGCCGCCCGCGACATAGTTCAGCACCGCGTCCACCGCACCCTTGCGGACCGAGGAGTGGCCGGCATCGACGCCGCTCATCCGGGTCTGCGCCGTGAAGGGGATGAAGGCAGCCGACAGTTCGGCCATGTCGCGGCCGCGCAGGCCATATTTTTCCTTCGCCAGCACCACGATCGAGCGCCCCTCCGGGGTTTCGTCGGACAGCGACGCCAGTTGCGCCGCATCCGCCAGCTCTTCCTCGCTGACATTGCGCACCGGCCGGAACGCGGTCGCCTGCCGGTTGCCCAACGTAATCGTCCCGGTCTTGTCGAGCAGCAGCGTATCTACGTCGCCGGCGGCTTCTACGGCGCGGCCCGACATCGCCAGCACGTTGAAGCGCACCAGCCGGTCCATGCCGGCGATACCGATTGCCGACAGCAGCGCGCCGATCGTGGTCGGGATCAGCGTGACGAACAGCGCCACCAGAATCACAACGGAGATCTGGCCGCCCGCATAGGCGGCGTAGCTCGGGATCGTCACGGTGGCGAACACGAAGATGATGGTGAGGCCGATCAACAGGATATTGAGGGCGATCTCGTTCGGCGTCTTCTGCCGCTGCGCGCCCTCGACCAAACCGATCATGCGATCGAGGAACGAGGCGCCCTTCGCCGCCGTGATCCGCACCACAATGCGGTCCGAGATCACCATGGTTCCGCCGGTGACGGCGGAGCGGTCGCCGCCGGATTCGCGGATCACCGGCGCGGATTCCCCGGTGATGGCCGCCTCGTTGACCGAGGCGACGCCTTCAATCACCTCGCCGTCGCTCGGAATGATATCGCCGGCCTCGACCAGCACGATATCACCGCGATCGAGGTGCTCGGCGGGCACGCCCTCATAGAGTTCGTGATTGCCCTCGATCAGCAGCCGCTTGGCCCTTGTATTGGTCAGGGTCTGACGCAGCGTGTCGGCCTGGGCCTTGCCGCGGCCTTCCGCGACGGCTTCGGCGAAATTGGCGAACAGCACGGTAAACCACAGCCACAGGATGATCTGGAACGCAAAGCCGAGATCGCCGCCGCCACTGATGATCGTCTTGATGAAGATCACGGTGGTCAGCGCGGCCACGACTTCGACCACGAACATCACCGGGTTCTTGACCATCAGTCGCGGATCGAGCTTGACGAAGGCCGACCGAATCGCCGGGACGACGATCGCCGGATCGAGCATCGCCGATCCGCCGCTCCGGCTTCTGGTTTTGACAGTTTGCATGGATTTCACTCCGTAAGATCGATCAGAACAGCTTGTTCGCGGTCATCGACAGATGCTCGACGATCGGCCCGAGCGCGAGCGCGGGCAGGAAGGTGAGGCCACCGATGATCAGAATGACGCCGATCACCAGGCCGATGAACAGGGGACCGGTCGTCGGCAGGGTTCCGGCCGATGGCGGGATCGTGCGCTTGGCCGCCAGCGAGCCGGCCAAGGCCATCGCCGGGATGATCATGAAGAAGCGGCCGACCATCATCGAACTGGCGAGCGTGAGATTGTAGAAGAAGGTGTTTCCGCTGAGGCCGGCGAATGCCGAGCCGTTATTGCCGGTCGCCGAGGTGAAGGCATAGAGCACCTCGGTAAAGCCATGCGGCCCGGCATTGGCCATCGCCGCCACCCCGGACGGCAGCACCACCGCGACCGCGGTCCAGCCCAGATACATCAGCGGCAGCACCAGGATCGCCAGCATCGCCATCTTGACCTCGCGGGCTTCGATCTTCTTGCCGACATATTCCGGCGTGCGGCCGACCATCAGCCCGGCGACGAAGATCGTCAGCACCACGAACAGCAGCATGCCGTAAAGGCCGGCGCCGACGCCGCCGACGATGATCTCGCCGAGCTGCATGTTGATCAGCGGGATCATGCCGCCGAGCGCGGTGAAGCTGTCATGCATGGCGTTGACCGCGCCGCAGGACGCCGCAGTAGTGATCACGGCGAACAGCGCGGAGGCCACGATGCCGAAGCGGACTTCCTTGCCCTCCATGTTGCCGCCGGTGAGCCCCAGCGCGTTGAGCCCGGTGGTGCCGCTGGCCTCCGCCCAATAGGTGACGCCGACGCCGACAACGAACAGCACGCCCATCACCGCGAGGATCGCCCAACCCTGGCGTTGGTTGCCGACCATGCGGCCGAAGACATTGGTGAGGCCGGCGCCGAGCGCGAAGATCGAGATCATTTGCACGAAGTTCGTCAGCGCCGTCGGGTTTTCGAATGGATGCGCGGCATTGGCGTTGAAAAAGCCGCCGCCATTGGTGCCGAGCATCTTGATCGCGACCTGCGACGCTACCGGGCCGACCGCGATGGTCTGTCGGGCGCCTTCCAGCGTGGTGGCGTCGACATAGGCGCCGAGCGTCTGCGGGATGCCCTGCGAGACCAGGAACAGCGCATAGACGATGCATATCGGGAGCAGGATGTAGAGCGTGCAACGGACCAGATCGACCCAGAAATTGCCGACGCTGCGCGCCGAGGCCCGGGCGAAACCGCGGATCAGCGCGATCGCCAATACGATGCCGGTCGCGGCGGACAGGAAATTCTGCACCGTCAGCCCGAGCATCTGCGCCAGATAGGACAGCGTGCTCTCGCCGCCATAGTTCTGCCAGTTGGTGTTGGTGAGGAAACTGATCGCGGTGTTGAACGCCAAATCCGGCGCCATCGCCGGCTGATGCGCAGGATTGAACGGTAGCCCCGCCTGCAGCCGCAGCACCGCGTACAGCAACAGAAAGCCGAATACGTGGAACAGCAGCATCGCCACCGTATAGGTGAGCCAATGCTGCTCGCTCTTGTCGTCGATGCCGCCGGCCCAATACAGGCCCTTCTCGACCGGCCGCAACAGCGGCGACAGCAGCGTGGCTTCGCCGTTGAAGACGCGGGTCATATACCAGCCGAGCGGTTTGACCAGCGCGACGACGATCGCGCAGAACAGGATGATTTGAATCCAGCCAATCAAGGTCATGACGATACGCCTTTCAAAAACGCTCGGGCCGCAGCAGGGCGTAGGTCAAATAGATCAGCAGCCCGACCGCGACGAGGCCGGCAAGTGTGTAGTCGAAGGTCATGGTGGTGGTCCTCACAGCCATTCGCAGCCATAGGCGTAGCCGACCGCCAGCGCGAACATGCAAAGGCCGATGGCAAGCATGAGAAGGTCGAGCATGGGGGGCTCCTTGGGCTCAGTGATCGCTGGCGGACGATGGGTCGTCCCGCAGCTTGCTGGCTCAACAGGTGCCACCCGGCGCGTAGGCTTTCGAGATGGGAGAGCGGGCGATGTTATAGGAATCTCATAAAGACGCCGGCTTCCGCAGGCTCGGAGAGCTGAGCGGGGAAGGGCGCCAACCTCATTGGCTGACCGTTATTTTGATCGCGCGAGAATTTTTGGGGTCAAAGCCACACGCAACACAGCATGCGTCTGAGGGGGCTACCCGGCACTCGCCGGACATGACGTGCCGGCTAAAGCCGCATCGCGAATTAAAGCGCGCGCCGCAAAATGCGGAAATCAGGTCGCGGCCGCAGATGCAGCAAGGCGGCGCAGCTCCGCCAGCCGGGTGATGGATTGTCCCGCCAGCCGCTGCGCGAATTCCAAGCTGTCGTGGTTGGTGGCCCTCTCGGCCTCTTCGAGATAGAGGGAGGTCAATTGTTCCGCACGTCGCAAGGCCCGATGTTTGATCTCTTCGAGAGTCTCGGTCGGGGGCTGCGCTTCTGCGGGATCGGAGGCGGGGAGCGGGGACGATCCGAGTTTCGACAAGACCTCTCGCGCGTCTGCCGGAATTCGCCGCGACCATTGTTCGATGTCTTTGGACAGCAGACTTTCGAGCATCGCCGCCGATAGGGCCTCGCCGCCCTCGGCGTCGATTTCAGATGCTGTCTGATCGCGGGCGGCGTGCCATGCCAGACGACGTTCGCGTCGCAACAAGTTGCAATCGTGCAGCGCCTCGCGCGCGAATTCCTCGGCGGCGGCGCGAATGCGCGGGTCCTCGGTATTGGCCGCGACGTAAGTCCAGAAGATGAAAGCGCGATCGCCACGGCGAACCGCAATCCCCCAGGCAAGATATGGCGTCGAGAGCGACGAGTTCGCAAAATTGGACAGCTCTTGCGCGAATATGCGGTCCGTCGGAAGCGATCGCAGCTGTGTCGGATCAGGTCGGGTGCCGAAAGTTGCAATACAGCGCGACGCAACTAATTCACCGCGTTGGCGCTCCCGTCGTGTCAGGGACTGCCAGATTCGCTGCACCGGCTTAACGGAATCTTCATCGGGCGCGGCGAGCCGTTCATCGAGTTCTTCATATTGTCGTGCCGCTGTATCGGCTTGTTCGAATGCGATGGCGTAAAGTTCCGCGAGATCGTTCACCGGTCCAGGCGGATCTATCGTCAACACGGGTTCACTACGCATTGCAGACTCTTTCCATTGAATGGACATTAGGCCCGGCGGAAAGCGCGACGAGCTTGCTCTAGCGCAAAGTCGCATCAGTTTCGAGTGCTATTGGAAGCGGCAAGTCACGCACATCAGAACAGCGGCGTTCTGCGCAGATTGGACCGTGCCGTTGCGAAAAGACTCCAAAATTCACATCGTCTTCGCATTCGTTGTCGTCGCTTGCTGTTGGATGGTCAGTATTGACCCGTCCGCGGCGGCCGGTCGGCTCAACGAATATATCGGCAAGGCCGCGCCAGGCGAGCTCGTCTCCGGCGCCGATCGGCTCGGTCCGCTGCAAGGCGATCCGGCCATCGCGCCCGCCTACAAGGACGACCGGCTGCTCGGCTATATCTATCTCAGCTCGGACTTCACCAACACCACGGGCTATTCCGGCAAGCCGATCGAAATGCTGGTCGGCATCGATCCCAAGGGCGTGCTGACTGGATTCAAGCTGGTCGAGCATAAAGAGCCGATCATCCTGCTCGGGATTCCCGAACAGCGCATCATGGACGTGCTCAACAAGCTGATCGGGGTCGACATCAGCCCGGTGGCGCGTCGTCAGGCGAAGCCACCGCGGGTCGATATCGTCAGCGGCGCCACCGTGACCGTTCTGGTGATCGGCGACAGTATCGTCCGCTCGGCGATCAAGCTGATTCGCAGCGGTCGGATTGGCGGCGGGAGCGTCGGCGACAGCGCCGCCGCTCTGCCCGCGGCGACCAAGACCGTCGACATGGACAAAAGCGAAGTCCGCGACTGGCTGGGCCTGCTCGCCGATGGCGCGGTGCGGCGGCTGCATCTCACCGCCGGCGACGTCAACCAGGCGTTCGAGAAGTCCGGCAATGTCGGTGCTGCGGCGCATCCGGAAGAGGGCGATCCCGATGCGACGTTCATCGATCTCTATGCCGCTGATGTCGCGGTGCCGACGATCGGCCGCAGCCTGCTCGGCGACGCCGGTTATCAGCGGCTGAAGGCAAGGCTGAAACCCGGTCAGCAGGCGCTGGTCGTGGCGGGCTCCGGCAAATATTCGTTCAAGGGCTCCGGCTATGTGCGCGGCGGCATCTTCGACCGCATCGAACTGATCCAGGACGGCAACGGCATCCGATTCCGCGATCACGACCATACCCGACTTGGCAGTTTTGCCGCCGCCGGCGCGCCGGAGTTTCCGGAAATCGCACTATTCAGAGTGCCGACCGAATTCAGCTTCGATCCAACGGCGCCGTGGTCGCTGCAGCTGGTGGTCCAGCGCGTCATCGACGTACGCGACAAGGCAGCGCTGACCTTCGATCTCGGCTATGCGCTGCCCGATGCCTTGCTGAAGATCGAGCAACTGGCGCCCGCGGCGACCGCGGCGTGTGCTGCGACCGCGGCACGTGCTGCGCCCGCGCCTGCCGCTGCCGCCAAGACGCCGCGCGTCGGCGAATCGCCCGGCGCCGACGAAGACCCGTTATGGATGCGGATCTGGCGCGGCGACATGGTTCGCATCAGCGTCACGGTGGCGGCACTCGGCGTGCTGACCCTGATCTTCTTCTTTCAGAACGTGCTGGTGCGCCGGCCGGTGCTGTTCGGCTGGGTTCGTCGCGTCTATCTGCTGTTCATCCTGGTCTGGCTCGGCTGGTACGCCACCGCGCAATTGTCGGTGGTCAATGTGATGACCTTCGCCAACTCGCTGCTGAGCGGCTTCAGCTGGGAGTATTTCCTGTCCGCGCCACACATCTTTATTCTCTGGACCGCGACCGCCGCCGGGCTGTTGTTCTGGGGGCGCGGGCCGTTCTGCGGCTGGCTGTGTCCGTTCGGCGCGCTGCAGGAATTGCTGAGCGATATCGCCAAGGCGCTCAAAGTGCCGCAATACAGGTTGCCCTGGGGCCTGCACGAGCGGCTGTGGCCGATCAAATACATCATCTTCCTCGGCCTGTTCGGGTTGTCGCTGTATTCAACCGCGCTGGCCGAACATTTCGCCGAGATCGAACCGTTCAAGACCGCGATCATTCTGAAATTCGCGCGCGAGTGGCCTTACGTTGTCTACGCGCTGACCTTGCTCGCCGCGGGGCTGTTCGTGGAGCGTTTCTTCTGCCGCTATTTGTGCCCGCTCGGCGCGGCGCTGGCGATTCCCGGTCGCATCCGGACGTTCGAGTGGCTGCGGCGCTGGAAGGAATGCGGTTCGCCCTGCGCGCGTTGCGCCAATGAATGCCCGGTGCAGGCGATTCACCCCGAGGGCCAGATCAACGTCAATGAATGCATCTACTGCATGCATTGCCAGGAGCTGTATTTCGACGACCACCGTTGCCCGCACATGATCCAGGTCCGGCTGAAGCGCGAGAAGCGCGACGCGCTGTCGTCGCCGTCGATGCGCTCAGCCAAAGGTCCCGACACCCTGATCACCGCCGCGGGCCGGCCCATTCCCGGGCTGTCCGGCGTCCGCACCGTTCCAACCCCACCCCTACCCTGAAAGCCGAGGAGGCCAAATTGACCAACAAAGAAACCAAACCAGGCGTCAGTCGTCGTACCATATTGGGAACCAGCGCGGCCGCGGCCGGCGTCGGTCTCGCCGGCGGCATCAGCCTCGCCACCAACACCACCGCGCAAGCCCAGAGCACGGCCGTGCCGAAAGCAGCGCGCGCCGGCACCCAGAAGGCCGAGGTTCTGCCCGGCGAGCTCGACGAATATTATACGTTCTTCTCCAGCGGTCAGACCGGCGAGATGCGGATCGTCGGATTGCCGTCGATGCGCGAATTGATGCGCGTGCCGGTGTTCAACCGCGACAGCGCCACCGGCTGGGGCCTCACCAATGAAAGCCTGAAGGTTCTGACCGAGGGCCTGCTGCCGGAATCCAAGGAATTCCTCAAGAACCGCGGCGGCACCTATGTGAACGGCGACCTTCACCATCCGCATCTGTCATTCACCGAGGGCACCTATGACGGCCGCTACGCCTTCATGAACGACAAGGCCAATACCCGTGTCGCCCGCGTCCGCCTCGACGTCATGAAGTGCGACAAGATCATCCAGCTGCCGAATCAGCATTCCGTGCACGGTCTGCGGGTGCAGAAATATCCGCGCACCGGCTACGTGTTCTGCAACGGCGAAGATCGCGTGCCGATCCCGAATGACGGCAAGATCCTCGACGACAAGGCCCAGTATCACGCGATCTTCACCGCGGTCGACGGCGACACCATGAAGGTGGCCTGGCAGGTCATGGTCGACGGCAATCTCGACAATGTCGATGGCGACTACCAGGGCAAATATGCCTTCGCGACCTGCTACAATTCCGAAGGCGGCGTCACCTCGGCGGAGATGACCGCCAACGAGCAGGATTGGGTGACGATCTTCGACATCAAGCGGATCGAAGAGGCGGTCAAGAAGGGCGACTTCAAGGAGATCGGCGGCGTCCCGGTGATCGACGGCCGCCACGGTTCGCCCTACACCCGCTACGTTCCGGTCTCCAACAACCCGCACGGCATCAACACCGCTCCCGACGGCATCCACATCTGCGTCGCGGGCAAATTGTCGCCCACCGTCACCGTGATGGATGTCCGGCTGTTTGAACAATTGTTCGACGACAAGATCAAGCCGCGCGACGTCGTGGTGGCCGAGCCCGAGGTTGGACTGGGGCCATTGCACACCGCCTTTGACGGCCGCGGCAACGCCTACACCACGCTGTTCCTCGACAGCCAGATCTGCAAATGGAACATCGATCTGGCGAAGCGGGCCTTCAAGGGCGACAAGGTCAGCCCGATCATCGACAAGATCGACGTGCACTACCAGCCCGGCCATAACCACTCCTCGATGGGCGAAACCAAGGAGGCCGACGGAAAGTGGCTGATCTCGCTGAACAAGTTCTCCAAGGACCGGTTCCTGAACGTCGGTCCGCTGAAGCCGGAGAATGATCAGCTGATCGACATCTCCGGCGACAAGATGGTGCTGATGCATGACGGTCCGAGCTTCGCCGAACCGCATGACGCAACCATCGTGCATCGCTCCAAGATCAACCCGATCTCGATCTGGGATCGGGCCGATCCGATGTTCGCCGACGCGGTCAAGCAGGCCAAGGCGGACGGCATCAAGCTCGAAGAAGACTCCAAGGTGATCCGGGACGGCAACAAGGTGCGGGTCTACATGACCTCGCAGGCGCCGGTCTTCGGCCTGAGCAGTTTTCAGGTCAAGCAGGGCGATGAGGTGACCGTCCACGTCACCAACATTGATGACATCGAAGACCTCACCCATGGCTTCGCGATCATCAATTATGGCATCCAGATGGAGGTCGCGCCCCAGGCGACGGCGTCGGTCACCTTTTCGGCCGACAAGGCCGGTGTGTATTGGTACTATTGTTCGTGGTTCTGCCACGCGATGCACATGGAAATGAAGGGCCGGATGTTCGTCGAGCCGAAATCGGCTTGAGGCGGGCCTGACAGATGCATCGCTTGCTGCACATCATCCCGGTGGCGCTCGTCGCCACCGGCGTTTCGGGCCTTGCGGCCGCGGAAACGCTGCGAACGGGTCCGGACCGGCCGCTACAGGCCGTGCTGGATCAGGCGCGGGATGGTGACGTGGTCGAGCTTGCGCCTGGCACCTACCGAGGGACGGTCCGGATCGAGCGTCCCATCGAATTGCGCGGCAAGCCGGGTGCGACGCTGGTCGGACCCGGCACCGGCACCGTCGTCAGGGTCATCGCCCCCGACGTGACGATTCGCGGCCTGATCATCAAGGGATCGGGCGGCGATATCTCCCAGATCGATTCCGGCGTGTTTCTCGCGCAATCGGCCAAGCGGGCCGTAGTCGCGGACAATCGCCTGGAGGATAATTTGTTCGGCGTCTATGTCCACGGCGCGGGTGGATCGCTGGTTCAGCACAATATCATCGACGGCCTGCGCAACATTCGGCTGAACGAGGCCGGCAACGGCGTCTCGGTGTGGAACGCGCCCGATGTCGTGGTCGAAGGCAACCACATTCGCTACGGCCGCGATGGCATCTACACCATCAACAGCAAGCGCGATCGTTTCATCGACAATCGGCTCGAGCAGGTCCGCTTCGCGGTGCATTACATGTACACCGACGACAGCGAGGTCAGCGGCAATGTCTCGATCGGCAATCATGGCGGCTTTGCCATCATGTTCTCCAACCGGCTGGTGATCCGCGGCAATGTCTCCGACCGCGACCGCGATTACGGCCTGCTGTTCAATTATGCCAATTACGCCGCGATCGAGGGCAACAGGGTCAGCGGCGGCCTGCTCGACAGCGTCAAGAAAGACAGCGACAAGAACGGCGGAGACGACGGAGCGGACGACGACAAGGGCATGCTGCCGAAGGCCGAACCGACGCGCGGCGCGCGCAGCGGCCCCGAGAAATGCGTGTTCATCTATAACGCCAACCACAATGTGTTCCGCGACAACTGGTTCGAGGGCTGCGGCATTGGCGTGCACTTCACCGCAGGCTCCGAAGACAACGACATCGTCGGCAACGCATTTATCGGGAATCGCAATCAGGTGAAATATGTCGGCACCCGCAATCTCGACTGGTCGAAGGGCGGTCGCGGCAATTACTGGAGCGACAATCCGGCCTTCGACCTCAATGGCGACGGCATCGCCGACACCGCCTATCGGCCCAACGACATCGTCGACCGGGTGTTGTGGACCGCGCCGTCCGCCAAGGTGCTGATCAACAGCCCCGCCGTGCAGGTGCTGCGCTGGGCGCAGAGTCAGTTTCCCGCGCTGTATCCCGGCGGCGTCATCGACACCCATCCGCTGATCGCGCCGCCGCCGCGACCGCAGGCCTCGGAGAGCCAGCCATGAGCGCGGCGATCTCGGTCATGCACGTCGAAAAGAACTTCCGCGCGGTGCGCGCGCTGCGCGACGTCTCGTTCGAATTGGCGCCCGGCCGACTCAGCGCGCTGGTCGGGCACAATGGCGCCGGCAAGACCACGCTGATCAAGCTGATGCTGGGATTGATCCGGCCGACCCATGGTGAAGTCCGCTCCCTCGGACAGGATCCGGCGGCCGGCGAATTCTCGGCGCGGCGCTGGCTCGGCTATCTGCCGGAAAGCGTGGCGTTCAATTCGGCGCTGACCGGGCGCGAGACGCTGTCGTTCTACGCGCGGCTGAAGCAGATCAGCCCGGCCGCGGGTGACAGTCTGTTCGAGCGCGTCGGGTTGAGCAATGCCGCCGACCGCAGGGTCGGCACCTATTCCAAGGGCATGCGGCAACGTCTCGGCCTGGCGCAGGCGCTGCTCGGACAACCGCGCGTGCTGCTGCTCGACGAGCCGACCACCGGGCTCGATCCGGCGCTGCGCCAGACCTTCTATGAAATTCTCGGCGAGCTGCGCGATGCCGGCGCCACCGTGCTGATTTCGTCGCATGCGCTGGACGAACTCGAGGGCCGCGCCGAACACGTGCTGATCATGAATCAAGGACATCTGGTGGCGCAGGGAACCATGGCCGAGTTGCGCACGATCTCGCAGCTGCCGATCCGCGTGACCGTGGATCTCGACGGCGAGAATGCGGCGCCACCAGCCTGGCTCACTGATGGCTTTCGCCCCGGCGAACGGCGCCAGACCGTGCTGGCGGCCGACGACCGCGCCAAGATGCAGCTTTTGCGCGCGGCGGCGAATGATCCGCGGGTCGGCAATATCGAGGTCGCGGCGCCGACGCTGGATGATCTCTATGCGCATTTTCTTCGCGCGGGGGCGCGCGCGTCATGAGAACGATCGCCATCATCGCCGCCAAGGAGATCCAGGAAGGCCTGCGCAATCGCTGGGTGCTGGCGACCACGCTGCTGCTGGCCGCTTTGGCACTGTCGCTGACATTTCTCGGCAGCGCGCCGACCGGCAATGTCGGCGTCGGCGCGCTCGACGTCGTGATCGTCAGCCTGTCGAGCCTGACGATCTTCCTGCTGCCGCTGATCGCGCTATTGATCTCGCACGACGCCGTGGTCGGCGAGATGGAGCGCGGCACCATGATTCTGCTGCTCAGCTATCCGGTCGGCCGCAGCCAGGTGATCCTCGGAAAATTCGCCGGTCATGTGCTGATCCTCGGCTTCGCCACCGTGATCGGCTACGGCGCTGCGGCGGTCGCGCTGGCCATGACCGGGGCCTCGGTGCTGGCGGCGAGCTGGGTCGCCTTCGCGGCGATGCTCGGCACCTCGGTGATGCTGGGCGCGGTGTTCGTGGCGCTCGGCTATCTGATCAGCAGCATGGTGCGCGATCGCGGCACCGCGGCCGGGCTCGCGGTCGGGGTCTGGCTGCTGATGGTGCTGGTGTTCGACATGGCGTTGCTCGGCGGGTTGGTGGTCGATCAGGGCCGCTTCATCACCGCCCATGTGCTCAACGCGCTGCTGTTTCTCAATCCGACCGATCTCTACCGCCTGGCCAATCTGAGCGGCCTCAAGGTCAGCCAGTTTTCCGGGATGTCGGGCTTGGCGGCGACCGCCAGCCTGGCGCCGTCGGTCCTGCTGCTCGGTTTGCTGGCCTGGATCGTCGCGCCGCTCGGGCTGGCAATGCTGTTCTTCACGCGGAGGGAATTATGATCCGCAAACTATGCGCCGCTATCGCGATCGCGGTTTTGCTGGCGGGTTGCGGCAAGGATGGCGGCCCAGCCGTGGTGCCGCCGCCGGTGGCGCTCAACAGCGATGCGATGGGCGTGTTCTGCGGCATGAATGTGATGGAGCATCCCGGCCCAAAGGGACAGATCATCACCGGTGGCCGGATCGATCCCTATTGGTTCACCTCGGCGCGCGACGCGGTGGCGTTTTCGCTGATGCCGGACCAGCCGCGCGACATCAAGGCGATCTATGTCTCCGACATGGCCAAGGCGCCGAGTTGGAATGAGCCGGGCGAGACCAACTGGATCGACGCCCACAAGGCGTTGTTCGTGATCGGAAGCCGCAAGCAGGGCGGCATGGGCGCGGCGGAAGCGATTCCGTTCGGCGTGCGCGCCGCCGCCGAGGCTTTCGTGGCGGGCAATGGCGGGCGCATCGTGGGCTTTGCCGAGATTCCGCCATCCTATGTGCTCGGCAGCGACGTCGATCAAGGCGCGACTGATGCTTCGCGCCCGGCCAAATGACGGAGACCACGATGACCCAGCCAATTCTCACCCGGCGGCGGATGATCGCGATCACCGCGGCGCTGTCGGCGTCAGCGTTGCTGCCGCGCGGCGCCATCGCGGGCGTCGATGGCCCGGTGCGCTGGAGCGGGTCGGTGCTCGGCGCGCAGGGCTCGATCGAGATCTTTCATCCCGATCGCCGTCTGGCGCAGCGGCTGGTGCATGATGCGCTGGTGCAGGTGCGCCGGCTGGAGCAATTGTTCAGCCTGTACCAGCCCGATTCGGCGATCTGCACGCTGAACCGCAGCGGCGTCCTTGCGGCGCCCGATCCCGATATGGTGACCTTGCTCAAGGCCAGCCTGGAATTCGCGGCGCTGACCGACGGCGCCTTCGACCCGACCGTGCAGCCGCTCTGGGCGCTTGATGCGGATTTCTTCGCGTCGGAGCGGGCGAGCGCCGACGGACCGTCTCAGAGCGAACGAGCCGAGGCGCTGGCGAAGGTCGGCTATCGCGGGCTGCTGGTCGATGCCGACCGCGTTGCGTTGCTCAAGCCCGGCGCCGGCATCACCCTCAACGGCATTGCCCAAGGCTACGCCACCGACCGGGTGGTCGAGATGCTGCGCCGGGCCGGGCTGTCGACCAGCCTGGTCAATATGGGCGAAATCCGCGCCATCGGCGCGCGTCCGGATGGCACGCCGTGGCGGGTCGGCCTCGACGATCCGGAGCGGTCGGGCGCGATCACCGAGACCATCGACCTGGTCGACCGCGCCGTCGCCACCTCGGCCGGTTCCGGATTCAGCTTCGATTCGCAGGGCCGCTTCACCCATCTGTTCGACCCGGCCACCGGCCGCAGCCCCTCGCTCTATCGCACCGTCAGCGTGGTCGCGCCGACCGCCACCGAGGCCGACGCGCTGTCGACGGCGTTCAGTGCGATGCCGATGGATCGCATCGCGGAGGTCGTCCGCTTGCGAGCGGGGGTGCGGGTTCATGCGATGGATTCGGCCGGCAGATTGAAGATCTGCGGCGCCTGAGACGCGGCGCGGTCACGCCGCCCGCGTGCGCTTGCCGCGGAGCCGACCGACGGACCATGCCGTCGGGGCAATCGAATTTGACCCGGCTCAAGCTGAACCGCGTTTCTGCCGATATAACAGCAGCAATAGGGCGGCCGCCGCATCGGCTGGCCGCGCGAATGATTGCGCGTGGCCAAGCAGAATGCAGGCCGTCGCCAGTCGTTCTCGCCATGGATACGATGATGGCCAATCAATTTGGTTTGTGCCGCGAAATTCTGGCGACCGATTCCAGTGTCCACCATCGGAGCGCCATGCAAATAGTTCGCATTTGCTTGGTGAAGAGGCCAAAACAGCCCGCAATACTCGTGATATAAGAAATACTTTGGTGGTAACGTTGAAATTAGCATTTTCTTATTTTGCTGATCCAGCCGATAGCTGCGGCGCGCACGCGGACGCATTGATGTCGCGACTGGCAATCGATCCGGGGACATGACGATGGAACAGGGGCAGACGCTTTCGCGTCGTATCGATCTATATGCGGGTTCAGACCCGCTTCGTATTGCGGTTGCGGCGGCGGTTCGGGCGATCGCGGCGGCGTCGATCGAGATTTCGGAGCTGATCGGGCAGGGCGCGCTGGGCGGGATCACCGGCCAGGCGCAGGGCTCGGCCAATGCCGATGGCGACGTGCAGAAGGATCTCGACGTCCGCGCCGACCAGATGGTGATCGCGGCGCTGAAGGATGTGCCGTTCGCGGTGCTGGCGTCGGAGGAATCCGAGGAGCTGGTGGAGGGCGATCCGAAGGCGCTGATCTCGATCGCCTATGATCCGCTCGACGGCTCGTCCAATATCGACACCAATATGACGGTGGGGACGATCTTCTCGATCATCCCCAATGCGCCCGGTGTGGCGCCGTTCTCGGCGCCCGGCAGCTGTCAGCTGGCGGCGGGCTTTGTGGTCTACGGGCCGCAGACCTCGCTGGTGCTGACGCTCGGCTGTGGCGTCGACATCTTCACGCTGGACCGCGCCGCCAGGACCTATCGGCTGATCCGCGAGAAGGTCCAGGTCTCGCACGACACCGCCGAATACGCCATCAACGCCTCCAACCATCGGCACTGGGAGCAGCCGGTGCGCGACTTCGTCGACGAATGCCTGGCCGGCGCCGACGGCCCGCGCAGCAAGGATTTCAACATGCGCTGGATCGGTTCGCTGGTGGCGGAGGCCTATCGCATCCTGACCCGCGGCGGCGTGTTCCTGTATCCGGCGGATTCGCGCCCGGGCTATGGCGAGGGCCGGCTGCGGCTGTTGTACGAGACCCACCCGATGGCCTTTGTGATGGAGCAGGCCGGCGGCGGCGCCTCGACCGGGCGCGAGCGCGTGCTCGATCTCGCCGCGTCATCGATCCATCAGCGCTCGCCCTTGATCATGGGCTCGCTCGACAAGGTCGAGCGCATCGAGCTGCTGCACAATGATCCCGATGCCGCCTCGCGCACCGCGCCGCTGTTCGCACGCCGCGGCCTGTTCCGGGTCTGACGTCGTCCGAATCCGAACTAATCGAGTCCGAACAACCCGAGGCTTAAGTATCCGGAGTCTGAAAGTCACACATGTCCCGCAAGCATCCGATCATTTCGATCACCGGTTCGTCCGGCGCCGGCACCACCTCGGTCAAGCGCACTTTCGAGCAGATCTTCCGCCGCGAAAACGTCAACGCCGCCTATATCGAGGGCGACGCGTTCCATCGCTACAACCGCGTCGACATGCGCAACAAGATGGCGGCGGAGTCCGAACTCGGCAATCGCCATTTCAGCCATTTCAGCCCCGAGACCAATCTGTTCGAGGAGCTCGAGACCACCTTTCGCGACTATGCGGCGACCGGCACCGGCAAGACCAGGCACTATGTCCATGACGACACCGAGGCCAAGCTGCACGGCGTGGCGCCGGGCAATTTCACCGACTGGGCGTCGCTGCCGCCGGATTCCGATCTGCTGTTCTACGAGGGCCTGCACGGCGCGGTGATGACCGACACCGTCAATGTCGCCCAGCATGCCGATCTGAAGATCGGCGTGGTCCCGGTGATCAATCTGGAATGGATCCAGAAGCTGCACCGCGACCGCAGCGACCGCGGCTATTCCACCGAGGCCGTCACCGACACCATCCTGCGCCGGATGCCGGATTATGTGCACTACATCGTGCCGCAATTCGGCGAGACCGACATCAATTTCCAGCGGGTGCCGACGGTCGACACCTCGAACCCCTTCATCGCGCGCTGGATTCCGACCGCGGATGAATCGATGGTGGTGATCCGGTTCAAGAGCCCGCGCGGCATCGACTTCGCTTATCTGCTGTCGATGATCCAGGGCAGCTTCATGTCGCGCGCCAATTCGATCGTGATCCACGGCTCGAAAATGGATCTGGCGATGCAGCTGATCCTGACGCCGCTGATCATGCAGCTGATCGAACGCAAGCGGGGCGCCAAATGAGCGCGCAAACAGGGCTGACGCGCCATAACGAGAATCTTGGGAGGTTGGTTTGAATATTTCGACGCGTGACATTCACGAACAGGTGTCGCATCGCGACATGGCGAATGCGATCCGCTTTCTGGCGATCGACGCGGTGGAGAAGGCCAAGTCGGGCCATCCGGGCATGCCGATGGGCATGGCCGATGTCGCCACCGTGCTGTTCAGCCGATTCCTGAAGTTCGACGCCGCCGATTCGGCGTGGCCGGACCGCGACCGCTTCGTGCTGTCGGCCGGCCATGGCTCGATGCTGCTCTATGCGCTGCTGCATCTGACCGGCAATGACGACGTCACCATCGACGAGATCAAGGCGTTCCGGCAATGGGGCTCGAAGACCCCGGGCCATCCGGAATATGGCCACACCAAGGGCGTCGAGACCACCACCGGGCCGCTCGGCCAGGGGCTGGCCACGGCGGTCGGCATGGCGCTGGCGGAGCGGCTGCTGAATGCGCGCTATGGCGACGCCGTGGTCGATCACCATACTTACGTCATCGCCGGCGACGGCTGCCTGATGGAGGGCATCAGCCACGAGGCGATCTCGCTGGCCGGGCATCTCAAGCTCGGCAAGCTGATCGTGCTGTTCGACGACAATCAGATCTCGATCGACGGCGCCACCTCGCTGTCTTGTTCGGACGATCAGGTGGCGCGCTTTGCCGCCTCGGGCTGGAATGCGACGCGCATCGATGGCCATGATCCCGAAGCGATCGCGGCCGCGATCGAACAGGCCAAATCGAGCGATCGGCCGTCGCTGATCGCCTGCCGCACCAAGATCGGCTTCGGCTCGCCCAAGGTCGAGGGCACCGAAAAGGCCCATGGCGCGCCGCTCGGCGCCGAGGAGATCGAAAAGACCCGCGCCGCGCTGGGCTGGCCCCATGCGCCATTCGAAGTGCCGGACCCGGTCCTCAAAGGCTGGCGCGCAATCGGCGCCCGCGGCCAGGGCGCGCATGCCGCCTGGACCGGGCGGCTCGGGCAGCTCGATGCCGCCACCCGCGCCGCCTTCACCGACGCGCTGGCCGGCAAGCTCTCGGCGAATTACGAGACGGCGCTGCGGGCGCTGCTCGACAAATTCGCCACCGACAAGCCCTCGATCGCCACCCGCCAGGCCTCGCAGCTGACCATCGACGCCATCGTGCCGGCCTCGCCTAATATTCTTGGCGGCTCGGCGGATCTGACCCATTCCAACCTGACCCACGCCAAGGGCACCAAATCGGTCACACCGAGCGATTACAGCGGCAGCTACATCCATTATGGCATCCGCGAATTCGGCATGGCGGCGGCGATGAACGGCCTCGCGCTGCATGGCGGCTTCATCCCGTTCGGCGGCACGTTCCTTGCGTTCGCCGATTACAACCGCCCGGCCATTCGCCTGGCGGCGCTGATGGGAATCCGGGTGATCCATGTGATGACGCATGATTCCATTGGCCTGGGCGAAGACGGCCCGACCCATCAGCCGGTCGAACACGTCGCCTCGCTGCGGGCGATCCCCAACCTGCTGGTGTTCCGCCCGGCGGATGCGATCGAGACCGCGCAGGCCTGGGATTGCGCGGTCAAATCCGAACACCGCCCCTCGGTGCTGGCGCTGTCGCGCCAGGCGCTGCCGGCGCTGCCGCGCGACAACACCAACGACAATCCGGTGGCGCGCGGCGCTTACGTCGTGGTCGATCCGGGTGCGCGCGACGTCACGCTGATCGCCACCGGCTCGGAAGTGGCGATCGCGCTCGACGCCTCGACCAAGCTCGGCGCCGCCGGCATCAAGGCCGCGGTGGTGTCGGCGCCGTGCTTCGAACTATTCGCCGAGCAGCCGGAGGCCTATCGCGCCGCCGTGCTCGGCCAGGCGCCGCGGATCGGCGTCGAGGCCGCGATCGCCTCGGACTGGTACCGCTGGATCGGCGATGGCGGCGCCTTCGTCGGCATGACCGGCTTCGGCGCCTCGGCGCCGGCCAGCGTGTTGTATCAGAAATTCGGCATCACGGCGGAGGCGGTGATGGAGGCAGCCCGGGGCGCGATCGCGCGCGCATCGCACTGAACCACAATGTTCGCAACCCACATTCAACAGGAGGCATCATGGCCCGCATCACTTTGAGGCAATTGCTGGATCACGCCGCCGAGCACGGCTACGGCGTGCCGGCATTCAACATCAACAATATGGAGCAGGGCCTCGCCATCATGGAGGCGGCAGCCGCGGTCGACGCCCCGGTGATCATCCAGGCCTCGCGCGGCGCGCGCGCCTACGCCAACGACATCATGCTGGCCAAGATGATCGAGGCGTTGAGCGAGATCTATCCGCAGATCCCGCTATGCATGCATCAGGACCACGGCAATGACGAAGCCACCTGCGCCACCGCGATCCAGCACGGCTTCACCTCGGTGATGATGGACGGCTCGCTGAAGGCCGACGCCAAGACCGCGGCGGATTACGACTACAATGTCGACATCACCAGCCGCGTCACCGACATGGCGCATTGGGTCGGCGCCTCGGTCGAAGGCGAGCTCGGCGTGCTGGGCTCGCTGGAACATGGCGGCGGCGAGCAGGAAGACGGCCACGGGCTGGAAGGCACCGTCAGCCAGGATCAGCTCTTGACCGATCCCGACCAAGCCGTCGACTTCGTTCGCGCCACCAAGGTCGACGCGCTGGCGATTGCGATGGGCACCTCGCACGGCGCCTATAAATTCTCGCGCAAGCCCGACGGCGATATCCTGGCGATGAAGGTCGTCGAGGAGATCCACCGCCGGCTGCCCAACACGCATCTTGTCATGCACGGCTCGTCTTCGGTGCCGCAGGAATTGCAGGACATCTTCAATGAATTCGGCGGCGGCATGCCGCAGACCTTCGGCGTGCCGGTCGAGGAGATCGTGCGCGGCATCAAGCACGGCGTGCGCAAGGTCAATATCGACACCGATTGCCGCCTCGCCATGACTGGCGTGTTCCGCAAGGTTGCGACGCAAAACAAGGCCGAGTTCGATCCGCGCAAATTCCTCAAACCGGCGATGGACGCCATGCGCGACCTCTGCCGCCAGCGCTTCGAACAATTCGGCACCGCCGGCAACGCCTCCAAGATCAAGGTGATCCCGCTGTCCGAAATGGCCAAGCGCTACAAATCCGGCGCGCTCGATCCGCAGATCAGCGCCTCCGCCGCGCGCGCCGCCGAATAATTCGCGCCGGTGCGAACCGCCGGCCTCAGACATTGTTGGAGACCAAAATGGACCAATCCGACCGCTACGCCAATCTCAAGCTGACCGAAAAAGACCTGATCGCCGGTGGCCGCCACGTGCTGTGCGCCTACATCATGAAGCCGAAGCCGGGCTTCGGCAATTATCTGCAGACCGCGGCGCATTTCGCCGCCGAATCCTCGACCGGCACCAATGTCGAGGTCTCGACCACCGACGATTTCACCCGCGGCGTCGATGCGCTGGTCTATGAGATCGACGAAGCCAAGCAGCTGATGAAGATCGCCTATCCGATCGAATTGTTCGACCGCAACATCATCGACGGCCGCGCCATGATCGCCTCGTTCCTGACGCTGACGATCGGCAACAATCAGGGCATGGGCGACGTCGAATACGCCAAGATGTACGATTTCTACGTGCCGCCGGCCTATCTGAAGCTGTTCGACGGCCCCTCGACCACGATCAAGGATCTGTGGCGCGTGCTCGGCCGGCCCGTCGTCGACGGCGGCTTCATCGTCGGCACCATCATCAAGCCGAAGCTCGGGCTGCGGCCGCAGCCCTTCGCCAATGCCTGCTACGATTTCTGGCTCGGCGGCGACTTCATCAAGAATGACGAGCCGCAGGGCAATCAGGTGTTCGCGCCGTTGAAGGAAACCGTGCGCCTGGTCAACGACGCGATGCGGCGGGCCCAGGACAAGACCGGCCAGCCAAAACTGTTCTCGTTCAACATCACCGCCGACGATCACCATGAAATGGTGGCGCGCGGCCATTACATCCTCGAGACTTTCGCCGACAATGCCGACCACGTCGCCTTCCTGGTCGACGGCTATGTCGCAGGCCCCGCCGCGATCACCACCGCGCGGCGCACCTTCCCGAAGCAATATCTGCATTACCATCGCGCCGGCCATGGCGCGGTGACCTCGCCGCAGGCCAAGCGCGGCTACACCGCCTTCGTGCTGTCGAAGATGGCGCGGCTGCAGGGCGCCTCGGGCATCCACACCGGCACCATGGGCTATGGCAAGATGGAAGGCGAAGCCGCCGACCGGGCGATGGCCTATATGATCACCGAGGATAGCGCCGACGGGCCGTATTACCATCAGGAATGGCTCGGCATGAACCCGACCACGCCGATCATCTCCGGCGGCATGAACGCGCTGCGGATGCCGGGCTTCTTCAAGAATCTCGGCCATTCCAACCTGATCATGACCGCGGGCGGCGGCGCCTTCGGCCATATCGACGGCGGCGCGGCCGGCGCCAAATCGCTGCGCCAGGCCGAGCAATGCTGGAAAGAGAGCGCGGATCCGGTGGCCTTTGCCAAGGACCACCACGAATTCGCCCGCGCCTTCGAAAGCTTTCCGCACGACGCCGACGCGCTGTATCCGAACTGGCGCAGCCAATTGGGGCTGGCGGCCGCCTGATCGCCGCGGCAATGCAATTTCTTCCGGGCTGAGTGCTGGCCCGGAAGCAAGATCTCAAACCAAAGACGATTGGTTTCGACTCTACCACGCGTCATGGCCGGGCTTGTCCCGGCCATCCACGCCTTTGACCCAAGCACAGCTTTCAAGGCGTGGATGCCCGGCACAAGGCCGGGCATGACGAACGACAGGCCGTGCCATGACTCAGCGGATGCCGGCGCGCAGGAAGCTCTGGATGAAGGCGCGCTGAAACAGCAGGAATGCGATCATCAGCGGTGCCGAGCTCATCAAGGCGGCGGCGCAGATCACCGACCAGTCGATGCCCTGATCGACCGAGGCGAACACCTGCAGGCCGACGGTTAGCGGCCTGGTCTCGACTGAATTGGTGACGATCAGCGGCCACAGGAAATTGTTCCAGTGGTAGCTGACCGAGACCAGCCCATAGGCGATATAGATCGGCTTCGCCAAGGGCAGATAGACCCGCCAGATAGTCTGCAAGGTGCTGGCGCCTTCCATCCGGGCCGCGTCGTCGAGTTCCTTGGGGATCGACTTGAAGGTCTGGCGCAGCAAGAAAATGCCGAAGGCCGAGGCCACATAGGGCAGGCCGATTCCGGTCAGCGTATCGATCAGGCCGAGCGACTGCAGCGTGCGGTAATTCTCCAGGATCAGCACGTCCGGCGTCACCATCAGCTGAATCAGGATCAGGCCGAACAGCACGTCGCTGCCGAAGAATTTCCACCGCGCCAGGCCGAACGCCGCCAGCGTGCAGATCAAGAATTGCGCCACCATGATGCCGATCACCAGCAGGATAGTATTGAGGAAATAGCGCGCGAACGGCGCGGCGGTCCAGGCATGGACGAAATTCTGCAGCGTCAGCGGCGCGGCGAGGTCGAAATGCGTGGCGTAAGCCGACGGATGAAAGCTGGCCCACAGCGCATAAAGGATCGGCAGCGCCCAGAGCAGGCCGAACAGCCAGGCGGCGCCGGTGCCGGCTATGGTGGCGAGGCGGTTCATCGATAGTGAACCTTGCGGTCGAGCAGATAGAATTGCGCCAGCGCGACGCTGCCGAGTACGCCGAGCAGCACCACCGACAGCGCGGCCGCATAGGCGGAATCCCAGAAGCTGAAGCCGACCTGATAGATATAGAACAGCAGCAACGTGCTGGCATTGTTGGGGCCGCCGCCGGTCATGGCGATGACCTGATCGACGATGCGAAACGCATTGATCAGCGCGTTGATGGCGACGAACAGCGTGGTCGGCATCACCAAGGGCCAGGTGATGCGGCGGAACACGGTCCAGCGCCCGGCATTTTCCATCCGCGCGGCTTCATACAGATCGGGCGGCACCTGTTGCAGCGCCGCCAGGAAGAAGATCATGAAGAATCCGGCCTCCTTCCAGATCGT